>JAZUMZ010000056.1:0-33881 GCA_045603885.1 Bacteroidaceae bacterium | reverse complement strand
CACAGTGTCGATGATAGTGGAGCAGGATGGTATCACCTACGAAGCCAAGCCGCTGCAGGGCTATATCCTGAACATGTTCCCCACCAGCGGCGCCAAGGACGTACTGGTGAGCGATCAGCCCTTACTCGTAGATATCCTGCGCGACCCGCCAGGAGCCAATAGTACTGCCACACTGGAGAAAGGCTCGACACTGAAGCTGAACTACACGCTGGAGATGTCCTATAAGGCAGGATTGACCTTGTCATACACTTCAGGTACCACGCTTGACAACTTCCAGGGTGTGGTGGCTGCTCAAGGGGGATTAGGCTCCACCTACGGCATCATCAACAAGTCAGACACCGAGACGAGAGATGGCATCGGATACGGCATCAATGGCGAAGGAAAGCGTGACTTCACCTACACCATGAACGTGGAACAGGACATCAGTACCAGCGACGACAAGAACATGGTGGGCGCCGAAGCCGACTTATATATAGGCATAACTCAGAACATGGTGGTGACACCCATGAGCACCATCCGTGCCATCCCTGACAGCATCTTCCAGCAGATGCTTGGCAAACTGGGTGGCGGAACGATGGCCGGAGTAACAGACGACTACGGCACACTCGTAGATATAGCCCAAGGTCGCGACGCAGAGGGCAACTTGTACCACCTGATACGCGACGAATCGCTGGCCTACGGTCCTAAGATCACCTCGCAGTTCATCCATTCGCAGAAGTACATCTTGACTCAGATGGTGCCCGGGCTCATACAGCAGTGCCGCGCGTTGATGTTCACTGGCACAGAAACAGAGGCACAGAAACTGGCAAACGACACAGGCAGACCCGTCTATCGATCATTGGTGGATGCGGACGATGAGAACTTCGGTTTGCTCAACGCCAAGAACGGAAAGCCCTACTACTACACAAGCACGATGCCTGCGGAAGAGGGCATGAACTACGTTATCCACCTGCCCAGCAACGTCACTGTCGATCCGAAGGACGAGGTGGCAGAGAAGTGCCAGATTATCATGTCATGGCTGAACATGATAGCTGAGAACGAGCGGGAGAAACTGAATGCCAGTGACCTTGTTGCCAATTACGACATCGACGGCGGAACGGAAGTTAACTACAGCGAGGAGTTTGAGAGCGATTATAGCATATCGAACTATATGCACTTGCCGGGTGTCATCTCGGGCAGTTACTTCGATAACTGCTGGAGCGATAAACTGCTGGGTATCGGCGGTATGGTGGGTATTAAAATTGCCAACGTCTTCATTAAGAAACTGTGGGGCAAACTCGACCAATCTGCTTATGCAGATGGTGATGAGCACGACGATGTGAATAACTTTACAACAAAGGTTTCCTTTGCCGGCAAGAACTTTGAGTTCTCCATCCTGCCCGTACTGGAATATGAGGTAAAGGACACCTCGGGAGAAGAGAAATCTTACAATCGCAAGGAAAGCTTCAAATTGTCCATGCACAAAAAGAGTCATCTTAACATTGATGTGTTCCGCACACAGACTGATGCAAAAGTGGAGAAGACAACTAAGATTTTTGATGTCTTTACCAACTATAACTTCAATAACATGACGGAGTACGTCGAGCCCTTCCTCGCTCGCGACCTTGACCTGACCAAGGCTCGCTATGCCCGTGGTTTCGTATATCGCACCCGTGGCGGCGCAACCTGCATCTCTTGGGAGGACGAGCGTCGCACCATGTTCTACAACGAGGGAACCATCCTCGACGAGCGTACAAAGAAGATTACGAATCCCAAAATCACGCTCGACCGCCAGAGTATCAGCGGTGTGCCTTACGGCGAACCCGCACGCTTCAAGGTGTTCCTGACCAACGAAAGCGAGGTGCCCGAAGCAGCCACTGGTGGACTGGTTGTGTATGGCCTCTATCTTGAAGAGACCGCAAATCCTAAGGGCGCCAAGCTGCTGGTTGACGGCATGCCCCTGTCAGGTGGCGGCCGCGAGGTGTACCTTTATCCAGGCGAGGTGACACAGAAGATTTTGGAAGTCTATGCCGGTGAGGACTTCGACTATGAAGGTCTGACCATCGGCATCAATGCTCCAGAGGACTGGACTCATATCGACGACCAAGTGTCCTTCGACGTACACTTCCTGCGTCAGGCCGGGCCAGTTAACATCTCATCACCTGGTGACAAATGGATTATGAATACTGACGCTCAGTATAACGAAAAGCGCGGTTGGTTCCTGCCCGTCACAATTGACGGCTTTGACAAGCACCAGAAAAACTTCGACCACATTGAGTTCCAATATAAAGAATCGTTACGCGGCGATGACTTCTGGACCAACCTGTGCTCCTACTACGCAGATTCGACGCTTATGGCCAACGCCAACGGCGTTTGCGAGATGATACCCGAAAACGGGAACATAACGACTCAGTTCTACGGTGAAGGAACCGTGATGGAAAAAGGCTACGACTTGCGGGCCGTGCTCTACTGCCGAGACGGCAACTCATTCCTGACAACCGCCTCCAAGATTATAAGCGGTGTGAAGGACACCCGCCGTCCTCAGCTCTTCGGTACCCCCGAACCGACAGACGGCATTGTGGGCAACGGCGACAACATCATCTTCAACTTCTCTGAGGGAATTGAGTTCAACTACCTGAACGCCATTACAAACTTCGAGGTGAAGGGCGAGGTGAACAACAACAATGTCTCAGAATCCGTATCTCTGCAGTTCACCGGCCAGGCCAGCGTTGAGACAGAAGCTCAGCGAAACTTCAGCGGCAAGGACGTGACCATAGACATGATGATCAAGCCCGCAGCCACAGGTCGCGAGATGCCTCTCTTCTCACACGGCACCAACGGCAAGAAGCTACAGCTGTGGCTGACAGAAGACTATCACTTAAAGGCCGTAGTGAACAGCCAGACATTCACATCCACCGACACCATCTTGCATACGGCCTTCAGTCAGGTGGCGCTGGTTATGGGTCAAGACAGCATCCTGACATTCTATAACGGTGGCAAGGAGCTGGGACAGTTCAAACTCACCGAGCCTTACAACGGCACTGGTTCACTCATCTTCGGACGCACTAACGAAAGCGACCGCAATAAGAGCCAGTATTATGAGGGTCGCATGATGGAGGTCCGCTTGTGGTACCGCACCCTGACAGGAGGGCTGCTGGGCACCACCTACGGCAGCCGCCGTCTGACTGGTTTCGAGATGGGTCTCGTAGATTACTATCCTATGAATGAAGGATCCGGCGACTATGCCCTTGACCACACCCAAGGAGCCAACGCTCTTCTGAAGGGCGCATCATGGGCAATACCTCGCGGTCTGTCACTTCATATCGACTGGGAGGATCGCGGCGTTGCCCTGACTCAAAACGCGTTAAGCCGCACATCAGAGCAAGACTACACCCTTATGTTCTGGTTCAAGACCGACAAGGAAGGTCGCGGAGTCCTGCTCTCCAACGGAGCCGGCAAACGCAACGAAGTCGGTGCAGAAAACCTGTTCAATATCGCTTTCGAGGCAGAAAAGCTGATGTACCGCACACATGGTATGGCAATAGAGGTTCCCGGCGACTATAGCGACGGTGGATGGCACCACTTCACCATGACAGTGAACCGTGCTTTCAATGTTGCCAACATCTACGTAGATCAGACATTGCGCTCGACCTTTGCCGCAGACTCACTCGGCGGCATCAGCGGTGGACACCCGCTCATCGGCGCCGCACTCTACGATGAAATTCAAGCCGACGGCACAGTGAGCACCATCGATACCCGCAACTGGCTGCGCGGCAATATCGACGAGCTGTGTCTCTTTGCCCAGGCACTGCCTCTTGAGCTTATCCAAAGCTACTCAACAAAGAGTCCCAACGGTGATGAGGCAGGACTGCTCACCTTCCTGAGCTTCGACCACCAAGAACGGCAAAAGGACAACGACATCGTGCTGGTGGCTTATCCATATAGCAAGAAAATCTATTTGGATGATAACGGAGACGTGAAATATCAGCTTGACCCCGTGACAAATGAACCCACCAAGACTCCTGTTCGTGACTACGTGTTTGTTGATTCTCTAGACAATATCCTTTCTCATATCGACGACACCCAGGCAGCCCCCGTGGTGCCCTATGAGGAACTCAAAAACCTCAACTTCAGTTACGTCGGCAAGGACAATCAGGTGTTGTTGAATATCAATGAGCCGGCATCACGCATCAACCGGCGTAATGTCTATGTGACACTTCGCGATATTGAGGACCGCAACGGCAATGCGATGGCATCGCCAGCCACAGCATGTTTCTATATAACCAACAGCAACCTGAAATGGCTGACAAACCGTATAACCGAAAGCGCAGACTATGGCAACGAAAGTACTTTGTTCCTCACCATCTCCAACGAAAGCGCCACCAGCCACATCTACACCATAGAGAACTGCCCTAAGTGGCTCACACTTAACAGTTACAACAACGTTATCAGCGCTCAGGATATTGTCAATATCACCGCAAAAGTGAACAAGAGCCTGAACGTCGGAACCTACGACGAGATTATCTACCTTACAGACGAGGACGGTGTGTCAGAGCCACTCTACCTGAACCTGACCATCGAGGCTTCCGAGCCTGATTGGGTATGGAATATTCCTGGCGATTTGCTACAACACACGATGAACATAGCCGGTCAAGTATATATCAACGATGAGATTGATATAGACTCGCGCGACATCGTTGGCGTATTTGACCGCCAGAACCAATGCCATGGTTTTGCTCACATCAATTACTCAGAGCAGACAGGCGAAAGCAGCATATTCATGACCATTTACGACAATCAAGTCAGCGGACGCGAGCTGTCATTCAAGCTGTGGCAATACTCCACCGGTCATGAACTGACACTCAGTTTCAGTGTAAATGGTGAAGCACGTAAGAAAACTCTCAAGTTTGAGAAATCCTCTGTGTTGGGAGTTGACACTCCAGTGCGTTTCTATGGAGGCGACCAATACGTTCAGACCTTTAATTTGAAGGAAGGTTGGAACTGGGTTTCTTTCAATGTTTCCAGCAACGACCTCTACGACCTTCACAAGCTTCTCGACGGTCTGCCTTGGATGGACGGTGACGTTCTCACCGACATGAGCAGTAACCTCACATTGGTTTACCGTGGCGGAAAGTGGCTTGCCACCGATAATCCCGACATCAAGATACTATCGTCTCGCAAAGCTTACGCAATCAAGGTTCAGCAGAACATCGAGTTCCCTGTGGCCGGATATGTCATCAAGGCCGCAGACCAGCGTACCATCAGTTTGAGGCAAGGCTGGAACGGCATCGGCTACACACCGATGATTAACCTCAGCGTTGAGACAGCTTTGAGCGACTATTACGACAAAGCAGAGCCTGGTGATGTAGTCAAGAGCCACGACGAGTTTGCCTACTTCACAGTGACAGGCGGTGTGGGTCGCTGGCGCGGCAATTTGCAATCCATGAAACCCGGCGAGGGATACATGCTCCTGCGTAAGAGCAGCACTCCGGCATCATTCCGCTATCCTTTATACGAGCCAGGCAACACGTTCATTGACGACTGGTCATACACCCCCAGCCAGACAAAGCAACGCTCCAAGCATACCATGTCACTTTCAGCAGTTGTCAGCGGATTTACTCCTGAGCATGGTGACCGCCTCGTGGCATATAGCGACGGCGAGGTGTGCGGCTCTGTTGACGCCTCCTGTGAAGATGTACTCTACATGAGCATCGGTGCCGACCGAGAGAAACCTTTGTGGTTCGCAATAGAGCGCGACGGTGAGATTGTTGCGTCCACCAGCGAGGTGATGCGCTTCAAAATAAACGGTGTGGTTGGAAGTCCAGACGAGCCTACATCCATCCATTTCACCCGCAATGACTATGAGGACGGCAACTGGTACACTATCAGCGGCGTTCAATTACCCAACCGCCCCACAAGCAAGGGCATATACATTTTCAACGGCAAAAAAATCCTGATTAAATAACAACAAGAATGAAACACAACATATTTATACCGACATCCATCATTCTGGCAGCGCTCATTCTCACATCAGCCTGCAAGGATGACAACAACAGCAGCGACGACATCGCCTACTCAATAGAGAAAACGTCGGATGCCCCCAACTGGCAAATAGACTGGAGCCACAACCAGTCGCGTCCCGATTGGCAGGATCCCGATGTGAGTGCCTACGAGTTCTGGTCTGTAATACTTGTGCAGTTAGAGAAACAACTACAACCCTACGCATCTGATGACGACATGATGGCGGTCTTTGTAGATGATGAGCTTCGAGGGCTGGCAAAACCTGCCATTTCCATGGGAGACACCTCATCTAACTCTATGTTTTTCCTTATAAAGGCATTCAGCAACGAAGGAGACAAAGTAGATATTGACGTGACGCTGAAATATTACTGCAGCCAGCTCCATCATATCTTTTCCCTCTCCTCAACAATTGAAAACAAAGTTGAGGAAGTGACAGGTATCGATGAAGACTTTATTCCCCGTTTCTCTTTAGGTCCCTCCAAGTATCCTGTTGTGATGAAGCTGAAACTCGACACAACCCCTTTGGTTTCCGCCAACATTCAGTTTGCAGACGGTGACCTGATAGCAGCTTTCGCCGGTGACGAGTGCCGTGGTATCATTCCCCTGCCAGCCACGAATTCTCCAGAGGAACTCTTCACGCTCGATGGTCGTGAACTCTCCTCTCTTGCCATGACTGTTTATGGTTATGAAGACGGCGAGTCTCTTTCACTCAAATACTATGACGCCACGAACAGCCGCATTCTAACATTCGATAACGCTTTTAAGATTACAAATAACTTGAAAAACAATAACGAGGAATAAATTAAAAATCTTTATGCTCTCACTTCTTTCGACATTAGTGATGACAAAATAATCGATTAACCATATGAACAAGATTTATAAAAAACCGAATATAGAGGCAGTGGAAATCCACAACTCAGCGTTAATGCAGGTTGCCGGTGGAGCTTCCGTGCAAAATATGACAAAAGGCGCAGACATAAATGTCGGAGATACTGACGAGCAAAGCCAGAAATCCGCTCCCCAACGTTTGTGGTAGAAGTCTTGGCAGAAAAAAGTGACGCTGGCTGCATGAAACGATTGCTGAGAAGATACTACCAATACCTGAAGCTGGAGAAAGGATTCTCCGGAAACACACTCGATGCCTATATACGGGATCTGGAAAAATTCCTGGGATTTCTGCAGTCAGAAGAGGTGGATCCTCTCAAGGTGAAGCTGGAAGACTTCCACCATTTCTCCTCGGCCATCATAGACCTTGGCATCCACCCCACATCTCTATCAAGGATACTGGCCGGTATTCACAGCTTTTACCGCTACCTTGTGGTCAGCGGTGAAATAGAGACCGACCCGATGGAGTTGCTAGAGTTTCCTAAGAAGCCACAGCACCTGCCCGACGTGCTCACTGTGAGCGAGATAGACCAGATAGAAGACATCATAGACTTGTCACAGCGGGAAGGACACCGCAACAAAGCAATGATAGAAACCCTTTTCTCCTGTGGCCTTCGCGTGAGCGAGCTGTGCAACCTGAAGATGTCCGACCTTTTCCTCGACCAGAATTTTATCCGTGTAGAGGGCAAAGGATCAAAACAACGCCTTGTGCCGATATCCGACAAGGCGATAAAAGAGCTGACATTGTGGTTTCACGACCGAGACAGAATTGATATAAAGGATGGTTTTGAGGACTATGTGTTCATCAGCAAATTCAAGAAGAACATGTCGCGCATTACCGTTTTCCATATAATTAAGCAACTGGCACAGCATAGCGGAATCAAAAAAGAGGTAAGCCCCCACACTTTCCGGCACTCGTTCGCCACCTCCCTCCTTGAAGGAGGCGCCAATTTGAGAGCTATTCAAGCCATGCTCGGACACGTGTCTATAGGGACAACACAAATTTATCTCCACACCGACACGTCCCGCCTCCGTGAAGAGATTCTCCTGCATCACCCCCGAAACATCAGGTAAGTGAAAGTATTCACCAAAACAAACATTTAATTTTACCACATTTTACAAGAGTGGTATATTTGCACAAACACATAAGCATTTAAGATATGAGACAAATCAGCAGATTATGCTTTTTGATAGTCGCTTTGTTTTCGCTGGCATGTCTGTATGCCTGCTCCAAAGATGATGAAACCACACAAATTGAACCGACTTCCGATGATGAGGAGACGGTTGTGGACATGCTTCCCAAAGCCGTGCCTATAAAACTGACAGACCACCAAAAATCGATGGTGAACAAGAGCAATGACTTTTCATTCAGGCTGTTCAAGCAAACCAACGGAACGAACAAAAGCCGCGTCTTGTCGCCATTAAGTGTGGCCTACGTGTTAGGTATGCTCAACGACGGCGCAGAGGGTGAGACCAGCAGACAGATCATGCAAGTATTAGGTTTTGACGGTGAGAGCACCAAGGAAATCAACGAGTTTTGCGCCAACATATTGGAGAACCTCCCCAAGGTGGATGAGAACGTGAAGCTGAATATCGCCAACGCCATGTTTGTCAACGACCATTTTTCTTTAAGAAGTGGTTATAAGGAAGATTTGCAGAACTATTACAAAGCAGCTGCAGAAGCACTAAATTTTTCCTCATCCTCGGCTGCCGGCATCATAAACTCTTGGTGTGACAAAAACACCAACGGGATGATAAACAAGATTTTAGACGAGACCGACCCTGCTGCGGTGGCTTATCTTCTCAACGCAATTTATTTCAAAGCCACATGGACAGAAAAGTTCGACGAGAAAAACACCAAGACCGAGCCGTTCAGGAAAGATGACGGAACGACTGTGGATTTACCTATGATGCACCGATATGCAGAAGCGAGGTACTACAGAAACGAAAAATACTCAACCCTATGCCTGCCCTATTCAAGCGGTGCTTTCAATATGCTGGTTTTGCTTCCGGAAGAGGGAGTCACAGTTGACCAAGTGGCTGACATGTTGGACGAAAAGATCTGGAACACGAATATGGAAGACATGAGTAATTATGAGGTAGATATTAAAATTCCCCGTTTCACAAGCACATTTGAGACATCTCTGACTGACATCCTCTCATCGATGGGTATGGTCCGCCCCTTCACCCCTTTGGCAGAGTTCCCCAATGTTGTTAATGAGGACAACCTCTGCGTGTCGGAGATAAAGCAGTCAGCCAAGATTATAGTCAACGAGGAAGGAACGGAGGCTGCTGCAGTCACCATAGGCTCGTACACCACCACATCTGTCTCCGAACCCAAAACGGCAGTATTCCATGCCGACCGGCCATTCCTCTATGCCATTCAAGAAAACACATCCGGGCTGATTTTGTTTGTCGGCACTTTTACAGCCAATTAACAACTATTTTTCAACGTAATTAAGCAGAAGCAAAAAAAACAAACTATGATAGCAACCAGAGTAGAGCAATTACGCGCATGGATGCGCAAAAAAGGTCTCACAGCCTTTATAACCCCCAGCACCGACCCCCACTCAGGCGAGTATGTTCCCCGTCATTGGCAGAGCCGTGAATGGATCAGCGGCTTCACGGGTTCCGCCGGCACAGCCGTCGTGACTCTCGACCGGTCGGCTTTATGGACCGACAACCGCTATTTCCTGCAAGCAGAGGAGCAACTCAAGGGGAGTGGCTATGAGCTGATGAGAGACGGCTTGGAATCCACCCCCAAGATTGAGGAATGGCTTTCCGACGTTCTGAAATGCGATGACAAAGTCGGTGTTGACGGCTGGTGCTACACCGTTGACGGCATCAACACCCTTCACCAAGCGCTCACCCCATTCGGAATCCGCGTGGTTGCGACCGACGACCCATACGACGAGATATGGGCTAACCGCCCCGCCATTCCCACAAATAAAATCGAGATCCATCCTCTGGAATATGCCGGCGAGAGCGCACGTAGCAAGATCAGCCGCATCCGCGAGGCGTTGGCGAAGAAGAAAGCCGACGCCACAGTGATTTCGATGCTCGACGAGGTGGCATGGACCCTGAACCTGCGCGGCACCGACGTGGACTACAACCCAGTGTTCGTCGCCTACCTGTTTGTTGACCAAAACCGCACCGTGCTTTTCACGAGTCCGGAAAAAATAAGCACTGAGGTCAGGTCTTACCTATATTCCGAAGGAGTCGATATCCTCGGATATTCAGACATTGAATCTTTCCTGAACACATATAAAGGCTCTGTGATGCTCCAGCCGGGCAAGACCAACGTGGCAATCCAGTCGGCGCTGAAGCAAGGTGTGCTTATGCATGGCGACTGCCCCGTAAGCACCATGAAGATTATGAAAAACGAGACAGAGATTCGTGGTTATCACTCTGCCATGCTCAAAGACGGCATCGCCATGACCAAATGGATGAGATGGGTGGTTCCGGCAGTTGAGGCCGGCGGCCACACAGAGCTGTCGCTTGAGAGGAAACTGCTGGCTCTTCGCTCCGAGCAACCGCTATACCGAGGTGAGAGTTTCGACACAATCATGGGCTACGGCTACCACGCCGCCATCGTACATTATGAGCCTACAGCCGAGACAGACATTCCCGTGGAGCCCCGCGGTCTTCTGCTTATCGACTCAGGCGGTCAGTATCTAGACGGTACGACCGACATCACCCGCACCATCCCGCTCGGTCCGCTGACAGCCGAGGAGCGCTGCGACTACACGTTAGTCCTTCGCGGCTTCATAAACCTGGGTCGCGCGGTATTTCCCCGCGGCACCTACGGCAGCCAGCTCGATGTCCTTGCCCGCGCACCGATGTGGAGCCACGGCATCAACTACCTTCACGGCACCGGTCACGGTGTGGGCTCGTACCTGAACGTCCATGAAGGTCCCCATCAGTTCCGCATGAACTACATGCCCCAGCCGTTGGTTCCCGGCATGACCATCACAGTTGAGCCAGGCATATATATTGCCGGTAGCCACGGAGTGCGCCATGAGAACACAACTCTTGTGGTTAACGCCCGGCTCAGGGCCACGGACAACCAGATGCCCGCATTGCCATACGACGAGGGTGAGGGAAAGAAAGCCGAAGGCCATACTTTCGGTCCATACTACCAGTTTGAGCACCTCACACTTGCTCCGATATTCACGTCTCCCATCGTGAAAGAGATGATGCAGCCGGATGAGATTGAATGGTTCAACGCCTATCAAAAGATGGTCTGCGACGCACTCTGCCCGCATTTGGACGCCGACACCGCCGCCTGGCTCAAAGAAATCACAAAACCGATATAGGAAAATACCCCAGGCCTCGCCCTACTCCCTCTACGAAGGGCAAGGGGAACTTTTAAGGCGATGAAAGTTAATAGAACCGCCGAGGCTCTCAATTGAGAATCTCGACGGATATTATTGGATAAAAGGGAAATGTATGCCACTCATGCATATTTTGCACGTGGCATGCATTGATGACTGTGATTGTGTCGCCCTCGATGGTGTAAGCGTAGTACCACTTATCGGTATTGGCCATGTGAAAACCCGCCCATCTACTGATGGTGGGGCGACGACGTGGGGCAGCGACCTTTCTATAGTGTAGATAGCGAAGAAGGCATCGCACACGTTCCTTTCCATGTCTTCGTAAGAATAGGTGTGGTGGTACTTTTGGCCACGTTCCGATAGAACGACCTGATTTTGGAAGTTGTACGTTTAGTGTAGAAATACTTATATCGCATCTTTCACTTCGTAGATATTCTTGATGTCCCTCATCGTTAGTTCGTAGGCCTCTTCTGCCGTGTAGAGTTCCTTGTCCATGTCGGGGAAGTCTTCTTCGAGGGGCATGTCGAACACAGACTTGGTTTGTATGGGCTTTACGCTCTCAATAAGAATTGATACCAACTCCAGCTTCTGGCTATCGTCCATATCCTGCACCATTTTGCGATAGTAGCTCATGGGGTGAAGTGTGCGACGTTTAGCGGTTGTTTTTACCATATTTTCTTGCAGTTTATACATTCGACTGCAAGTCTGCGGTTAAGCGAGGGCAATCAAGATGGCTTGAATGGCCGAACTTAAGCAGACTCGCACACTTACGCATGCAAAGATACAACAATTTTCTGAAATGATGAAGCTGTGATAGCCAAAAAAATGGCATTTATTATGCCAAGTCACTACAGAGCTCAACAGATTCTTGTTTTTTGTATTTTTGCAACAATATTTTACTCTATAAGTAGAAATAATTTAAGAAATATCAACAGTATAGGTTAAAATAAATGTGCGAATATGGAAAAACAGATTATAAAAAACATCATCACAGAGTCATCCCTATCTGGAAATGGTTGCTTGAATAGAACTGATGCTGCCCATACACGTGGTGGTTTATGTGATTTTTTTTGTTTTGTTAGGATAAACGAAAAAAAATCACTAATTTTGCAATTTATTAGACAAAACATCTATAGCGGATGAACCCCATACACTGGTTTCAGTTTGAGAACATAGGTTTTATGAACATGATTATCAAGGGATTGATAATCGGTGTTGTCGTATCCGCACCTATGGGTCCCGTGGGCATCCTTTGCGTCCAGCGCACTCTGAACAAAGACCGCTGGTGTGGTTTTGTCACAGGTTTGGGTGCGGCTCTGAGTGATGTCATTTATGCCTTGATGACCGGTTTGGGAATGTCGTTTATCATGGACACCATAGAATCGCCGAATGTTGCATTCTGGATAAAAGCCATCGGCAGCGTGTTGCTGTTCCTATTCGGATTCTTCACGTTCAGGTCTAACCCGGTTGAGCGTGTCAAGCCGGTTTCCCACAACAAAGGGACATTGTTCCACAACTTCCTGTCGGGATTCTTTGTAACGGTATCCAACCCCTTGATTATCTTCCTGTTCATCGCCATGTACGGCCAGTTGACTTTCATCCTTCCCGAAAACGTCGAGATGGGATGGCTGCTTCAGATTATAGGATATCTCTTTATAATCGTGGGCGCCATCGGCTGGTGGTTCTTCCTGACCTGGATAATCGATAAAGTGCGCAACAGATTCAACGTGAGGGGGATATGGATGATCAACCGCATAATCGGCTCGGTTGTCATGGCTGTGTCTATACTCATTCTGCTTCACACCATACGCGACTATTTCAAATATATCATATAATTATGCTGATAAGCCGCAAACTGAAAGAAGAGAACATAGCCGAATATCTGCTGTATATGTGGCAGATAGAAGATATTATCCGCGCCAACAATCTTGACATAGACCTCATTAAAACAAACTATATAGACAAATATCAGTTTGACAATGACGAGTCACGCTCAGAGATGGTTCACTGGTATGAGGATCTGGCGGAGATGATGCGCTCTGAGGGAGCCGCAGAGAAAGGCCATCTGCAAATCAACAAAAACATATTGATATTGCTTACCGACCTTCATCTTCAGTTGTTGCGCTCCCCCAAATATCCCTTCTATTCCGCAGCATACTACAAAGCCCTGCCTTTCATCGTGGAACTCCGGCGTAAATCCGGCTCAGACCAGTCGGGAGAGCTTGAGACCTGCTTTAACGCCCTCTACGGAATCTGGCTCCTTCGCCTGCAGGGCAAAGAAGTGAGCGAAGACACAAAGCAAGCTATGGTCAGCATCACCCAATTTATAGGTCTTCTCTCAGACTACTACAAAAAAGACAAACAACAACCATTGGAATTTTAGGTTTATGAACGAAATAGAAAGACGAAGGACGTTTGCGATTATTTCGCACCCAGATGCCGGTAAGACCACCTTGACAGAGAAACTTCTGCTGTTTGGCGGTCAGATTCAGGTTGCCGGAGCCGTAAAGTCCAACAAGATAAAGAAGACCGCCACATCTGACTGGATGGAAATAGAGAAACAGAGGGGTATCTCTGTGACCACGTCTGTGATGGAGTTTGACTACAGAGATTACAAGGTAAACATTCTTGACACCCCCGGCCACCAGGACTTCGCCGAGGACACATTCCGCACACTCACTGCCGTTGACAGTGCAATAATAGTGATTGACGGGGCCAAGGGCGTAGAGGCCCAGACCCGCAAACTCATGACCGTGTGCCGCATGCGTAAGACCCCTGTCATTGTGTTTGTCAACAAGATGGACCGTGAGGGTCGTGACCCCTTCGACCTTCTTGACGAGATTGAGACAGAGCTTCAAATCAGTGTCCGTCCTCTTTCCTGGCCTATCAACCAAGGACAGCGTTTCAAGGGTGTTTACAACATTTATGAGCACAACCTCAACCTGTTCACTCCCGACAAGCAGATGGTGACAGAAAAAGTTGAGGTAGATATCAACTCTTCTGACCTTGACTCACGAGTAGGAGGAGAGGATGCCGGCAAACTGCGTGACGACCTCGAGCTTATCGACGGTGTTTATCCCGAATTTGACGTAGAGAACTATCTGTCAGCCGACGTAGCCCCGGTTTTTTTCGGCTCAGCCCTGAATAATTTCGGTGTTCAGGAACTGCTCGACTGCTTTGTTGAGATAGCTCCTAATCCCCGTCCGACTCAGGCTGAGGAACGCCTTGTTCAGCCAGAGGAGCCAAAATTCACAGGTTTCATCTTTAAGATTACCGCTAATATCGACCCGAACCACCGCTCCTGCACCGCATTCTGCAAGGTGTGCTCCGGCAAGTTCGTTCGCAACGCCCCCTACCTCCACATACGCCACAACAAGACCGTCCGATTCTCATCGCCCACTCAATTCATGGCTCAGAAAAAAAGCACGATCGACGAGGCTTGGCCCGGTGACATTGTGGGTCTTCCCGACAGCGGCATATTCAAAATCGGCGACACGCTGACCGAAGGTGAGCTGCTTCACTTCAAAGGTCTTCCCAGCTTTTCTCCCGAGATGTTCAAATACATTGAGAATGCCGACCCGATGAAGACCAAGCAGCTGGAAAAAGGTATCGCCCAGTTGATGGACGAGGGTGTCGCCCAGTTGTTTGTAAACCAGTTTAACGGCCGTAAGTTAATCGGCACAGTCGGGCAACTTCAGTTTGAGGTTATCCAATACCGTCTGGAGAACGAATACAACGCCAAGTGCAAATGGGAGCCCGCCAGTCTTTACAAAGCCTGCTGGATTGAGAGCGACGATGATTCCGAATACGAGAACTTCAAGAAGCGCAAATACCAGTATATGGCCAAAGACCGGGAAGGGCGCGATGTATTTCTTGCCGACTCAAGCTATGTCCTGATGATGGCCCAGCAGGACTTCAAACACATAAAGTTCCATTTCACCAGTGAATTTTAACAATACGCACTAATAAGATATGTTGCAAGACGAGATAAAAAAAGCCGTTGAGGTGATGAGGCTCGGAGGTGTGATCCTCTACCCCACCGACACAATATGGGGCATCGGCTGCGATGCCACAAATGAGGCTGCAGTGAAGCGTGTGTTTGAGATAAAGCGCCGCAGCGACAGCAAATCCATGATCAGCCTTGTGGATTCTCCCGACCGTCTGGTTAAATACGTCCGCAACGTACCTGACGTGGCATGGGATATGATAGACCTTGCCACGTCTCCCCTGACCGTAGTCTTCGACAATGTTCAGGGTCTGGCTCCGGGAATGACCTCTGAAGACGGAAGCGCGGCCTTTCGCGTCACATCCGAGGAATTCTCCAAAGAGCTCTGTTTCCGTTTTCAAAAGCCTGTTGTCTCGACAAGCGCAAACATAAGCGGTGAGCCTACCGCCAAGACCTTCGACTCCATCTCCCAGGAGATAAAAGACAGTGTGGACTATGTGGTCCGCTACAACCAACGTTGCAAGGAGAAGCACGAGCCGTCGAGAATAATAAAAATATCCGAGAACAGCGAAATTGAGATAATACGTTAATGGGCAAGTCGTTGACGCGCATGAGGCGCGCCGAGCTTGGCGTGATAGACCGTCTCGGCGCCTTTATCTCTGGCAAGGGTGAAAGCCAGAGTCGTGTCACTATTGTCCTCAGCCTTCTGGTAGGTGTTTTCACCGGCCTTGCCGCTTTTATCCTCAAATGGCTCGTAAGCCAGATAGAGACACTTCTTACCGAAGGTTTCGACGTGACCCGCATGAACTGGCTTTATCTCGTCTATCCCGCAGTCGGTATTCTTATCACCTCTTTGTTCATCCGTTATGTCGTGCGTGACGACATAGGACATGGTGTGACAAAGATTCTGTATGCCCTGTCGAGAAAAAAATCCCGTATCAAGCCCCATAACAGGTGGTCAAGCGTATTAGCCAGCTCTATAACCATCGGCTTCGGCGGGTCTGTCGGAGCCGAGGCGCCGATTGTCCTTACCGGCTCAGCCATCGGCAGTTATCTCGGCAAGCGGTTTCATCTTCCTCCCCAGACATTGATGGTGTTGGTTGGGTGCGGAGCAGCCGGAGCAGTAGCCGGCATCTTCAAGGCTCCGATTGCAGGCTTGATGTTTGTGCTTGAGGTTTTGATGTTGGATCTGACAATGAAATCGCTCCTTCCACTTTTGACCACGAGCATCACCTCTGTATGCGTGTCTTACGCCATATACGGCACAGAGCCCATGTTTAGCTTCTCCCTTGACAAAGCATTCTCAATCGATATCATTCCCGCCTGCCTTTTTCTCGGAATCTTCTGCGGTTTCCTCTCGCTTTACTTCACACGCAGCATGAACTGGTTTGAGCGTAGATTTGCCCGTCTGAAGTCTCCATGGACAAAATTTGTGCTTGGCGCCACTGTCCTCGGTGTACTTATTTATTTCATGCCGGCTCTTTATGGTGAGGGATACGACGTAATCTCACAGCTTATGAACAACGCCGACCCTTCGGCCATCATGCACAACACCCTGTTTTATGGAGACAACAACAACCTTCTAATCTACCTTGGCATAGTGCTTATGATGAAGGTGTTCGCCTCCGCAGCCACCAACGGCGGCGGCGGATGCGGCGGTGTGTTCGCTCCCAGTCTTTTTGTAGGAGGCTTAGGTGGCTTCGTGTTCTGTATGCTATGGGACAACCTGATTGGTCTGGATCCCGGCACATCCGGCTTTATAGAAGGAAAGAACTGCGTACTCTATGGTATGGCAGGTTTGATGTCCGGCGTGATGCACGCCCCTCTTACCGGTATATTCCTGATTGCCGAGCTCACCGGCGGCTACCAGCTGTTAGTTCCGCTTATGATTGTCTCTGCCGTCAGCTATCTGACAATCAACATCTTCGAGCCCCACTCTATCTACGCCATGCGACTTGCCCGCAAAGGCGACTTGCTGACCCACGACAAGGACAACGCCATACTGACACTGTTGAGCATGAACCAGCTGATAGAGAAAAACTACCAACCGCTTGAGGAAGATTGGAATCTTGGAAAAATTGTCATTGCGGTACAAAATTCCCGTCGCAACATTTTTCCTGTTATTGACAAAGGCAACAAACTGACAGGGGTAGTAACCTTGGACTCACTCCGCAACGTGATGTTCCGTCCAGAGTTGTACAGTTCCTACAAAGTCTCCACTTTTGTAAAACCTCCTCCAGGAATACTCCTCACTACCGACACCCTGAAAGAGGCGACAGAAAAATTTGACGAGACGAACGCCTGGAACCTGCCTGTCATTGACGAGAAAGGTTGCTACATCGGCTTTATTTCCCGGTCAGGACTGTTCTCATCCTACCGCAAGACACTTGTCAGTTTCTCTGCAGAATAAAAAAACTCCCGTCTTCGACGTATTTACAAAAAAAATAATTAACTTTGCAAAATACAGTATAAGTATAAGAATAAATGAATCAACGACAAACCAATAAACTCCAAGCAATATGAAAACAAACTATGAAATCCGCTATGCCTCTCACCCAGAGGACGCAAAACACTATGACACCGCTCGCATACGTCGAGATTTTTTGATTGAGAAAGTCTTCAGTTGCGACGAGGTGAATCTCGTATATTCCATGTATGACCGCATGATTGTCGGCGGTGCCATGCCAGTGAACGAAGACCTGAAACTTGAGGCCATTGATCCGCTGAAAGCACCCTATTTCACCACCCGTCGCGAGGTTGGCGTGTTCAACGTTGGCGGTAAGGGTAAAATCAAGGTAGGCGAAGAAGTCTATGAACTCGACTACAAGGAGGCACTCTATATCGGTCGTGGCGACCGCGATATAATCTTTGTCAGCGACGACAAAGAGAAACCGGCAAAGTTCTATATCAACTCTACCACCGCCCACAAAGAATACCCCACAAAGAAAGTGACAAAGGCCGATGCCGACATACTGGCTCTCGGCAGCCTTGAGGGCAGCAACGACCGTGTAATCAACCGTATGATAGTCCAGAAAGTGCTTGACTCTTGCCAGCTTCAGATGGGAATGACAGAGCTTAAGCCCGGCAGCGTGTGGAACACCATGCCCGCCCATGTTCACAGCAGACGTATGGAGGCCTATTTCTATTTCGAGGTTCCTGAAGATCAGGCGGTATGCCACTTCATGGGCGAGATAGACGAGACCCGCCACATCTGGATGAAGGGCGACCAGGCTGTGCTCTCTCCTGAATGGTCAATCCACTCAGCAGCCGCAACCAGCAACTACACATTCATCTGGGGTATGGGAGGCGAGAACCAAGACTATGGTGATCAGGACTTCTATGCTATCACAGACTTAAAGTAAACCCTCATAATATCACTGACAATGAGAAAGTTATTGTTATGTCTCGCTGCGGTTATCTTATCACTTGCCGCCAATGCCGAAGACAAAGTGAAAGTGACGGTATCCAATCCCCTGCCATTCTCCCGCTCCGACGAGATGGTTGAGTTGGATGTAAAGGATATCAACACACGCCTCGGCTCTCCGGCATCGATAATTGTTACAGACGCTGACGGCAGGGAGATTCCCAGTCAGCAGACCTACGACGGCAAACTGATATTCCAACCCGGCGTTGGTGCCAACGGCAAGTCTGTGTACTATGTCCAAGCAGGCAATCCCCAATCCTATACCCCTAAGGTGTTTGGCCGCCAATTTCCTGAGCGTGTTGACGACTTCGCCTGGGAGAACGACCGTGTTGCCTTCAGAACCTATGGTCCTGCCTTGCAGCGTTCAGGAGAGCGTGCCTGGGGTTACGACATCTGGAACAAGCGCACCGACCGCCTTGTTGTTGAGGAGCGTTACTCCGGCGAGTTGGACTCTAATGTGAGCGCTGTATGCAACATGCTTCGTAAACGCGGTGAGAACGACCTCGCCGACGACCTTTACAACGCCGTCAGCTATCATGTGGATCACGGCACAGGAATGGACTGTTACAAAGTTGGCCCCACTCTTGGAGCCGGCACCACCGCAATCCTTGAGAACGAGGGTAAAGACATCCACTATCCCAAGTGCTATGTTGACTATGAAATCCTCGACAAAGGTCCTCTCCGCCTTACTTTCCGTTTGAAATACGGCAAGGAAAGCGTAGAAGGCGACGAAGTGACAGAGCAACGTACCATCACCCTCGACGCCGGCTCCCAGTTAAACAAATGTGTAGTTCACTATGAGGGCATGAGCCATGAGCACACCCTTGCCACCGGAATCATTGTCCACAACGAGAACCCGTCAGCATTCGTCCTGAACAAGAAGTGTGGTTTCATGGGATATGAGGATTTAGGCGACCCGAAACAATACAAGGAGAAATACCGCGCCAAGCAGAACAAAGACTTCGGCCATATCTACGTAGGGGCAGTATTCGCAAACACCCCAGACGAGATGGAACTCCGTCCCGCGGAGGGTCTTCCTGGCGCTTGCGCCCATATACTCAGCATCTCCCGCTACACCAACGGCAGCGACTACACCTACTACTTCGGCACAGGCTGGAGCCGTAACCCCAACACCAAGTTCCAGACACTTGGCGACTGGGAGGCCTACCTCCTGAAGTACTCACAGCAGGTAAACTCACCTTTAAAAGTCAAGTTTTAAGTTTGACTGAGCAAGAGACCATATACACAATTGCGCTGACCCAGCTCAACAGGCTGAGTTTGATGAATGCCCATGTCCTATATGAAAGCATGGGAAGCGCCACGAACATCTTCACCAACAGCGGACGCATCAGGGACTTTATCCCCGATGCGTCCGACTTGTTGGTCAACACACTGAAAAACACCGACGAGGCTTTAAAACGCGCTGAGACGGAATTTGAATACACAGCTAAAAAAAACATACGGTGCATCTGCTATAACGACAGCGAATATCCCGCTTTGCTCCGTCAGTGTCCCGATGCTCCCCTCGTTATCTATTTCTTCGGCAACGGCACACTGAACCGTAAACGCATAATAAGCATCGTCGGAACACGCAAATGCACTGATTACGGAAAAGACATAATCCGTAATCTCGTAAGCGACCTAAGCAAGAGTGTCCCCGACATTCTCATCGTAAGCGGCCTGGCTTACGGAGTAGATGTTCACGCCCACATTGAAGCCCTCAACAATAACATTGACACCGTTGGCGTTCTGGCTCACGGCTTAGACACCATATACCCTCCCCGCCACCGCAATATCGCAGCCAAGATGTCCCAACATGGAGGACTGCTGACCGAATATATAAGCGGCTCGGAACTCCACCGCGCCAATTTCGTCCGTCGCAACCGCATTGTAGCCGGCATGTCCCACGCCACAGTAGTCGTTGAGAGCGCCACGAAGGGCGGTGCGATGATTACTTCAGGCTTAGCCGGGGACTACGACCGTGAGGTGTTTGCTTTCCCCGGCCGTGTATATGACCAATACAGTCAAGGATGCAACAAGCTTATATGCAACAACCAGGCACATCTCGTTCAAAGTGCGTCGGACATACTCAGAATATTAGGATGGGAAGAAGAAACTCCCCAGACAAAACCAGAGCCAACTCTTTTCCCCGAGCTGACTGCTGAGGAGAGTGCCATTGTGGACTGTCTCTCCAAATCAGACACGATGCAGATAAACAAAATCTCCATAGAGACCAACATACCGTTCCATCAAGTCAGCGCGCTTCTCTTCGAGCTTGAGCTCAAAGGTCTTGTCGCTGTGTTGGGAGGTGCCCGCTACCGACTGCTCAAAAATTCATGACATGAACGAATATTACGACCTGAACGCCAAATACTCCCGCTTGACATCCTCCAAGACCAGGAAGGAGTCACGCCCGCTCATCGGCATCACATCGACCTTCAACGATGCCCAGAGCCAACTGAACCAAGTTTACTACACATCGGTTGTCCGCGCCGGAGGCATACCATATATCATTCCTCCATTCGACATGACCGAAGGTGAAGGATGGGCAGATGACATCCTCAGCAAGCTGGACGGCATTTTGTTTAGTGGCGGTGGCGACGTTAACCCCTTGTTTTTCGATGAGCAGCCGATACGCGACCTTCACTGCGTTGCTACCGAGCGCGACGAGATGGAGCTGTTGCTCGCCCGCCGCGCCGCCGATTACCAACTGCCCATTCTCGGCATCTGCCGAGGCATACAAGTGATGAACGTGGCATACGGCGGTACAGTTCTTCAAGACATCTACGCCCAAGGCAACAATGTTTGGCTGAAACATTCCCAAGACGCTCCCCGTTTCGCCTCCACCCACACTGTAGAGGTTGTATCCGGCTCCCTGCTCCACAAAGTTTATGGAAAAGAGGAATTGGCTGTCAATTCATTCCACCACCAGGCCGTAGGCCGCATAGCCCCCGGATTTAGTGTGAACGCCCTCTCTGCCGATGGCGTGATAGAAGGTATAGAATCCACCGACCACAAGCCCATTTTGGGAGTACAGTGGCATCCGGAATGTCTGGGCAACACCTGGGACACAGGCAACGTGTTCACATGGCTCGTGGACGAGGCCGTTAAATTCAAGAAAGTCAAAGAAGTCCACTCTCGCATACTGACATTTGACTCTCACTGCGACACCCCCATGTTCTTCGGCAAAGGTATCGATTTCGGCCGACGTGACCCCCAACTCCGGATGGACTTGTATAAAATGACCGAGGGGCATCTTGACTCCGTAATAATGGCCGCCTATCTCAAACAAGGCGAGAGGACTGACGAAGGCCTTACCCTTGCCACCTCCCAAGCTGACGCTTTACTCAACGGCATAGAAGAAATGGTCAGCGCGCACTCTGATGTTGCCACCTTAGCCTACACTCCCTCCGACCTTTATCTCAATAAGTCCAAAGGTGTGAAAAGCATCATGATGGGTATTGAGAACGGCTATGCCATAGGCAAAGATTTGAGTAATGTGGAACGCTTCCGCAAACGCGGTGTTGTTTACATGACCCTGTGCCACAACGGCGACAACGACATCTGCGACTCTGCCAAAGGGAACAACGAGCACAACGGCGTCAGTGAGTTCGGCGAGAAAGTAATCAAGGAGATGAACCGAGTAGGCATGATGGTGGACTTAAGCCATGCAGGTGACAAAAGTTTCTACGACACGCTTGACATAAGCACCGCACCTGTGGTATGCACCCATTCCTCAGCACGTGCCCTGTGTGGACACCCTCGCAACCTGACAGACGACCAGATGCGAGCACTTGCCCAAAAAGGCGGTGTGATGCAGATTAACATCTACTGCGACTTTTTGCGTGACAACGGGTCTGAGGCATCCATCCTCGACGCTGTGGAACATCTCAACCACGCAATCAGAATCATGGGTATAGAGCATGTCGGCTTCGGCTCCGACTTTGACGGCGGAGGCGGTGTTCCCGGACTTGACAACGCCTCTGAGGTTCTCAATTTCACCCGCAAACTGCTTGAAGCTGGCTACAATGAGGATGACCTCCGGCTGATTTGGGGCGGAAACTTTCTGAGGGTAATGTCGGAGGTGCAATCTGCGGGTATATGTTGACATAAATTATGATTCTAGGATCTTCTGAATGTTTATTTTTCAAACTTTTTCATAAACAAGGCTGATAATTTGCATATTTTCACAATTATTCGTAAATTTGCAAGTTATAAAGACAACAAGAATATTATTAGCACAAACTTTTTATAAGGTAAACAGGGAAACGTACCAAAATATGCTAATTATGAGGAGGGTTATTATATATGCATTATTGATGTTGCTGACAAATAGCACGTTATTGTCTGCCCAGGAATCGGCAGACAGTGTGAGACACCGTTTTGTCAGTGACATGACATATACCATTGAAGCCAATGGTTCTTTAGGGAGTGGCGACCACTCTCCATTGTGGCTTCACTCCAACCGTTACGGGTTAAACTCCTCAGAGACAAACTCGGGCTACCTACGCGCAGGACTGTTCAGAAATGCCTCAGCAGACTCCCTGTACCGTTGGCGTTATGGATATGGACTGGATTTGCAATTTGCCGCCAACCACAACTCCACCTTTTTCGTCCATCAGGCCTACGCAGAGTTGGAGTGGCTTGACGGCCGCATTACAGTCGGCTCCAAAGAGCGTCCGATGGAGATGAAAAACAACCGCCTGAGCTCCGGCTCTATGGCATTAGGTATCAATGCCCGCCCTATTCCCCAAGTTCGTGTCGAACTGGCAGACTATTGGCCCCGCACCCACGGATGGGTACATGTGAAAGGCCATATTGCCTATGGCATGGCAACAGACCAGAACTGGCAGCACGACTTCACCCACCGTCAGGGCTCATACGTTGACCGCATGCTGTATCACAGCAAAGCCGGTTTTATCAAAATAGGGCGCAACGACAAGCCCTTGTCTTTGGAGATGGGATTGGAGATGGCCTGCCAGTTTGGCGGTACCTCACACACAGGCAACAGAACCATCAAAAACTCAACCAGCCTGAAATCCTTCTGGCACGCATTATATCCTGGAGGCTCAGACGCCCAGGAAGTAACCGGAGGTTGGGAAAACATAGAAGGAAACCACCTTGGCGCATGGATGGCCCGTCTGAATTACAACGCTCCGAACTGGAGTGTCGGCATCTACACCGACCACTATTTTGAAGACCGTTCAGGGTTCAAGCATCGTGTGAATATCGGCTACGGAGAAGGCGACGAATGGAATGTCAAAAAGAAAAAGCATTATTTACTGTATGATTTCCGTGATATGCTCCTCGGTGTTGACTTACGCTTAAAGAAAGGCATGTGGCTGAAAGCCCTGACATTGGAATATAACTACACAAAATATCAGAGCGGCCCGATACACCACATGCACAACAGCGTGTTCCCCGACCGCTTGGGAGGAGGAGACAACTATTACAACCACGGCACCTTTACCGGATGGCAACATTGGGGCGAGGGAATTGGCAATCCATTGATTTACTCTCCCTTGTACAACGACAACGGGTCAATAAACTTTTACAACAACCGCATCATCGCCTACCATGCCGGCATCGAGGGTCAGCCCTGTCCGTCATTCGGTTATCGCATGCTGGCTTCCTGGGAGCAAGGCTGGGGCACCTACAGCCAGCCGTACACCCACGTGAAACGCCAGTTCTCATTCCTCGGAGAATGCAGTTACAGTCCCCAGCACGGAGCACTTAAAGGATGGTCGGGGACTTTGGGGATTGGAGTTGACTCCGGCCATATCATCGGCGACAACTTCGGGTGCAGCCTGACAGTGAGAAAGTGCGGCTCACTGACTGG
Organism: Bacteroidaceae bacterium; assembly: GCA_045603885.1. Classification (GTDB taxonomy): domain Bacteria; phylum Bacteroidota; class Bacteroidia; order Bacteroidales; family Bacteroidaceae; genus UBA3839. The sequence goes on along the minus strand of JAZUMZ010000056.1, from coordinate 9,453 downwards.
AGGTAAAAAAAGAAGCAAGTGAAGGTAAATCCTGAACAGAAATGAGACACATGAGAACCAAAATATTATCAACCATAATGGTACTTTCAGTAGCCATGCTGTTAAGCAGCTGCGATTTTGAGACTTCCGGCAACGGAAATTTCGACGGCTATTGGAAAATGACAACCGTTGACACTCTCGCTACTGGCGGAACATTGGATCTGACAAATCAGAGCCGATTCTGGTCTGTTGAGCACAAGATTCTGATGATCAATAACTATATGTTCCGATTTAAGCGTGCCGACGGCATTCTGACCATATCCGAAGGTCACAAGGACAACCTGAGCAACACAAAGCCCGGGATAGATGACTTTACGCCCTTACATCCCTATGGGATCCACTCACAACCAGAGGTGTTCAATATCGACCATCTAAGCAAAAAGCGTATGGTTCTCAGTAACGACACCTATCGTCTGTCATTCAAAAAATTCTGACTAAGAGCTCGCCTTTCATAAAACGCAAAACAAGACACCATGCATGTTCTAAATAAATTATTCTCGTGGTATTTCAAACGCGGCTCACTACCCTACTGGCTGCTTCTGATTGTAGATCTGTTGACGGTTTACGTGGCTTCCATATTCACCTATTGGGTAATAAACCGCGGTCATGCGCTTCAGATTCATTTTTATGATATCACAAACGCAATGTGGATTTATATGCTTATCTGCATTGTAGCTTACAAACTGTTCAGCACTTATTCCGGCATCATACGCTATTCATCGTTTGTGGATTTGAGGCGCGTGGCATACGCCAACATTGCCGCCCTTCTTTTGAGCGTAGGGGCCAACTATTTGCTACGCATGGCTGATTTCTCGCACATTGAGCAGTTCATGATCCGCCACCTGTTTATAATGTTTGTCATTGCCATAGCCCTTCAATGGGGCATACGCATACTTGTCAAGATTGTTTACGACGTGGTGAGCAACAAAGAATTGTCTCAGAACGTGTTCATCTATGGAATCCACGATGGAGGTGTAGGTCTTGCCAAGGCAATACGCAGCCAACGCCCCCTAAAATATGTACTGAGAGGCTTTATATCCCCCTATGCCAAAGAATCCGGATTTCTCCTGTTGGGAGTCCGCGTTTACTACGACCTGGAAAAGTTGAAGACCGCAATGAAAAAATGCGGAGTGGAGGCAGTTCTTGTCTCTCCCACACGTCATAAGGAATTCCGCGACAACGAGGAACTTCAGGACTTGCTAATCACCATGGGAATAAAAATCCTTATGATTGAGCAACGTATTAAAGAAGACGGCGAAGAGGACGATGACAACAACGACATGACCAGACTGAAAGAGGTTGGCGTTGAGGATTTGCTTCCGCGCGATGAGATTCAGGTGGATTTGGCATCAGTGCGTGACAGCCTCTCCGGCAAACGTATTCTTATTACGGGAGCGGCAGGTAGCATAGGCTCAGAAATCGTCCGCCAGGTGGCTTCATTCGGCCCTGCCGCAATGATGCTTATAGACCAGGCGGAGACGCCTGAACACGACATACGCTTGATGATGGCCAAGCATTGGCCTTCAATTAAAGCCGACACCATAGTCACGAGCATCTGCAACGAAAAGCACATGGAATGGATTTTCAGCGACTTCAAGCCCGACTATGTATTCCATGCCGCAGCCTACAAACATGTGCCCATGATGGAGAACAACCCAGGAATGGCTGTCTATAACAACGTTTACGGCACAAAAGTGATAGCGGATTTAAGCGTGAAATACGGAGTGAAAAAATTCGTGATGATCTCCACCGACAAAGCAGTGAATCCGACAAACGTGATGGGATGCTCAAAACGTATATGTGAGATATATGTCCAGAGTCTCTCCACACATCTGAGAAAACAAGGAAAGACCGGAGCAACGGAATTCATCACCACCCGTTTCGGCAACGTGCTAGGCAGCAACGGTTCCGTAATTCCACTCTTCCGGGAACAGATTCGCAACGGCGGTCCTGTTACCGTGACCGATCCCAACATCATACGTTTCTTTATGCTCATTCCCGAGGCATGCAAGCTTGTGCTTGAAGCCGGCACCAAGGGCAATGGCGGTGAGATTTTTGTATTTGACATGGGTAAACCCGTGCGCATAGCCGACCTGGCCAAGCGCATGATACGTCTTTCCGGTGCCACCAACGTCGAAATTAAATACACAGGTCTTCGTCAAGGCGAGAAACTATATGAGGAGGTGCTCAACGACAATGAGAACACCAAACCCACTTTCCATGAGAAAATCAGGATTGCGGCAGTTCGTGAATATGACTTTGACAACGTGTCGAAAGAAATTGACAATCTTATCACTCTCGCTAAGCAATACGACCCGATGGCGACAGTAAAGAAGATGAAGGAGATTGTGCCGGAATTCAAATCCAACAACTCCGTGTACGAAAGTCTTGACAATAAGGGGGGGGGTAAAAAACGAAAAGTGAAAAGTGATAAGTGAAGAGTGATAAGCGAATAAGGACAAAAAGATGTTTTTACTCTCAAGCAAAATAAAGATTTCCAACAGCGGCATAATGGAAGGCTATACCGATTTCCATTGCCACCTGCTTCCCGGTGTTGACGACGGCGTACAGAAGATTGATGAGTCCATCGGCATACTCGACCTGTGGGAGAAGGCCGGTGTCCGCAAGGTATGGCTCACTCCACACATAATGGAAGACATGCCTAACAAGCCCGATATCTTACGTGAGAAATTCGACACGTTCAAGACCGCCTATGGCAAAGGTATTGAGCTGTGCCTTTCCTCAGAGAACATGATAGACAGCTTAATGGCTGAGCGCCTGAAGACAGCAGACCTGCTGCCACTTGGCGACAAAGGAAAATACCTGCTTGTTGAGACATCCTATTTCAATCCTCCGATTGACATGGACGGAATCATAATGAAAGTGAAATCTTTAGGATTCATCCCAATTCTTGCCCACCCAGAGCGCTACCGATACATGGAGATGTCGGACTACGAGGGATGGAAATCCAAGGGCTTGCTTTTTCAAATGAATCTTCCCTCGCTAACCGGCGTTTACGGGAGCCTGGCCAAACAAAAATCAGAGATACTTCTCACCAAAGGGATGTATGACTTATTCGGCACAGACACCCACTCCCTTCGCACGGCAGAGTTTCTGTTGAATGCAAAAATCCCAAAGAAATTTGCCGCATTAATCAAGGAACTGCACTTCAACTATTGACATTCTTGGCCAAATTCCCCTCTTCTGACAGGAAATTCGGGTTTCGGCGTATGTATTCATAACCGAAACGACATCTGAGACAGTTGTGTTCCTCGCAGTATTTTTTTGATAGTTGCATAATCGCTTGAGAGTCGGCAGCCGTTGAGCACACCACTCCAGCCTCCTCCCACTTCCTGATATATGAGTTGTTCTCCGGGCGTATTCCTTCCATAATCTCAAAGGCCTTATCGCATAGAGAGTCATTGCCCTTATATCTGCCGTAAGCAAAAATAAAAGGAACAACAGAATTCATTATTATCAAATCAAGCGATGAGTCAGACATTCGTTTCTCTGATTCAGGCGAAGGCTCGTCAGAAAAAGAATAATGAGTGTGCCAGTATTCGCTGACTCCAGGCAATCCCTTTTCTTGTCTAAAAAGTCCATACATAGAATCTACGCTTTCCGCCTCAAGCAGTTTGGAAAGGCTGATACATCCCCTGTAATAAAGCATTGCCAGCTGTGCCAATCTGACTTCCGGAAAATTCTCCGGTCTCACTTTCCGTTTCCATAACGATGGTTCAATATGTGACAACCCGAATTTATGGCTTAGAAACTTATACTCGTTTCTTAGGCGTAAGTAATAGTCGCCAACTTTGTCATTAGCATCCTTAAGGAGTCCTGCCTGCCCAAAGAACACAGCTTCAATCTGCAGGAGTGAATCGCGGTGTTTGCCAATGATACTACGGTTAAACGAGCGTGCCCATCTCTCAAATGTGTCGCCGTTTTTTCCAAATCCGAAGTTTCTTGCCACCGTAACAAACAGTGTCTCCTCCCAATTTCTGTCAAGCATTTCCCAGCGCCTTACCACCGCCTGGCTTTTCTGCTCAAGCCTCTCAACCTGTAATGCCGACATCCAAGAATGAATAGTAAGCGCTGAAAAGGTTCCCACCTCATTAAAGCAAGGAGGAAAGGACTCAGATCTCGACAAATGGTCATAGTTCTGAATCACATAATCGGGCACCGCCAATACCATCTGTGGTATTTTCCTCTCTGTCTCTCCTGGGTAAGTCACCCTTGAATCAGAGTCTGCCACCACATGGAGTATCACATTTGCGTAGGCCTTGTCGGCATCATGTTTATGGCGATACCAGTCGGAAGCCCTGACATGAATCTCTACGTTGCCCACCCACAATTGTCCGTCAATTTTCACCTTAGAGTTAAAGAAGTCGGGGCCTGCACCCAGATTGTGCAACCCAGGGTCAACAACCTCCACCTTCTGCCCGTCGGTGGTCATCAGTTCCCTCAGAGGCAGGATTTTATGTTTCCACACATAGTGTAGCAGTTCTTCAGTCATACACAATCGCATTACTTAAAGGAAAGACCAAATGTCTATTCAGATTGCAAATTTACAACATTTATTTCGCAAGTCAAAATATAATTTTGTAACTTCGCAGAAAATATATTTCAATGAAGAGGAAAATGAGATATCTGATTGTGTTGGCAATATGCGCCATCGTCTCTGACTTATTCGCACAAGGCGACAAATGGAGGCTTGAGGCAGAAAGTCCTGAGACAAAACTGACTTGGACGGGCGACACTGCCGACATCATAGCACCGAAAGGAGCAACCTTATGGTATAAGGAACAGATGAGCGGTGATGTGGTAATAGAATATGATGCACAGGTAGTGGTTGACAGTATCAACAATCACCCTTGGAACCGTCTGAGCGACCTTAATTGTTTTTGGATGGCATCCGACCCCATGACAAAAGATGTGTTTGTAAATTCCGGCAAACGTAAAGGCCGGTTTCCTGAATATTATGCCCTAGAACTCTACTATGTTGGTTTTGGAGGCAACCACAACGCCACTACCCGTTTCCGTAGATACACGGCAGACACCCGAGGTATAGACGATGAGCAGTACAGACCCGGAATTATCAAAGAATACACAGATGCTCCTCACCTGCTCAAGCCCAATCACTGGTACCATATCAAGGTTGAGGCTTCCGGCGGTCATGCCAAATATATTATAGACGGCGAGACGCTGGTGGACTGGACCGACCCTACACCACTACGGAGCGGGTGGTTTGGTTTCAGGACAACCCTTTCTCACACAAAAATATGCAATTTTAAGTACAAAAGGATAAACTCTGTCGAGATGGGGATTGTTCTTAAATGGATAGGAGGTGACTCTCTCATCACAGGCCATGTCCCTTCAATGCTTGGTGTTCCTTTCAATCAAGGTGAAGTGGTGCAAAGCCAGGATTTCACTCTAACAGACCAACAAGGAGAAGTTGTACCTCACGACCAATGGACCTTAGCCTATTGGCCAGACGGCAGTGTGAAATGGCAAGGATTCGCATTGGCTGCCGGAAAAGGGAATCTTATCCTTAGCAAGAAAGACAACAAAGGAAAACTCTTTACAGGCAACGTCTCGGATCACACTCAGACCACTGTATTTAAAGCAGAGGAGACAAAAGAAAGAATAAGCATCCGCACATCCGACTACCACATATTTCTCTCAAGAAAAGGCACTTCCTTTCTTGACAGCATAGTCGCGGATAACAGGAAAGTGGCAGGTGCTGGCAGGCTTCTATGCTCTTATGATGAGTTGTGCGACGACGACCACTCGTCAGTCACCCGCAGGTTTAAGGCAGTAAGCCAGATAGACACGATGGAGATTGAACGCAAAGGCAGCATGTCTGCCGTTATCAAGATAACAGGCACCCATCTTCACAGTGAGGGCATGATGCTACCGTTTGTCCTCAGAATGTATCTTTTTGAGGGCAGTCCCGACATCAAGTTGGTGCATACCGTAGTGGTTGACTCCTTGTCCTCAGAGAGGCGCATATCCTCAATCGGACTTGCCATGAAGGTTCCCATGCGTGAGAGGCCTTACAACCGTCATGTCATACTTGGTGGCTGGCATGAGTCAGTTCAGCCTTTGGCAGCCCGTCGTCCTGCGATGGACGGAAACAGGTGGGCTGAGGAATTGCAAACGGACTTTAGACGTGTGTCCGAGCCCGAGTATATGGATTCATTGTCGAGATACTCAACCGAGCATCTTGCTGCTTGGGACAGGTTCCGTCTCTCACAACTCTCGCCAAACAGCTTCTCTATCAGGAAATCCGCAACGGGAGCCACACCTTGGGTAGGAACAAAAGAAGGCTTAAGATCAGACGGCACCATGTTTGCCGGTGACCTCTCGGGAGGAATTATTGTCTCAATGAGAGACTTTTGGCAGTCAGTTCCATCCTCCATGGAAATACGAGATGCCCGCTCCGACGAGGCCGAGGCGATTATGTGGATGTGGAGTCCTGAATCCGAGCCTATGAATCTGGCCCATTACGACACAATTCCCCACACACTCGATGCCGCATACGAGGATGTGCAGCCAGGCATGAGCTCAGCATACGGAATCGCACGCACCACAGTGTTATATCTACGTCCGGTTCAGTCTATTCCGTCTCTGGAAGACATTCACCTGGCAGGCCAGTCATACCAATCTCCCCGACAACTCATATGCACACCTGAATATCTTCACTCTAAGAGGGCGTTCGGTATATGGAGCCTGCCCACGAACGAACCGGAATACAAGCCAGTCGAAAAACGTCTCCAATACATCATGGACTTCTACCGTGAGTCCATCGACCGCCATGGATGGTATGGTTTCTGGAACTATGGCGATGTGATGCATCAGTATGACCCTTTCCGCAGAGAATGGATGTACGACGTTGGCGGCTATGCCTGGGACAATACTGAATTGGCCTCCAACATGATGCTGTGGTATAATTTCCTGAGGACTGGTGATGCCGATATATGGCGGATGGCTGAGGCAATGACCCGTCACACTACAGAGGTTGATGTCTATCACACCGGTCCGAACGCAATGCTTGGCTCACGCCACAACGTGAGCCATTGGGGCTGTGGCGCCAAAGAGTCGCGTATCAGCCAGGCAGCTTGGAACCGTTTCTACTATTATCTCACCACCGACGACCGTAGCGGGGACTTGATGACTGAAGTTAAAGATGCAGAGCAGAAACTCTATACCCTCGACCCCATGCGCTTGGCTCAGCCCAGAAGCCTATATCCTTGTACAGCTCCCGCAAGACTTAGGATAGGCCCCGACTGGCTTGCTTATGCAGGCAACTGGATGACGGAATGGGAGCGTACAGGGAATACAGAATATCGCCAGAAGATTGAGTCGGGAATGAAAAGCATAGCAGGCTTGCCCCACGGCATATTCACCGGTCCCAAAGCGTTGGGCTTTGATCCGGCCACAGGAGTCATCACTTGTGAGAGCGACACATCCGTTCAGAACACAAACCACCTGCTTCCTATCATGGGCGGTTTTGAGATTCTCAATGAACTAAGTCCTATGATGGCACTTCCAGAATGGGATGAAGTGTGGTTGGATTTCTGCAGCCAGTACAAATCCAAGGCATGGAACCTGTCCAAAAACCGCTTTAAGATTCCACGCTTACAGGCATACGCCGGATGGAGATTAAACTCCCAGTCACTAAAAGACAGCGCCTGGAAAGACATCTTCCGTTTCAAATCGCCTTACGACCCTATCCACGCTACCAACGACGCAGCTACATGGACGCTCGACGCCATATACACCTTAGAGGTTGCAAAATGATTAATTAAGACGATTCGAAAAACCAATAACGAAACACAATGAAAGCATCCACAATCATTCATATATGGACAGGGCGCAGCCTTGTCATTCGCATACTGGCCGGACTTATAGTCGGAGTGGTTCTCGGTATCACAGTTCCCGACTGGAGCGGCATCGGCATCCCGGGCCAGGTATTTGTCAGCGCATTAAAGGCCATAGCACCCGTTCTTGTGGCCGTACTTGTCACAGCGAGTATCTCCAAGGCAAACGTAGGAATGGGCAGGCGGTTCAGGAAGGTAATCGGTCTTTATTTGCTCAGCACCTGTGTCGCAGCCGTAGTCGCTGTGACGGGCAGTTTCCTCTTTCCCGTGGAGGTTGAGCTGAGAGGCGCCGCCGACGGCACACCTCCAAGCGGTCTTACTGACGTATTTATGTCCCTTCTGACCAACATGGTCTCCAATCCCATGGTTTCGGTATCTCAAGCCAACTATATAGGAATTCTGTTTTGGTCTATTCTCGTTGGTTTCGCTTTGAAACAGTTAGCCAGCCAGTCCACAATTAACTTAGTTAACGATTTCGCAAAGGTAATCACCCGTATAGTTGAGTGGGTGATTCAGTTTGCCCCTTTCGGCATTATGGGACTGGTGTACTCGTCGGTATCAGAGAGCGGCATAGAGGTATTCACCACATACGGCAGGCTTGTGTTGCTGCTTGTCGGGTGCATGCTCGCCAACACGCTGGTGTTTAATCCTCTGCTGTCATTCCTTTTCACACGCCGCAATCCCTATCCTCTTTTGTTCACATGTTTGAAGGAGAGCGGCCTTCAGGCATTCTTCACCCGCTCCTCGGCAGCCAACATTCCGGTAAACCTCCGTCTTTGCAAGCATCTGGGATTGAGCGAAGACTTCTATTCCGTGAGCATCCCCCTCGGTGCTACGATTAACATGAACGGTGCCGCCGTAACCATCACCGTCATGGCTTTATGCGTGGCTCATACCGTGGGAATAGAGGTCACCTTTGCCTCCGCCCTTTTCCTAAGCGTAATCGCCACCCTCGGTGCCTGTGGCGCCTCGGGAGTTGCTGGCGGTTCCCTTCTGCTCGTCCCTATGGCCTGTTCCTTTTTCGGTATAGGCAATGACATAGCCATGCAGGCTGTGGGCATCGGCTTCATCATCGGTGTTATTCAAGATAGTGTTGAAACCGCTCTCAACTCCAGCGGCGATGTGTTTTTCACCGCTACAGCAGAGCTGTCGGACAAGAAACCGGAAACCGCCTGATACACCCCATCTATCCTGCTTTTCTAAGCCCCCTACAAGACAAAAATCCAGGTGTTCCCAGACTTGGAAAATAATTTTCAGAATTGTTACGAAAAGTTTTCTAATGTGGAAAATTTTTCGTAACTTTGTATCATTAAAAAATGAACAACTGAATGAATTAATGGAAGAAGAGAATTTAATGGGCGGACAAGATTATTCCGCCAGTAATATACAAGTATTAGAGGGGTTGGAAGCCGTCCGCAAACGCCCCGCCATGTACATTGGCGACATTAGCGAAAATGGTTTGCACCATTTGGTATATGAAGTTGTCGATAACTCTATCGACGAAGCCATGGCCGGATATTGCAACCGCATTGAT
>JAZUMZ010000055.1:0-5254 GCA_045603885.1 Bacteroidaceae bacterium | reverse complement strand
CTTAGCAGGCAGGCAAAGGTCTGAGAGTCTCTGCCGACGGGTTCAGCATGACCCCCACGAGCAGTCCGCTCAGGATGAGTCAGATCCAGACAGAAGACGAGCCTCGCATAAACCTGCACGACGACGAGCTGAACCGCGTGCTCGGGGGCGGAATGGTTCCCGGCTCACTGATTTTGCTCGGCGGCGAGCCAGGCATCGGCAAGTCCACCCTTGTGATGCAAACCGTGCTACGGATGACCGACAAACGTGTGCTCTACGTGAGCGGTGAGGAAAGCGCCCGCCAGCTGAAACTACGCGCCGACCGCATAATGGAGTCACCGCTTGCTTTTCCCGACGGCAAAGTCCCTGCCACTCCCGCCGAGCCTTCTGTGATGGTTGTGTGCGAGGCGATGATGGAGACGGTGTTCAAGCACATAGAGAGCGTGAGTCCCGACATCGTGGTCATCGACTCCATACAGACCATGGCCACCGAGAATATCGAGAGTTCTCCAGGCAGCGTAAGCCAGATCCGCGAGTGTACAGCCATGCTTCTGAAATTCTGCAAGGAGAGCAACACGCCCGTGATACTTATAGGCCATATCAACAAGGAGGGTAGTATAGCTGGTCCGAAGATTCTGGAGCACATGGTTGACACCGTTCTCCAGTTCGAGGGCGACCGCCAGCATATTTACCGTATAGTCCGCGCAATTAAGAACCGTTTTGGAAGCACCGCCGAGTTGGGAATCTACGAGATGGTTCAGAATGGTCTCCGTCCTGTCGCCAACCCGTCGGAGTTGCTGCTTTCCGATGTGTCCAACAGTGAGGGTCTGAGCGGTGTTGCCATAGCATGCGCCATAGAGGGTGTACGTCCTTTGCTGATTGAGTCGCAGGCACTTGTGAGCACCGCCGCTTACGGCACCCCCCAGCGCCTTGCAACCGGCTTTGATACCCGCCGCCTGAACATGTTGCTTGCAGTCCTTGAGAAACGCATAGGCTTCAAACTCGGTCAGAAAGACGTGTATATGAACATAGCCGGCGGCATTCGCGTGAGCGACCCCGCCACCGACCTGGCTGTGATATCCGCTGTCCTTTCAAGCAATGTGGACTCTTCGATAGACCGCAAGACATGCCTCTGTGGAGAGGTGGGCCTAAGCGGAGAGATCCGTCCTGTAAGCAGAATCACGCAGCGTATCAGCGAGGCTGAGAAACTGGGCTTCGACACCATTGTCATTCCCTATGCCAACCTCAGCTCTATCGACTCAACCCAGCACTCCATCCGTATTGTCGGTGTCCGCAAGGTAGAGGAGGCATTCAGGGAGTTGTTCGGATAGGAAATAATATTTTTGAGTGTTTTTTGGGGGGTAAAGAAAATAATATTAGGTGTTTTTGCTTTTTTTTTAACTTTGCATTGTAATTATTAAAATGTATATATAATGGCAACAGCGACCTCAATTAACCACAATCCTACCCAGATGATCATAACACTGGAGGATAGCGCACTTGCGGCTGACATCAAGCGAACTTTTAGGATGATTCGCGGTGTTTCATCTGTACGCATGGCAAGTATTAGCGATGACAAAATAATAACCCCAGCCCTGCGCCGGTCTATCAACAAAGCCCGCAAAGAATATGCCAACGGAGAGACAATAACCTGCAAAACAAAAGAGGAGATGCAGCAATATTTCGACAGCCTATGACATACACGATTGAATATTCAAAGGATGCCAACAAAACATTACGCAAATGGAAAAAATCCAACCCCCAGCTATTCAAAAAGGCAACTAAGATTTTGCTCGACATTATGCAACATCCTCGCACTGGTAGGACATCCAGAAGCTCTCGTAGGCGGCAACGACATTACATATTCCCGCCATATCACTGCACACGACCGTATCATTTATGACATATACGACAGCAGTGTTACGGTGCTTGTAGTTCAGGCAGAGGAACACTATAATGACAAATAACAAATAATTTTTTCTTTTAAATCCTGGTTGCAGTGAAACCAATATCGGATATGGCATTAATCAGGATTTCGGGATTGTGGTTTCCCTGTACGTAGGCGATACCATGAGGTAGATCCACAACCACTTTCTCCACTCCCTCAATACCGGAAATGGTTTTCTCCACACTGGCTTTACAGTGGTTGCACGACATTCCGTCAACCTTATATTTATACTCAACAGGCTCTTTTTTTGTGAGATTTTGGGCGTTTACAACGCCTTCGCTCTCATGCTCGTCAGCGTGAGCGGCGTGATGATGTGGATGGCAAAACATACGAACAAATGCGTTAATAAGTAAAACAATCAAGAGAGAAATCCATATCCAGTCCCAAACTCCGAGACAATCAGCGCAGTGGCCACCCATGGCAGACATGCTTGTCACAGAGAACCATGAAGCGGGAAACAGGTAGTCGATACCAAGTCCGAACAAGATGGAGCCAACGACGACCGAGAGGATATAAAGCCATAGTGTGCGCTTTCCAAACACTTTTCCTACTACGAGCATAGATGCGCTGTTCACAGCCGGTCCCGCCATAAGGAAGACCAAGGCAGCTCCTGGAGTAAGCCCTTTGGCCATGAGCGACACCGCAATAGGTATGCTGCCTGTTGCGCATACATACATTGGAATAGCGATGGCAAGAACTATAAGCATATTCAGCAGCTTATACTCTTGAAGCGCCGCCAACCACTCGTTGGGCACAGCAACGGTAATCAGCGCGGCAATCAACAGACCCACAACCAGCCATTTACCCACATCCTGAAGCATCTCCACAAATGCATAACGCATGGCATCCAGCAAACGGGCGGTTATAGAATGGGACTCCTTATGGCCGTCATCACATCCGCATGATTGTTCTCCATGCTCATGATGGCAAGCACAGCCATCCTCTCCATTGTCGTGATGATGACCGCAACCGCAATGGTCGTGCTCCCCACTTTTCACCGCCTCAGCTGAATAAGTCTCGTCCTCATGTGCAAAGCGGTTCACCATCCATCCTCCGAACACAGCCGTCAGCAGTGCCGCAATAGGACGCACAACCGCAAAGTGCAATCCCATCATAGAGTAAGTGGCGGTTATAGAGTCCACACCCGTCTGGGGAGTGGCGATAAGGAAACTGGCACACGCTCCATGTGAGGCGCCCTCCCGCCTAAGAGCGACACTGGTGGGTATAACCCCGCATGAGCATAACGGTAGCGGCACTCCGACAGCAGCCGCTTTCACAACACTCTTCATGTTACGCGGTGAAAGATGACGCTTCATCACGTTTGACGGTACAAACGCACGCAGGAGACCGGCGAAGAAGAATCCGAGAATAAGGTAAGGAGCCATCTCCGCCGTCATCATAAGGAGCGCATCGAAATATTCAGATATTAACGATATCATATCGGCATTTTAATGTCTCAGGCCAATGTCTGAATCATATTTATCATGCAAAGTTACAAAAATCTTTTTTGAACACAAAAGAAAATCAGTAACTGATGTATGGAGATTAAAAGGAATTCAAGTTGTTTTTGAAAAAAAGAACAAATAAAAAAACGATTGGTCCTGGGCTTCACCCTGTGTTGAGTATGGCGGCATGGTCTTTCAAAAACAAGTTTTTGACAACCATGCCGCCATACACACCAGCACTACGTGCAGACCAATCTTAACAAAAAACGTTACACTTCACAAAAAACATTCCGCTTTACTCCATTCAACAAAAACCATGCGGTCAAATATGATGGTTGGCGCCAAATGGCTGAGAAGCTTCTATCTGAACAGCTTTTGTGCCATCTGATATAGTCTTCTGCGCCATGTAAGGAACTCATGCGCAGTTCCCTCCGACACATATCCCTCGGCATTGAATCCAGCCTCTTTCAAGGCATCAACCGCCGACTTCACCCGGTCAGGATATTCCTTGCCTCCGCAGCTGATAAAAATGTAGTCCACTTTGCGGTCTTTGAGCTCCTCTGGAGTATATAATCCGCCACTCAATATGCCGTAGCTTCCAAACACCTCCGGGTTTTCCAGCGTTATTCCGTGGGTCTCCATTCCGCCCATGGAAAGTCCTGCCATCGCGCGGTGTCGCTTGTCGGCCTTGGTGCGGAAATGAGTATCTATAAACGGCACAAGCTCACCAACGAGCACCTTGCCGAAGTCGCGTGCCACCTGGTCACGGTCGAAACGCTGCCCGAACACAACATCGTTGGTCATGCCGTAGGTCATAACCACGATGAACGGCAGTGCCTTGCCCTCTGCGATGAGGTTGTCCATGATAAGCCCGGCTTTACCCTGTACCGGCCATGATGTCTCGTTTTCTCCCCATCCATGTTGGAGATAAAGCACCGGATAACGTTGCTTCTTATTCTTGTCATATCCAGCCGGAGTATAGACGTATGCCGTCCTCAGCTGGTCTCCCCCCACCTTGCTGGGGAAGAGCACCTTCTGGATATTTCCGTGTTCTATGTCTGTACGGTCGGCGTAAAAGTCCTGGTCGTGAGCAGGAACCTCCACCCCGCTCATCCACCGTGAGCCTCCATAGTAGCTGTTTGTGCCGGGGTCTATTACCACAGCCCCGTCAACAGAGAGTGTGTAGTAGTGGAAGCCCTCATCCTCTGGCAGAAGTGTGGTGCCCATCCATGAGCCGTCGGCCTGTTTGCGCAGCACCGTTCCACCCATTCCGCCTCCATGTCCTGCTGAAGCGATGACATAACGTGCTCCCGGAGCCTGAACACGGAACCGCACATATCCTTGTGAGTTCACCTGAGGATAACTCTGACGTGGCTGACATGTCGCACTTGGCACGAAGTCCTCCTTGACCTCTGCGTTGTCGATAGCAGGATTGAAATTCTTAACAACCCTGTAGGCGTTCTTACGTTTCAAATCCTTGTTGAACAATAGTGGATAGTTGTTTGGTCCCAACCATGAGTCTGCGTCTGAAAGGTTCCAAAAGGTCACGCAGTCCACTTTGTCGGCATGCTTTCTCAAAACCCGGAACAGGGCTGCATACTGTGCCTCCTGCAGCAGTTTCTGGTCGTTAGTAATAGCAGCCCCCTCATTTCGGCTGAACATGAGTTGTCCACCCATCTCGTTGTTTATCCTGATGTCAAGCTCGGTGATATGGATATGGTCCACTATCTCAGCGTACTTTGTGACAGCAGCCTCAATCGCCTCCTCTGACGGGCCGTAGATATTGTAGTGCCCTTGCATGCCGATACCGTCAATCGGCACGCCGTCGGCCTTCATCTCTTTCCATCTACTACGGCGGCACTACAGCACCAGGCGATTTGGT
>JAZUMZ010000054.1:0-2869 GCA_045603885.1 Bacteroidaceae bacterium | reverse complement strand
AATTCTATGATGGTGACTATGTGATGAAGAAGAAAGACCATGACGATATTGAACGTAGGGTTCGGGCTTTCCGTGCAGCAAATGAAATAAGTCGGATCGTAGCCATGTCGTTCTGTGAGCCAAGGAGTTGTAGCTAAGTGTTGTCTTCCTAAGACCGCTTGGCCTCCGACTTAAATTCTATGATGGTGACTATGTGATGAAGAAGAAAGACCATGACGATATTGAACGTAGGGTTCGGGCTTTCCGTGCAGCAAATGAAATTCGCCAGGCAATTCACCCAGTGCTTGTGACTACATACAGACTAGCAAGTAATCAGTATAGTCGCATATTCCAAAATGTAGTCACGCTGAAGGACTTATTCAAGTAGACATCTGCCCCCAAACAGAGGCAGATGTCCCTTACTCCAATAGTTGACCATATTAACGCAGGTTTTCTGCTATTTCCCGTTCATCCAAGCCATCAGTTCATTGATGCTCCAAATCACCGACACGATGAGGACTGGCATGCCGGCCAACAACCAGAGGAAGACAAGATCGACGTCCAAGTGGTGCTTCCCCGTGTAATAGCCGAGAACAGTAAAGACGACCAGCGCCACCTTGTCCAAAAGATGGTACTTGACGGGGAACCAATCCATACGCGAGGCCAGTCGGGAGAGATGGCCGTCGGCCTTCTTCTCGATGTACGCGCAGGCTTTGTCGCCGCCTGTCATCATCTCCTTGTCAACTTCTGACAGCTGCCACTTCTCACGATTCTTCTTCGTCATCTCCTCGACGTAACGCTTCATGAGCTTGGAGTCATGTCCGCAAAGTGACGATTTCGAGGCCCCGTAAATTCCTTGCGGTAGAAATACGTTGTAATAATATACTGAATCACAAATAGAATTTTTGATGATTTCTTTGTATAGAAAGCCTAAAAATCAGATTTTTTATATAAATTTGCAGTCGAATAAAGCAACTTCCGAAAGCTTAGAAAATTAAGAAGATGATACATGAGTTTCAATTACGGGTTCTGCCAGAAGAGGGATATTGCGAAGACGCGATAGCTAAATATATCTCCAAGGAGAAAGGAATTTCCTCAGGAAGAATCTCAGGGATAAGGGTATTACGCAGAAGCATAGACGCACGTCAGCGAACGATATATCTGAACCTGACCGTCAGGGTTTATGAGAACGAGAAGCCCGATAATGACCTGTTTCATAAAATCGAATATCCGAATGTTGACGGCAGGTCACACGCACTCGTTGTGGGCTCCGGTCCCGGCGGACTGTTCGCCGCCTTGCGCCTTATTGAGCTTGGCATACGCCCTATTGTGGTCGAGCGAGGCAAGGACGTCCACAGCCGCAGGAAGGACTTGAGCCGCATAAGCACCGAGCACAAGGTTGACAGCGAGTCCAACTACAGTTTCGGAGAGGGAGGCGCCGGCACCTTCTCCGACGGAAAACTCTACACACGAAGCAAGAAACGCGGCGACACTGATAAAATATTGCGTGTATTCTGCCAGTACGGCGCGTCAACATCTATCCTCTCAGACGTACACCCACATATAGGCACTAACCGGCTTCCAGGTGTTGTCGAGTCCATGCGCAACACCATCATACAATGCGGCGGCGAGGTGAGATTTCAGACCAAGATGACATCGCTGCTGACAGAAGGCGACAAGGTGACGGGCATTGTAGTGGAGCGCACCACCGATGACGGACTGACATCTACAGAGGAGCTTCACGGCCCTGTGATTCTTGCCACCGGCCATTCCGCCCGCGACGTTTACCGCTGGCTCCACACCAACAACGTGGAGATTGAGCCCAAAGGTCTTGCCATCGGCGTGCGTCTGGAACATCCGTCAGAGATGATTGACCGCATACAATACCACAACAAAGAGGGCAAAGGAAAGTATCTGCCCACAGCCGAATACTCGTTTGTGACACAGGTAGCGGGACGCGGTGTCTATTCTTTCTGCATGTGCCCTGGCGGTACGGTTGTGCCCGCCGCCAGCGGTCCGGAGCAGGTCGTGGTGAACGGCATGTCGTCCTCTTTCCGCAACTCCCCCTGGAGCAACAGCGGAATGGTGGTGGAGCTCAGGCCTGAGGATCTCCACGACAAGTCGCTTGTTGATTCGGAATCGCATAATATCATAAACACGCTCCTGGCACGAGAGGGAAAGAGTTGGAACCCGTCCGATACCCTCTCCATGATGTATCTTCAGGAGCACATAGAGCGGCTGGCCTGGCAGCAGGGCAACCGCAGCCAGACGGCACCAGGACAGCGTATGGCCGACTTTGTGAACCGCCGCCTCTCCGGCAGCCTGCCTTCCTCCTCCTACCAGGCCGGGCTGATATCCTCGCCGCTCCATTTCTGGATGCCCAGATTTATCAGCAGCCGCCTTCAGAAAGGTTTTCTACACTTTGGAAAGCACTCCCACGGATTCCTCACCAACGATGCCTGCATGATCGGCGTTGAAACCCGTACCAGCTCCCCCGTGAGAATCCTACGCGACAGGAAATCTCTTCAACACATACGACTAAAAGGACTGTTCCCCTGTGGCGAGGGAGCCGGTTATGCCGGAGGAATCGTGTCGGCAGCGATAGACGGCGAGCGCTGCGCCGAGATGCTTGCAGCTTACATACACAGCTTGTAATAAATATGACTTTACCCAACTTTCGCAAGTTATATATAATTGACTCACACATACATATAACACTCTTTTACATAATTTGTAATTGAAGAGTCCCGCAGAACCGACGAACGAAGCAAGAGCATAGTCGAAACGAGTTTCGACCATGCCTTGCAAGGTGGAGGAAGACCAAAGTCAAATAAATGAAATAAAAGAAATTTTTTAACAGGAAGGACAGATACAAAGAACAGGCTTACAA
>JAZUMZ010000053.1:0-5889 GCA_045603885.1 Bacteroidaceae bacterium | reverse complement strand
TATAATTAAATCATAAATAATTAAATCTTAAATGATATATATTCTTGGCATTGAATCATCTTGCGACGACACATCAGCGGCGGTTATATGCGATGGTGTGCTTCTTTCAAATGTCACAGCAAGTCAGGCTGTGCATGAGGCATACGGCGGGGTGGTGCCTGAATTGGCCTCAAGGGCACATCAGCAGAATATTGTTCCTGTGGTGGATCAGGCAATCAAAAAGGCAGGAATCGCCAGAGAGCAGCTCTCTGCAATAGCCTTCACTCGCGGACCGGGACTTATGGGAAGCCTGCTCGTAGGGGTGTCGTTTGCTAAAGGACTGGCTCTGTCGTTAGGCATTCCCCTCATCGATGTCAACCATCTCCAAGGACATGTGCTCGCACATTTCATTCAAGAGCCGGAGATGGAGCGGAAAACACCTGATTTCCCGTTTCTCTGTCTGCTCGTCAGCGGAGGCAACTCACAGATAGTGAAAGTTAAGGCCTATAACGACATGGAGATTATAGGTCAGACTATCGACGATGCGGCGGGGGAGGCGATTGACAAATGCTCAAAGGTCATGGGGCTGGGCTATCCCGGAGGACCGATTATCGACCGTCTGGCAAGGAAAGGAAATCCAGAGGCATTCAAATTCTCAAAACCTAACATCAAGGGATATGACTATAGTTTTTCAGGGCTGAAGACATCTTTTCTGTATTCGCTGAACGATTGGATTAAGGAAGACCCGCAGTTCGTTGAGCATAACAAAGAGGATCTTGCTGCATCGCTCGAGAAGACAATAGTCGATATCTTGATGAAAAAACTGCTTAAGGCAGCCAAGGACACTGGCATCAGGCAGGTGGCTGTGGCGGGAGGTGTATCTGCCAACACAGGATTGAGAAATGCGTTTCTCGATTACGCAAAGCGATACAAGTGGGAGGTGTTTATTCCCAAGTTCTCCTTTACGACCGACAACGCCGCCATGATTGCCATAACAGGATATTTCAAGTATAAAGACAAAGATTTCTGTTCAGTGGAGCTGCCCGCTTTTGCCAGAATGGAAAAATAGTGATATGAGAGAGGAATATTTCTTTTATGCGCCAGAAGCAAAGACAGTGAACCGTTTGACGGAGGACGAGGCGGCTCACGCAGTGAGGGTCCTGAGGTTCCAGAAGGGTGACAACATTCGCCTTATGGATGGAAAGGGCTCTTTCTACAGGGCTGTCATAACTCAGGCCGACAAAAGAAATTGCTTTTTCGAGATTTCTGAAGAAGAGCCGCAACCACGTGCTTGGCAGCAGAGGCTGCATATAGCCATGGCACCCACCAAGAACATTGACCGCACAGAGTGGTTCGTGGAGAAGGCTGTGGAGATTGGTGTTGACGAGATAACACTTCTCAACACAGAGTTCTCAGAGAGGAAAAAGGTGAATACAGAGCGATTGGAGCGCATCATAATCTCGGCAATGAAGCAGAGCCGGAAGCCGTTCAAGACCGTTCTAAACGGAATGACGGATTTCAAGTCGTTCGTGGAATCGACAAAAGAGCGCGGGCGTTTCATCTGCCATTGTTACGGCACCGACAATGACTTGGAAATCAGAGAGCGTAAATTGCTCAAAGAGCAGTTGGAGAAGGGTAGTGACACAGTTGTGATGGTGGGGCCTGAGGGAGATTTCAGCATTGACGAGGTGGCGTTAGCCGAAAAACACGGATTCCTGGGTGTCTCTCTTGGCGAAAGCAGACTGAGAACCGAGACTGCGGCACTCGCAGCCGTACATATAATGCAGCTGTTTACATAGGGCATCGATACAGCTTCCAAAGCTATCGTCCTGCACACAGTGTATAACTTCCAGCCTGCTATGCTGGCGTAACTCCCGATTTAGCTCCATTTTATAACTTCCGATAGTTGAATTAATTACTAACATGTTAAAATAGAGAACATTATGAAAGCAATCAAAACCTATTTCGCAGTAGTGCTCGCTGCACTTGCTTTTGCATCCTGCTCAGATGGAGGATACAAAAACGCAGTCCCGAAGAACGCCGACATGGTTGTGGAGGTCAACTTTAAATCTCTGTTTAATGGTGAGGAACTGCCTGCCGATGTAACAGAGAACCTCAAGCTTATTATGGGGCAGTTCCTGTCTGGGGACGATAATAAAGACACCGAACAGATTATTGACGGTGAGAAGTCTATGGGAATTGACTTCTCGGAGCCTTTCTACATCTTCCGCTCGCCAGATGTTGAGGCTGCCGCTTGTTTTAAGGTGTCAGACACTGAGGACCTTAAAAACTTTATTGCTACGATGCGAGACAGGCATCTGTGTTCTGCTATTTCCGAGAAAGACGGAAAACAATGGGCTACATTGCTCGATGAGGCCACTATGGCGTTCGACGACGATGTGCTTATAATATGTGCGAAAAAGAACGCCTCTGCAAAGAAAATGGTGAGCAAGATGTTCGAGGCAGGTGAGGAGGACAGCTTTACCGCTACAGGGAATTTCAAGAAGATGGAGTCGAAAAACAGCGGATTGGTGCTCTTTGCCAACTTTTCAGAAATGGGAGCTGATGAAGACATGGACATCGAGGATGTGGTAGGTTTTCTCCCCCAGGGAGTCAAGATGTCTGATGTCAACTTTGTGCTCGACCTGCAGCTCGGTAAGGGCCGGCTCGACCTGAATGCGGAGATTTTCAGCGACAAGGAAGATGTTCAGAAGAAGTTGGAGGATAACAACAACGGCCTCCAGAAAATCAGCGGCGACTTCATCAAGGCTCCGAAAGACTTTATGGTTTGGTTCGGCATCGGTGCTGATGGAGAGAAATTCTATAACTTCCTCAACAACAGTGAGGCG
Source organism: Bacteroidaceae bacterium (assembly GCA_045603885.1). Classification (GTDB taxonomy): domain Bacteria; phylum Bacteroidota; class Bacteroidia; order Bacteroidales; family Bacteroidaceae; genus UBA3839. The sequence goes on along the minus strand of JAZUMZ010000053.1, from coordinate 3,061 downwards.
GCTAAGAGTATTCTCGTGGTTTTGGAGAGAGCAATCGATATAGAGAAAATCATTAAGGCAATCGACGGAGATTTGGCTTTGGTCGTTCCTGACGTGCCGTCAATTGACAAGGATTTCGTTCTGGCAGCCAAGACCAAAAACCAGGATTTCCTGAAGGATGTGGATTATTGGACTATTCAGATGCAGGACTGGAACTTCAACATGTCTAAAGTAGCAGAGAACGAATATGCGATTAAATTCGACGACGAGAGCCAACTCAAATGGGGTGTCGATGGCAATAACTTCTTCCTCTCTTCTGAGAACGGAGATTATGCAAAGACTTTCGCCAATACAAATGCGAAACTCGACGAGGTGGCTTCTGAGATCAAGAACTCTGTGGCATATCTCTACTACGACCTTAACCCGCTGGCCGACTTTATGGAGCAAAACGACATGAGCAAGGGCATGGAGCTTGACTTGATGAGGAAAGTGGAACGTATTACGTTCAGTGCTAAGGACTGCTGCAACTGCTCGTTCACCATCGCTCTTACTGACAAGGAGAACGGATTTATCACAACAGTAATCAACGAGGCAAAGAAAGCGCTTTTCTCTAATCTTCTGAACTGATTGATGCCGGGATGTTATCTTGACGCCAAATCGCCAAAAGCGCTGTTTCATAACAAATAAATATGGAAACAATCTCTCTTTACAATACATTGCCCAAGGTGTTTGCCGGAAGGACGGACATCGCGGGTGATGTGTGGCTAAAAGAACTTGAGCTGAAAAAAGGCCACACTTATCTCGTGGAGGCGAATTCCGGAACAGGAAAGTCGTCGCTGCTAAGCTATATCTACGGTTTTAGGCGTGACTATGATGGTGAGATTCTTTTCGATAGGAAAGACATTAGTCATCTGAGCATAAAGCAGTGGACTCAACTGAGGAAAAAATCACTTTCTCTGTTATGGCAGGAACTCAGGCTCTTCCCCGAGTTGACAGCAATGGAGAATGTGAGGATTAAGAACAACCTTACACGTTTCCAGTCGAAAAAGACAATAGAACAATGGTTTGATCAGCTCGGGATAAGCAACCGGCGTGACACGCTCGTAGATAAGATGTCATTCGGACAGCAGCAGAGGGTGGCGCTCATACGCGCCCTGTGCCAGCCGTTCGACTTTATCTTTGCCGACGAGCCTGTCAGCCATCTCGATGATACTAACTCCAACATCATGGCGGAGATACTGCTCAATGAGGCCAGGCGACAGGGTGCGGCCGTGATTGTAACCAGCATTGGAAAACGTCTCAATATCGACTACGACAAGGTCCTCAAACTATAAACGCTACGCCGGCATGTCCTTCTGTCATTAACCCTAAAAGAATTTATCATCATGTCTCTAATTTGGAAATTACTGCGTCAGCACATAAGCATTCCACAGTTCCTCGGATTCTTCCTCGCGAATGTCGTCGGAATGGCTATAATACTGCTTGGTATTCAGTTCTACAACGACATAAACGCCGTTTACAGCAGCGAGGATAGCTTTATGAGGGAGGACTACCTCATAGTCAACAAGAAAGTCTCTACCCTCGGGTCGCTTACAGGCAAAAACTCTGGATTCAGCGAAGATGAGATCGACGACTTCAAGAACCAGCCGTTCGTCAAGCAGTTCGGGGTGTTCTCACCCTCGCAGTTTGTCGTTAAGGCCGGATTCGACATAGAGGGGGTTGCGCGGTTCACTACCGACATGTTCTTTGAGGCGGTGCCCGACAACTTCGTTGACGTGAAAGAAGACGGATGGAAGTTCAGCGATGGCGACAACGTCATCCCAATCATCATTCCGAAGAGCTACCTCGACCTCTACAATTTTGGATTTGCCCAAAGCCGGAATATGCCTACTATGTCGGAAGGAGTGCTCGAAGCCATAAAAATCGACATCTACATACAGGGTAACGGCAGTCTCGACGCATATAAAGGCCGTATCTTCGGATTCTCAAACCGAATCAATACTCTGCTCGTGCCACAGCAGTTTATGGACCTGGCTAACAAGAAATACTCCAGTGGTGAGGCCAACAACCCGTCGAGGGTGATATTGCAGGTTGACAATCCCACCGACGAGCGCATCACATCATATATACAGGATAATGACTACGAGACCGATACCGACAAGCTCGATGCGTCGAAGACAAACTATCTGATGAAAATCGTACTCTCAATTGTGCTGCTTATCGGATTCGTAATCTGCGTCCTTGCATTCTTCATTCTTTTGCTGAGCATTTATCTGCTTGTAGAGAAAAACAGTGCGAAACTTCAGAACCTGCTTATTCTCGGCTACAGCCCGGCGAAAGTGTCGAGGCCATACCAGCTGCTCACGATTTTGCTCAATATACTCGTGGTCGTCATCGCAATCATTGTCGTCATGATATTGCGTAACTGGTACATGAGCCTGCTTGAGAACTTCTTCCCCGACCTCGAGAGGCCATCGGCTATGCCGTCGTTCATCATGGCAATCGGAATTTGCGTTTTTATGTCAATCGTGAACTTTATAATTATCAAGCAGAAGGTATTGTCCGTCTGGGCTAAGAAATAACTTCTTTCTCATAAAACAAACGTTACAAACTCCACCGTTTCACTATGGACCAACTGAAATCACTATACAAGTCTCTTACAGGTCACTCCACGTCAGGAATCATCCCATTAAGCCAGGCGGGTAGCAACCGTAGATATTTCCGAATGTTTCCGGAAAATGTTTTTGGATCGAGCCTTATCGGAGTTGTCGGAACATCTGCTGAGGAGAACATAGCCTTCTGCTCACTGGCAAAAGAGTTCCGGCTAAGGGGAATAAACGTTCCTGAGGTGTACGCCGTCTCGGATGACAACCTTCGGTATATCCAGCAGGACCTTGGAGACATATCCCTTTTCTCTGAGATAAGACGAGGACGCGAGAGTGGGGGAGACTATGATGACCGTGAGAAACAGCTTGTGGAGAAAGTCATCCGCATGCTACCCGATATCCAGTTCCGAATGGACTCACAAGATATCTACAAAATGTGTTATCCGCTCGAAGAGATGGATGCCGATAGCGTTATG
>JAZUMZ010000052.1:0-23880 GCA_045603885.1 Bacteroidaceae bacterium | reverse complement strand
TGACACCTGTACAGGTGTCAACACTGGCAAGCATCGTAGATTCGGAGACCTCAAGAGACCAGGACAAGCCGATTATAGCCCGCCTATACCTGAATCGCCTTGAGCGAGGCATAAGATTAGCAAGCGACCCCACTGTCGTTTTCGCCGTGGGCGACTTCACACTTAGACGCGTGCTGAGACGCCATCTCGAGGTAGAGTCTCCATACAACACATATAAACACGAGGGGCTTCCTCCTGGTCCTATACGCATTCCGTCAATTGCCGGTATAGATGCCGTCCTCAATCCTGATGACAACGACTACATATATATGTGCGCAAAAGAGGATTTCTCAGGAGAGCACTACTACACCTCGTCTGAACAGGAGCACATGGCAAACGCACGCAAATATGCAGAAGCTCTGAACAAGCGCAACATAAAATGAGAGTTTTACTGCTTGGTGAATACAGCAACGTACACTGGACACTGGCTGAGGGACTCAGGGCTCTCGGCCATGATGTTTTGGTGGTGAGCAATGGAGACAACTGGAAAAACTATAAGCGCGACATAGATTTGCGCAGACGCTCAAACGGAAAACTTGACAGCGTGAGATACATTCTCCAAGTGGAACGTTTGTTTAATCGTCTCAAAGGTTTCGATGTGGTTCAGATTATCAATCCAATATTCCTGGATTTGCGAGCCAAGAGGATGAAAAGGTATTATGACATCCTTCGTCGAAACAACAAGAAAATGTTCTTAGGGGCATTCGGAATGGACCACTACTGGGTGAAAACTTGTTTGGACTGCAAAACATTCCGCTATTCTGACTTCAACATAGGTGAGCACCAGCGCACCGATGAGTCCTTCAACAAAGAGTTTATACGCGACTGGCTCAATGGAGAGAAAGCGCCGTTGAACCAATATGTGGCTGAGAGCTGCGACGGAATCATCGGTGGATTATATGAATACTACAAATGCTATGAGCAGTCGTTTCCGGAGAAGACTGTGTTTATTCCATTCCCTATAAACACAAGCAAGATTACTCCGAGACCACCACGTCAGACTGGTAAGCCCGTGAGATTCTTTATCGGCATCATTCCGAGCAGGTCAGCCTACAAAGGCACCGACATAATGTTGCATGCTATGGAACGCGTAAAAGCCGATTTTCCCGACCGATGCGAGATTGTCAAGGTGGAGTCTGTGCCATTCGATGAATATCAACGACTGATTTCGTCTTCTGAATGCCTGCTCGACCAGCTATACAGCTACACACCAGCGATGAATGCACTGTTGGCCATGTCACGAGGAATGGTTATCGTTGGGGGCGGTGAGGAGGAACAATATGAAATTCTTGGAGAGAGGGAATTGCGCCCCATAATCAATGTTGTTCCCGATGAGAATGACGTATATGAGAAATTGCGTGACCTGACACTTCATCCAGAACGCATCGACAGTCTGAGCAAGGAGAGTATAGAGTATGTGAGACGTCACCACGACTATGTTAAGGTGGCGCAGAAATATTTAGACTTCTGGCAGAGTAAATAAAAAAACCTGGGACCTTAATCCCAGGTTTTTTATTGATTTGTGTTTTGTATTTATCCGAGGAAAGAGATAAGCACACCCGCAGCGACAGCAGAGCCAATCACACCCGAGATGTTAGATGACATGCAGTAGTTGAGCACGTGGTTTTTTGGATCGTACTTCGTGGCGATGTCGTTACATACACGGCTTGCCATTGGAACGGCAGAAAGACCCGTAGCACCGATAAGTGGATTGATTTTCTTCTTAGTGAACAGGTTGAAAAGCTTAACGAGCATGATACCAGCTGTGATGGAGAGGGCAAATGCCAGGAATCCACCAACAACAATACCGATGGTAGTCCAGTTGAGGAATGCCTCTACTGTCATAGTCGCACCCACACAGAGACCTAGGAACACGGTAGCTGTATTCATAATGGAGTTGCTGATCGTGTCAAACAAACGGTTGGTGTCAGCTCCGATTTCCTTGAGAAGATTACCAAACATGAGCATACCTATCAAAGCCACAGCTGTGGGAACGAAAATTGCGACCACGGTTGTCACGGCTATCGGGAATATAATCTTGACAACTCTCATGTTCTTGATCTTATTCTTAGGAGGGTACTTCTTGTCCTGATCTTTCATGTTAATCATGAGTTCCTTCTTCGTACATGTGAGTTTCACAACAAGGGGTATAATCACAGGAACAAGAGCCATGTAGGAGTAAGCGGCTATGGCGATTGCTCCAAGAAGGTGGGGAGCAAGCTTAATCGTAGTGAAGATTGCGGTAGGACCGTCTGCGCCACCGATTATACCAAGCGAAGCTGCCTCCTTTAGAGTAAAGCCCATAAGCACTGCGCAGATAAGCACAAGGAAGATACCGAACTGAGCGGCCGCACCGAAAATGGACAGACGAAGGTTGCGAAGCATCGGTCCGAAATCGGTCAAGGCACCTACACCCATGAAAATCACAGGAGGCAGGAATCCAGTCTTAATCAGCGCATAATATAGGAAGTTCATAAGACCAAGGTCGTGTGCGATTGAGGGCAACGACATCTCCCATATATTGTATGTCTTTCCGTCTTTAATGATTTCTCCTGCCTCGTTGGCCTGTAGCACGCCCATGTCGCCTCCGGGGAAGTTGGCTATAAGCACACCGAAAGCAATCGGTATAAGAAGCAGAGGCTCGTAGTGCTTAACGATTCCGAGGTAAAGGAGGACGAAAGCGATGACATACATGATGAGGAACGACGGATTGGCAACAAGGTCACTCAGAGCCGTCATCTCATACAGGTTGTTGAATATTTCAGCCATTATATTTACAGTTTTTATCCAATTTTCATAATTACATCATCCTCCTCTACGGAGTCGCCTGAGTTGACGAGAATTGCGGTTATAACTCCGTCACGGTCTGCCTTGATGGCATTGTAAGTCTTCATTGCCTCAATATATCCGACAACGTCGCCTTCCTTCACTGCGTCACCAACGTTCTTAGGAGTCTCTCCTGTATCTTTCACACGGAAGAACTTACCTTCAAGGGGAGCCAGCAAGTCGGTTCCTTCGCCAGAAGGCGCGCCTGCCGGGCTTCCCGCAGCCTCTGTTGGCTTAGGAATATCACCACCGTATGCAATATCAACTTTGTAGTTCTGGCCGTTTACATTAACAGTTATCGTATTAGGCAATTCTGCTGGCGCTCCTCCCTGAGGCTGAGCCTTCTCGGCCTTGCGCCTTGCGAGGTCTTCCTCGAAGTCGGCCTTTGCCTTGCCGCTCTTGTATGCCTCATACTGTGTTGGATGCATGGCATATTCAAAGAGCTCTTCATCGTCTTCTCCGAGCTCCCAGCCCTTCTGAGACATCTTGTAGCGGTAATCGTCAAGGTTGTCAGGGTAATTCTCCTGAGGGTCGGTTGCAAGGAACTCACGTCCCTCTGCCTTTGCCATATCTACAAACACCTGATCAACAGGTCCAGGGAGTTTTCCGGCCTTGCCGAGAATCATGTCCCATATTGTATCGGCGATCATAGACCAACGTTCCTTACCCTTCTCCATCTGAATAACATTCATCAGGGCAAGGTTCTTGACATACTGGCTGAAAGGAGTTACAAGACAGGGGTATCCAACCTTAGGCCATACATAGGCAACCTCGTCGAACAGCTTGACAAGAATCTCGTCGGTTGTAAGCTCGGCCTGGTCGTGCTTAACCTTCCATTTGTTCAATGAGCGAAGGTTCTCCTCCAGGTCTGTCATAAGTGAACCCATCATACCTCCAGGAAGTCCTGGCTTAACAAGCAACGAATTGTTTATTCGGTTAAGATCAGGGCAGTAATATCCAAGGAAGTCATCCATCATCTGCTGTATCTGAGTACGTACCTCCATATATGCCTCCATGTTGATTTCCTTCACTTTGAACCCGGCGTCCTTAAGCATCTCCTGAACAGCGATAATATCGGCATGTCCCGTACCCCATGCAAGAGGAGCGACTGCTGTGTCAACATAGTCGCAGCCGTTCTTGCACACCTCAAGAATGCTGGCCATGTTAAAGCCTGGGCCTGAGTGTGAGTGATACTGAACGATAATGTCCTTCTTATAGGCCTTTATACCCTTCACAATCTTGCCGAGGGAATCAGGACGACCTATACCAGCCATATCCTTGAGGCATATCTCGTCTGCACCGGCGTCTATAAGCACCTTGGCAAGGTTTACATAATATTCAACTGTGTGAATTGGAGAATGAGTGATGCAAAGAGATGCCTGTGCGATCATGCCGGCTTCCTTTGCATATTTGATTGAGGGAATAATATTGCGGGTATCGTTCAATCCACAGAATATACGAGTGATGTCTGTTCCCTGAGCCTTCTTAACCTTATAGAATAATTTTCTCAGGTCTTTAGGACATGGGCTCATACGTAAGGCATTCAAAGCACGGTCGAGCATGTGGGTCTGAATACCCGCAGCGTGGAACGGCTTCGTCCACTCTCTTACTGATTTATTAGGGTTCTCTCCATAGAGAAGGTTCACCTGCTCGAAACCACCACCGTTTGTCTCCACACGGTCGAAACATCCCATCTTTATGATGGCAGGAGCCACTTTCACAAGCTGGTCAACGCGAGGCTGATACTTACCTGCACTCTGCCACATATCGCGGAACACCAGACTGAATTTAACTTCTTTACTCATAATATTTTTGATACTGATTTATAATTTCTGTATATTAGTAACATGCCCCTTACCTGCTGTAAGCTGATTTACGGCCTCCTCTATCACTGACTTTGTCAGTCCGTCCACAGCAGCTACCTTAGCAACTGCAGGCTGTTTCTTCACTTCTTCATCTGGCGCAATTTTATTGATTATTGCGATAAGGGCTTTACCGAGGTTGATTACGATGAGTAGGATAAGAAACACCGTGACCATTCCTACGACTAAAAGTTTTAATGCTTCAGGAATATTTTCCATAATGCTATTGCTATTTTTATTTGTTAATCTTTAATTTCCAAAAGACTGACCATTGGCTGCATGAAATCTGTACACTGGTCTGAAAGAAAAACTTTTTACCTTTTTCCTTCGTCCATAAAACACTGCAAAATTACAAAAAAATAGTGACATATTCAAACATTTCTCAAGGCGATTTGGATATTTATACAAAATTAAGCCCTTTTCTGCATAAAGTTTGCATAAGACGGATTTGTCTTTGCATAAGAGGCCGTGTAAAAAAAACGGATGGCAGTAAAAACATGCCATCCGGAAATATTATTGGAATTTCAAAATCGTAATAACGAAATATCAATTTTTCAAAACTAATCTTGTTATTCAACCACAACAGGACGATACTTTGGCACGAGGCTCTTCATTACCACCCAACCAATGAGGTATGCAACAGCACAGAAGCAGAACACTATCATGTAGCCGCCAGGCTTGCCCTCATATCCAAGGAACGAGAATGCTGAGCCTTGACCCTGAGCATAGTCGAAGAGAATGCCGGAGAGGTAGTTGATAAGCATTGATCCTAAGCCGCCGGCCATTGCGCCGATACCGGTGATTGTGGCAATAGTGGATTTCGGGAACATATCGCCTACTGTTGAGAAGATGTTAGCGCTCCATGCCTGATGTCCTGCTCCGGCAAGGCCGATAATTATAGCCGGCCACCATGCAGGGTCTATGGGAGAGCCTTCCCACATTGCGAGAGGTTGGGCAAACAGGGCGAAGAGAGGGAAGAAAGCAAAAATCAACATTGCGAGCATTCGACCGGCATAAGGATTCATACCCTTTTTCTCCACGAAGAGTTTTGGCAGGTAGCCGCCAAAAATACTCAACACGGTTACGATGAAATAAAGTGTGAATATCAAAGCCTGACCCATGCCGGATGATGACTTATATCCGAACTGGTCTGAGAAATAAGCCGGAGCCCAGAAAAGGTAGAACCACCACACACCGTCTGTCATGAATTTACCCACGATAAATGACCAGGTCTGCTTGTAGGTGAATGCCTTGGCAAAGCTCATCTGAGGACCCTCGTCATTGGCATCCTTGGGATCGCCATCGGTCTCAACGTCCTGATTTATATATGTAAGCTCTGCATCATTCACATGCTTGCTCTTGCTTGGTTTGTCATATACGAATACCCACAAAGCCATCCAAATAAATCCAAGTCCACCGATAATAATGAACGCCATCTCCCATCCTAAAGCCTCAGCCAGAGGGGGGATACTTACTGGTGCTGCGAGAGCTCCTACAGATGCACCTGCATTGAAGATTGAAGTGGCGAAAGCACGGTCTTTCTTCGGAAAATACTCCGCAGTAACCTTGATCGCAGCTGGGAAGTTTCCTGCCTCACCAAGCGCAAGAATAGAGCGGCAGAAGAGGAAGAGGTAAACGCTTATTGTAGCGATAGACACGGCTATATCAGAACCAGCCTGAACTGCCCGGAGGGCATCAATAGACTCAACTCCCTCTATTTTCATCGTGGCCCATCCACATGCCGCATGCATACATGCGCCCAGTGACCATACGAAGATTGACCACAGATAACCCTTCTTTGTGCCCATCCAGTCAATAAATTTACCAGCGAACAGGCAGAAAACAGCATAGAGAATCGAGAAGACAGCGGTGATGGTTCCGTAGTTGGCGTCTGTCCAGTGGAATTCTGGTGCGATAAAGTCCTTCCACGTGAGCGAGAGCACCTGTCTGTCCATGTAGTTGACAGTTGTAGCAAAGAACAACATAGAACAAATCACCCAACGGTAATTTGTCATTTTAGCAGTTTTTAATGCACTCATAGTTAGTTATAAATAAAATTTTTGAATTTACCGACTGCAAATTTAACAAAAAATTACAAAACAGCCATTATTTGAATGACTTTTTTGTAATTGAACATCGTTTTTTAAGCATAAAGGCATTATAAATCGAAAAAATCATCACGTGTGACATCGAGTTCAACGCCACAAGCATCACAATCGGAATTGACTGGAGGGTTCTCTTTGACAATGACAATCTTTATCCGCTGGATTGAATCAAACCGGTTGAACAACACCTTGAGAATACGTCCTGCGACATGCTCCATAAGCTTGGAGCGCTGAGTCATCTGCTCTTTGACTATATCCACTACAATGCCATAATCGACAGTATCCTTCACACTGTCATACCTGATGGCGTTTTTGAAGTCGGTGTCTATCCTCATAGACACTACAAACTTATGCCCCACGGATTTCTCTTGAGAAAGAACTCCATGGTATGAATAAAATCTTAAATTGTTCAGGAGGACAGTATTCTTCATGATTTTCTTTTTCCACCCCCTTCCCCCTCCCAGTCGGGAGGGGGCGAAGAGATTATGTGATTATTAATTTTTTGGGGGGATTATTGAGGTTTAGGATTTTTTAGTCTGATTATTCAGCGCACAGGCATATGCCCTGTGCGCTGAACCGAAAATATATAGAAATGGAATGAATGAATACATTATCCACATCGCGAAGAACCGCAACTCGTACAAATCAAGCAGCCCTCCTGATATACAAGTGTCTCGTTTCCACAATTGGGACATTTCTGTCCCTTCAGTTCTGTTCCGTCCTGAACATATTTTTTCAAAGCTCTCTCCACACCGTTTTTCCAAGTATTTATACTCTCACTCTCCAGCTGCAATGAACCTACGAGTTTTATAACGTTTGTCAGCGGCATGCGATATCTCAACACTCCGGAAATCAGCTTGGCGTAATTCCAATATTCTTTGTTGAATTTCTCGGAGAGACCTTCTATTGTTGTCTTATAACCTCTGCGGTTTACAAACTGGAAGTCATAGCGCTTGTTACCGGCCTCATCAAAATTCTTTATGATAAAACCTTTTGACACTGTCTTTGGCAGGGCTATACCGTCCTCATCGTCAAGCACACCGGTGAATATTTCATAAGGGTATCCATCAAGCAAACCGACAAAAGCAACCCATTTCTCCTTGTTGTTTTGGAATCTCACAACATCACACTCAAGCGTTTTCGGACGTACCTCAGTGACATCGGGCATACAGCTGGCAGGAACACCACCTGTGGCAACGTTTTCTTCCTTTTTTTTGCTGTTGTCGGTTGAGACAAGCACTCCGGCTCTTGAGCCGTCACGATATACAGTACAACCCTTACATCCTGACTTCCATGCCTCAACATACAGCTCGTTCACCAAATCCTCTGTAACGCTGTTAGGAAGATTTATTGTCACTGAGATGGAGTGATCAACCCATTTCTGAATTGCACCTTGCATCCTCACCTTTTCATGCCAGTCAACGTCATTTGCCGTGGCCTTGAAATATGGCGACCTCTGCACCAGCTCATCTATTTCCTGCTGAGTATAATTAATTGTAGTGTCTATCCCGTTTATCTTCATCCAAGTGAGGAACTTTGGATGGTAAACTATATATTCCTCAAATGAGTCACCACTCTCATCCACAAAGTCAACATGGACATTTGTGTCGTTGGGATTTACCTTACGTCTGCGTTTATAGACAGGCATAAACACAGGCTCAATTCCTGATGTCGTCTGTGTCATGAGACTGGTCGTTCCTGTTGGAGCTATGGTCAGGCAGGCGATATTGCGTCTTCCGTATTTCAACATATCATCATAAAGGTCAGGAGCCACACCCTTGATTCGGTTGATAAACGGATTATCCTTCTCGCGCTCGGAATCATATATACTGAACTTGCCGCGTTCACGGGCCATCTGAACAGACGAGCGGTAAGCCTCCACGGCTATGTTCTTATGAATATCAGTGGAGAAATAGGTTGCCTCGGGAGTTCCGTAAGTCAGACCCATTGCGGCTATCATGTCGCCTTCGGCAGTAATACCGACTCCTGTGCGTCTGCCCTTGCTACTCTTGTCGTATATCTTTCTCCAAAGGTGTTGTTCTGCGCCCTTCACCTCCTCAGACTCTGGATCAGAGCTGATTTTCTCCATAATAAGCTCTATTTTCTCAAGCTCAAGATCGATAATATCGTCCATGATTCTCTGGGCAAGCCTCACATGCTTCCTGAAAAGGTCATAGTCGAAAGATGCGTTCTTGGTGAATGGATTCTTAACGTAAGAGAACAGATTTATTGACAGCAATCGGCATGAGTCGTAGGGACAAAGTGGTATTTCACCACAAGGGTTCGTTGAAACCGTTCTGTAGCCTAAATCGGCATAGCAGTCGGGGATAGACTCTCTGAGGATTGTATCCCAAAAGAGTACTCCAGGCTCAGCGGACTTCCATGCGTTGTGAACGATTTTCTTCCAAAGTTGGGAAGCGTTAATATCTTTCTTAACATACGGATTATCGGAATCTACAGGGAACTGCTGGGTATAACGTCCGCCCTGTGTGGCTGCTTTCATAAAGTCGTCATCAACCTTCACTGACACGTTGGCTCCAGTCACTTTGCCCTCCTCCATCTTTGCATCGATAAACGCCTCTGAATCAGGGTGCTTGATAGAAACAGAGAGCATGAGCGCACCACGACGGCCATCCTGTGCCACCTCACGTGTGGAATTGGAATATCTCTCCATAAACGGCACGAGACCTGTAGAGGTGAGAGCTGAGTTCTTTACAGGAGACCCTTTAGGCCTGATATGAGACAAATCGTGACCCACACCGCCACGACGCTTCATGAGCTGAACCTGCTCCTCGTCAATACGTATAATGGCTCCATATGAGTCAGCCTCACCGTCTAGTCCTACTACAAAACAGTTGGACAGAGATGCTACCTGAAAGTGGTTTCCTATTCCTGTCATGGGACTTCCGGCTGGCACAATATACCTGAAATGATCCAATAGGTCGAACACTTCCTGTTCTGACATCGGATTTTCATATTTTTGCTCTATCCTTGCTATTTCCTTTGCGATACGCCAATGCATATCTTCCGGAGACTTTTCATAGATATTGCCGAAAGAATCCTTCATGGCGTATTTGTTGACCCAGACTCTCGCGGCCAGCTCATCACCATCAAAGTATTTTAATGAGGCTTCATATGCCTCGTCGTAGGAATAAGTTTTAGGAGTTTCCATATTTTTTCAGTATAGTTAGTCTTGATTGTTTTTGGAGGATTATTCACAATTCTAAAGCTAGGACATTCAGGCGGCACGCCTGCCGCTCTGAATGTCATCTTTGTAGAAACATGAAGTTTTTAATCCGAGACAAAAAACTTTTGCAAAGCTACATGTCTTTTTTGAATAATCAAAAAAAAATAGCATAAAGTTATGCACATTTTCAAAAGTTATCCACATTAAAAATCCAACCTGCTGATAATAAGCAGATTGGATTTTTTGAAATTATAAAAAGTTTTCTTTTTGGGAAAAGTCCCTGTTGTTTTTTTTAGTCCGCGGTTGTCAGGTTGCAAGTCTTTTACTTACTGTTTGAACGTTTTGAGAGACTCATTTCAGTTCAGGCCACCCGTTGTTGAAAACAAGTTTTCTAAGCACAAGTTTTGATGCACCGTTTAATGCCCGTTCATACCCATGAGCAACAAACAGCCACTGGCCATTGACATTGCACAGTCCGTTATGCCCCACACCGAAATATTTTTCATCAGACCCGGCGACAACAGTACCTCCGCCTTTGCTCATTTTTTTTCCGTCTTTGTCCTTATACGGACCCGTGATTTTCTTTGAGCGGCCTACAATGGTGTGGTACGTGCTCCTCATTCCGCGGCAACACAATCCCGCTGACGCAAACAGATAATAATATTTTCCTTCACGGATAATGAAAGGAGCCTCTATCTCATTGTTGTTTGCCTCGATTCCCGCTTCCGGTTGTGCGTCAGGGTTAAAATGTCGTGCGATAGTTACAGGTTTGCCAATCGGAGTTTTATAGTCGTCATTAAGGCGCACCAGCTGAATACCGTCCCAGAAAGAGCCGAAGGTAAGCCAAGGGTTGCCTTTTTCATCAATAACGAGATTGGGGTCGATACAATTATAATCATCATTCCTTGTGGAGCTGATCACCATGCCTTGATCTTCCCATCTGTAGTCTGGGCTTTTCGGGTTAAGGGTAGTATTTGTAGCCAGTCCTATCGCAGATGTGTTCTTGCCAAATGTAGAGCATGAATAGTACATAAGCCATTTGTCTCCCACCTTGCATATATCTGGTGCCCAGGTATGACCTCTGTAGCCTTTTATAAGGTTTACAGCCCACTGAGGCACATTGGCAAACACCGGGCCCATGCGATTCCATGTTTTCAAATCGGCGGAAGTCATACATCCAAGATTGAATCCCGTACTATATATATAATATGTGCCGTCCTCGTATGCCATGACGGGGTCGTGGATGTCAGGATTCAAGCTGTCAAACTGAATTTCATGACGACGTTTAGGCACATCGTTTAGTTCTTGGGCATTACTCTGATTTACCGACATCACCGCAAACAGCGGCATTAGAATCAAGTACTTTAAGCTCATAATGAAGGGATTATAATATTAATTATTTCTTAAACCCAAATCGTCATTAGGGATAACAGAATCAACTTGTCACACTCATTTGTCAAGATAAAACTGGTGTGTCAACAAGGCATATTCATTTGACTTCATGTTTTCTTTAAAGTTTAACACCAGAACTGAGGATTTTGACGGTATGATTTTTTTTGAGAATTCAAGCAGTGTTCGCTTGGGAGGTTTGGCAGGGGTAGTTCTGACATCGGTACGACGTTTTAAATATAGTCCGTGTAAAGCTGCCTCACCCACTGCCTGCTCCACAACCGCAGTAGGGAGGATAATACTGAGACAGCCTTGATCGTTTGTCAGTTTTGAGGCATTCGAAAACAGGTTATCCAATGGCAGGGACTCTGCACGTCTCGCCATATCCCTCTGGGAATCAGGAGACTTTACGTTTTCAACATAAAAAGGTGGGTTTGACACAATCAAATCAAAAACCTCGTTGTTTATACTCATAGGGTTATTGAAATCATCGATGAACACATCAATTCTTTCCGACCAAATCGAGTTTCTCGCATTAAGCGCGGCTTGTTCAACAGCCTCCGGGGCTATGTCTATGGCAGTTATGTGTGCCTGCGGGAATTTCTGAGCCATCATAAGTGCTATAAGGCCGCTGCCTGTGCCAACATCAAGAATATTTTGGGGGCTGTCACTCTCTGTCCACGCTCCAAGCAGCACACCATCGGTTCCCACCTTCATGGCACAACGGCTCTGGTCTATGGAAAACTGTTTAAAGTGGAAGATTGACGACATTTTACATTGTTTTGGCCAAGTAATCACGACATTGCTCCATAAGCCATTTGGGGGTAGAGGTGGCTCCGCAAATCCCCACAGAATCGGCGTCAACAAACCAGGAGGAGGAAATCTCTGACGGCTGTCCGACAAGGTGTGAGTTTGGGTTCACGTTTTTACATTCGCTGAACAGCACCTTACCATTGCTGCTTTTCTCTCCAGCTACAAACAAAATCACATCATGACGTTCGGCGAACCTGCGTATATCACCTATACGGTTGGCAACCTGACGACATATTGTGTCAAAAAACTTGAAGATGAGTCCGTCGCTGTTTTTACGGATATTTCTTTCCACATATATGTCAGTTCCCATCTTCTGAGAGATTCTTTCTACCAACTGGTGAAATCCGTCCAAAGACATTGTGGTCTGGGAATACAGGGAAATATTTTTGTTGAAATCCAGATGGTCAATGTCTTCTGGAGTCTCAACAACAATGGCATGACCTTCTGTCTGACCCACAAGCCCGATTACCTCAGCATGGCCGTTTTTTCCGTAGATAACAATCTGGGTGTTTTTTTCAGGTTCCTCATCATACTCCTTCTTTATCCTTCTTTGAAGACTGAGTACGACAGGACAAGTGGCGTCGATTACCTTCAAACGGTTCTGACGTGCCCGCTCATAGGTGGAGGGTGGCTCACCATGTGCCCTGAACAATATTTTGGTGTCATGGATGTTGTCCATCTGCTCATTACCGATAGTCGCAAGTCCGAGTTCCTTGAGTCGCTCACACTCTCTTCCATTATGCACAATATCTCCGAGGCAATAGAGTTGTTTCTCTTTTGCCAGTTCCTCCTCTGCTTTGTTTATAGCGGTTGTCACACCAAAGCAGAATCCTGAAGATTGATCAATTTCTATCAGCATTTGCCATTTACAGCTTTATTGAAATAGCTAAGCAGTAATGCGTTTTGTTCGTCTTTCGAAAGATGTGAGTTATCTATTACAATTGCGTCTTCTGCCTGCCTTAATGGCGCAACCTCACGATGAGTGTCAAGCTCATCACGTTCCTTGACATTTTTCAACACCTCCTGAAACTTAACATTTGCGTCACCTTTTGACACAAGCTCGTCATATCGGCGTTGTGCCCTGACTTCAGGAGAGGCGGTGAGAAAAATCTTCAACTCTGCTTCAGGGAACACAGCTGTTCCTATGTCGCGTCCGTCCATAACGATTCCCCTCTCTTTGCCCATGGCTTTCTGTTGAGATGTCAAGAACTCACGGACAAACGGGATTGCGGCAACTTGGCTGACATTGGACGACACACTAAGAGTGCGGATTTCCTTTTCTACGACCTCGTCGTTGAGACATGCCAAAGGCAGACCGCTCTCTTCGTCAAGCGTAAACGACACTTTGACACCACCACCGTCAATAAGACTTTTCAAACCAGTCTCATCTATGACTTTCTTGTCTCCTTCCTCGGAAATTAAACCATGGCGCATAGCGCAGAGAGCGACTACACGATACATGGCGCCTGTATCAACATAGATATACCCAACCTTGCGAGCAAGCTCCTTTGCCATTGTGCTCTTGCCGCATGATGAAAACCCGTCTATCGCTACTATTATCTTGTCCATTCTAAAAATTGACGATTGAAGTTTGTAAAATGAATTGGTTTGCCGTCTTATACAAACAGCAAACCAATTATGTAAATCAAACCACTCCCTTACCGTGGCAGGCCTTGAACTTCTTACCAGAACCACAAGGGCACGGGTCGTTCCTACCCACCTTAGGCGCTGAGTTCACAACAGGTGTCCGCAGTTTCTGTGCCTGCTGCCCGCCTCTTGACGCACCGGCGCTTGCAGCGGCCTGTTGCATTGCCTTCTGGGTGTCCGACAGCTCGTCGAGATTCTGTTGTCCAGTCCCGTTTGCTGTTGACTGCTGCCTTCTCTGTGCTTGTGCCTGACGCACCTGCTCAGGGTCGGGCATCGGAAGGTTGACCCTCATAAGCACGCTGACGGTATTGTCGTTAATCTCGTTGATCATATTGTCAAAGAGCGTGACAGACTCGAGTTTGAATATCACGAGCGGGTCTTTTTGTTCGTAACTTGCGTTTTGAACTGAGTGCTGAAGCTCATCGAGCTGACGCAGGTTCTCTTTCCAAGACTCGTCGATAGTATGCAAGAGGATTGCTTTCTCAAAAGCTGTCACGATATTACGCCCCTCTGTCTCATATGCCTCCTTGAGAGGTACTGATATCTGATACTGACGACGACCGTCGGTAAGAGGTATGAGGATATTCTCATACTGATGCCCACGGTTTTCGTACACATCCTTTATCACAGGCTGGGCTGTCTTTGCGAGACGTTCTCCCCTCTCCTTGAACTTAGCCATTACAAGGTCGAAGGCACGGTCCTCTCGCTTGTCACGGGAGATATCCTCATGCTCCTCCGCGTTGAATGGATATTCCATGGCAAAGACGGTAAGGAAAAGTTCCTTACAGCCCTCATAGTCGTTGTTCTCTATTATCTTGACCACACGGTCCCACATCATGTTGGATATGTCCATTCCAATCCTCTGACCCATAAGTGCGTGACGCCTGCGCTCATACACAACCTTACGCTGTTTGTTCATAACGTCATCATACTCAAGGAGTCTCTTACGCACACCGAAATGGTTTTCCTCAACTTTCTTCTGGGCGCGCTCTATTGCGCGGTTAATCATCGGATGCTCGATCATCTCTCCGTCCTTGAAGCCGAGTTTGTCCATCACGCTGGCTATTCTCTCCGATGCGAAAAGTCGCATAAGCTTATCTTCAAGCGACACATAGAACACTGATGAGCCCGGGTCTCCCTGACGTCCGGAACGTCCACGGAGCTGGCGATCCACACGTCGGCTTTCATGACGCTCGGTACCGATAATGGCAAGACCTCCCGCCTCTTTAACCTCTGGCGAGAGCTTGATGTCGGTTCCACGTCCTGCCATGTTAGTGGCGATGGTGACGATGGACTTCTGACCGGCCTGAGCCACGATGTCGGCCTCTGCCTGATGGAGCTTGGCGTTAAGCACATTATGCTCAATATGTCTGAGTTTCAGCATCTTTGAGAGCATCTCGGAAATCTCGACCGATGTAGTACCGACAAGCACGGGTCGGCCTTGGCTGATCATATTCTGGATTTCCTCTATCACGGCCTTGTATTTCTCCCTGTTAGTGCGGTAAACACGGTCATTCATGTCGATTCTCGCAACTGGCTTGTTGGTGGGAATCTCAACGACATCCAACTTGTAGATATCCCAGAACTCACCTGCCTCGGTAATTGCGGTACCGGTCATACCGGCGAGTTTGTGATACATACGGAAATAATTCTGAAGGGTGATGGTTGCGAAAGTCTGAGTCGCAGCCTCAACCTTCACTCGTTCCTTGGCCTCAACCGCCTGATGGAGTCCGTCGCTCCAACGTCGGCCCTCCATAATACGTCCAGTCTGCTCATCCACGATCTTGACCTCTCCGTCCATCACGACATAGTCATCGTCCTTAATGAACATGGTATATGCCTTCAGCAGTTGCTGCATGGTGTGCACACGCTCCGACTTTACGGCGTAATCTTGAATGATCGCGTCTTTCTTGGCCAGTTTGTCTTCCTCCTCCAGGTTCTGGCCGTCAAGTGCGGCAAGTTGGCCGGTAATGTCAGGAAGCACGAAGAAATCGTCGTCCTTCATTATGTCGGCAACAAGCTGGTTGCCCTTGTCGGTCATATCCACCTGCTTGAACTTCTCCTCAACAACGAAGAACAGAGGGTCTGTGGCCTCATGCATCCTTCGGTTGTTGTTTTCCATATATATTGCCTCAGTCTTGAGCAATCCGCTCTTGATTCCGTCCTCCGACAGGAATTTGATGAGAGCGTTGTTCTTAGGCATACCTTTATATGCTCTGAAAAGTGAGAGGAAACCCTGCTCAACCTCTCTATGGTCATCGGAATAAATCAGTTTCTTTGCAGTGGCCAGATAGTCGTTTGTCAGTTTGCGCTGAGCCTCTACCAGTTTCTCTGCTATAGGGCAGAACTGCTCGAACATCTGCACTTCGCCTTTCGGAACAGGACCTGAGATAATCAACGGCGTACGCGCGTCGTCAATAAGCACAGAGTCCACCTCATCGACTATGGCATAGTTATGCGCTCTCTGAACCAGTTCTTTCGGGTGCATAGCCATGTTGTCGCGCAGGTAGTCGAAACCAAATTCATTGTTTGTACCGAAAGTGATGTCGGCCTGATATGCTTTTCTTCGCTCGTCGGTGTTAGGACGGTGTTTGTCTATACAGTCAACAGAAAGTCCGTGGAACATGTAAAGCGGCCCCATCCACTCGGAGTCACGTTTTGCCAGATAGTCATTGACAGTCACCACATGTACGCCGTTCCGAGTCAGGGCATTTAGGAACACCGGGAGTGTGGCGACGAGCGTCTTACCCTCTCCCGTAGCCATCTCGGCGATCTTGCCCTGGTGCAGCACAGCTCCACCGATAAGCTGGACATCGTAGTGGATCATGTTCCACACTGTCTCATTGCCACCGGCTTCCCATTTGTTGTACCATATTGCCTTGTCGCCGTCAATATCTACAAAGTCGTGCGTCTGAGCCAACTCGCGGTCGAAATCATTGGCGGTCACCTCAATCTCCTCGTTCTCGGCAAATCTCTTGGCCGTCTCCTTCACGATTGCGAACACCTCAGGCATATATCCATTCAGGGCATCCTCAAAAATATCGAGGATTTCCTTCTCTATCTTGTCTATTTCGTTGAATATAGGCTGACGTTTCTCAATTTCCGTCTGTTGAATCTTGTCGTTGAGTTCCTTGATTTGCTGTCGTTTCGGCTCAACCAACGCCTGGAGATCAGCCTTTATCTCGTCTGTCCTTTCCCTCAGTCCATCGTTAGAGAGTTGAGCAATTTTCGGATACACGGCATTCACCTTTTCAACAACCGGGCGCAGCGCCTTCAAGTCGCGTGAAGCCTTGTTCCCGAATAATTTGCTTAAAAAACTGTTAAAACCCATGGTTATTTTCTATTTGTTATTTACGATTAAATATTATCAATTATAAATGGTTTTATTCACTGTATTTTTTCCGAGAACGGTAATCCTCGTTATAGACCTAACCAGCAAAGTCAATACCAGCGGCAACATGGCTATGTTCAGTTGCTGAATTGGCAGGACAAACAACAGCAAAGTAAATATCAGTACTGCCAAATTGACCACTTCAAACAAATCACAGGTCATATTCTTGATTGTGACCTTTTTCATAAATCGTTTCTGCCATGTTATATACACCACATCTGGTATCATAAAGAAAACGAGTGGATTGAATGCCAGCACAAGCCAGTTGGAACCCACAGCAGGATGCTCTGAGAAAAAGAAGAGGAAAGCCACGAGGAATCCGGCAAGTCCTCTGATGAAAAATCCGGATATATCAAGCCAGGACGACAACTTGCACCGTTTAACGTCAAACAGGGAAATTGTTGACACAAGAACAAGTAGAATCAAGAAAGTCACAAACGGGGAAAGAGGAAAATCCGGAACTGTCTTCATTTCCACTGTTGGAGCGATTTTCTCCGTCTTCAGCACTATATTGACAGTTTCCCCGTCCTCCTGCTTTATCACAGCGTTGCTCAGCTCGTCCTCAAACACTGAGGGGATGAACATCTGCTCCATCTGAGAGCGGGGTTTGTCAACCTCTGCCCCTAAGACGAGGTCAATGCCGAACTCCAGCCATGGAGCCTTGGATGTAAAGCGGTGCAGTATGTCCCGAAACGTGGTATTCTCTCTTTCGACCGGCATCTGTTTATAAACCAGATTTGCCTTGCACACATTAAGCGCTTCCTCTATTTTGCGTGCGGCACGGGTTGTGCAATTGTCGTAAAGGAAATTATATCTATATGTGCAGTTTTCCTTCTGGGCATTAATCTCCAACAACCATTCCAGCTCAGATTTCTGCTCGTCGGTGAGATTTAGGACCTGTTCCCTCATTGGAATTCCGAAATAACCGCTGTATTTGCCGACAAACCGCTCCGCCTTGTCTGCCGAGAGTGTGTAGTCGGTTTCCCCCTTCACAAAGTAATATATGAAGTTATCCCGCCGGCTGTCAAACACACCGTAATTATACACAAAGTCATATTCCGGATTATCCAAGTCTCTGATTCTTAACGCCGTATGACCAAACATCTGATATGCGTCAGGACCTGGGTCACAGGTAATCACAGACACCTGGAGATTCAGCTCCAGTGTGTCCTCCACTTCTGCCAGCGTGTCAGGCTTCTCCGTATTTACGGCACCAGCTCTCGATACGCCAGCCATCAACATGACACATAGTATATATAACAGTCTCGTCATTTTTCTAACCCGTTAGAATTTGCAAAGTTACGAAAAAACGAGCGAAGCACAAAAGAAAAGCATGTTTTAATTTTGCGTTACACCTCTTTTTTATTAACTTTGCAGCATATAGCGAAAAGAACATGTCAATAAGAAACATATCTATTATACTTGCACTGATGCTGACAATTGTCAGTACGGTATATGGTCAGTCATATATGACGGATGAGGCCTTGTGCACCGACCCGTGGAAAAGTACCGCCAAATATCCCAAGCAGGAGATCCGCGCCGTGTGGCTCGCGACTATTATGGGATTGGACTGGCCACGCACAAAGGCTGTTGACGAGAAAAGTATCGAAGCTCAAAAGGACGAGCTGCGAGCTATACTGAGCAAGCTGCAGGCCATTCACATCAACACTGTAATTATTCAGACACGCATTCGAGGCTCCGTGATTTACCCGTCTGCAATAGAGCCTTGGGACGAATGTCTGACCGGCAAGCCGGGTAAATCCCCAGGTTACGACCCCTTGCGTTTCGCCATCAGCGAATGCCACCGCAGAGGTATGGAGCTTCACTGCTGGCTTGTGAGCGTTCCACTCGGCGACCGCAAGAAGCAAAACGGGTTCGGCGCATCCTCCATCACAAAACGCCGTCCCGACCTCTGCAAGGCGGCAGGCGACAACTGGTTTATGCGTCCCGACAACCCAGAGACAGGAGACTACATAGCCGCTATATGCAGGGAACTGTGCGAGAACTATGACATCGACGGAATATCGCTCGACTACATTCGATACCCCGAGCGCTCGTACAATTACACCGACAAATGCACCGCAAGCCAACGCCGCGACAACATCACCAATATTGTGAAAAAAGTGCGTGCGGTGGTGAAGACAATGAAACCCTGGGTGAAACTGTCCAGTTCGCCTATCGGGAAATTCCGAGACCTGAGCCGATATAGCTCCAAAGGCTGGAACAGCTACGACGCTGTATATCAAGACGCCCAGGGATGGCTTCGCGACAACCTCCAAGACATGTTGTTCCCTATGATGTATTTCCGTGGCAACAATTTCTTCCCGTTCCTTTACGACTGGCGCGAGCACCAATACGGACATCCCGTGGCCCCGGGCCTGGGTATTTACTTCCTCGACCCGACTGAGGGCAACTGGGTGCTTGACGACGTCCGTGCACAGATCCACGCCTCCCGTGATACAGGCATAGGCGGAGTGGTGTTTTACAGAAGCGACTTCCTCACACGTGACTGCAAAGGGCTTTACCGTCAGGTTTACAACGAGTTCTTCCCCACCCCGGCCCTCTGGAGCCGCATGACATGGAGCATCGACACCGTGAGCCCCACCCGTCCAGCCGACCTCTACCACGATGTTGAGGGAAAATGCCTTTACTGGATCGGGTCCGACGAGCAAGGAGACCGCCGCCTGAAGATAAATGATGATGACTATGTGTTTTATAACATCTACGGCTCTGATATCTACCCCGTAGATGTCAGCTCAGGCCGCTGTCTGCTCCGCACTCGTGTGACTGGCTCCTACCTGCCGCTCACCCAGGACATTGCAGGGTTTCAGTACTATGCGATCAGCGCGTGTGACCGCTTTGGCAACGAAAGCGAGGCCTGTCAGGAATACCTGATGGAGATGAAGCGGTCGTTAAGACAGGTGTGGAACCCGCGCTCACGTCTCACCACCGACGGCGTGAGGGTTGACGACCGACGACTGTCGCCCACGACACTCCCACCGCCACCGCCTTCGTCAAAGAAGAAAGGACGCCGGTAAGCTGCCATAGCCACAACCCCCATGTTCATCCTCAGGTTGATTTCCACACACGGATGACACATTGTCTTGCCGTGCTCTTCAACCACCATCATGTCTATACCCACGAACCCGGTGTAGAGACCGCCCAGACGCTCTCTCAGCATATTCACATGTGCGTCTGTCAGAGCGTCGAGCAGAGCCTCGTTCCCGATTTTTTCCGAGATAACCGCTTTTATGTTTTCTTGGGAATCAACAAGATTTCCGCCATAAGTGCCTTTGTCCGCAGCTTGGAATACCGAATAGCCTACAAACCGCACCGAGCTGTCGGAAAAGACGTAAAACTCTAATGCAAAATCAAGGGTTTTATGATAAAACTTGTCTGAGAGGAATCCTCCTTGTGTCCCGATAAATCCGGCAAGCCTGTTTTTAGTCACATTGTCTATTGTGGTAGCGGTGAAATTTCCTCTCCCGCTGCTTGACCATGGCTGTTTGAAAATCCATTCCCCCTCGTTGAAGTCAGCAAGACCCACTGTTTTGTGAAACATCATACACTCACCGACAAGACAGTCTTTCCACCCGGCCAGTTCTACACTACATAGCAGCCGGCTGATATATTCAGCGGCGAACGACCGGTTTGCCAACATTCTCAACCGCTCGACATACTCATAGCTTGGCACAGGCCATTTTCCTCCACCTATTTTCAAGAACTGCTGTCTGACTCTCTTGTTCCACCCCCAGGGGAATGGAATCAGCCGCCCGTCAGGCTCGGGACATATCTCATCACCTTTGCCGTCAGTTATTACCGAGGTTGACATGTCGAGCACAAAGTCGTCATCTCCGGCATAGATGAGAGGGAAGTCAGCCAGTTCACGCTCCATTCTTGCGACATTTGCCGGAGGAGTATAATTCCCGCCACCGTCAGCAAACACCAGCTCGTGCGACGGATTAAACACAAAAAGCAACGCCGTCTTTTCTGACGGCGGCAAATGGTATGCGTTGGCAAGATCGCGTTTGATTTCTTTATATAGAGGCAATGCGCTTTCCATCACTTTTTAATTCCAAGCAGTTTCCGCCCCCTGTTTGAGCCATCCTCAATCAGCTGTCCAGACCTCATATAGAGATTATTATAATATGTTGTCACGGTATTCTGCAAAGAAGCACCCATCTTCCTTATCCCCTCCTTTCCTCCAAACAACACCTTCAGGCCTTTTTCAACAATTTTAACCTCTATAGTGTCACCGGCTGTCATAGGATCGCCGTCAAAATGAACAGGGCCGGACTCTTTACGGGTGATTTTCAATCCCTTGCATTGAAATTTCTTGACATGGCTGTTATTACACAATGTGCCGTTCATTATCTGCATCCCCATCTGAGTGGCTTCAAGCATATTGTATGGCTCCACGATTATGACGTCGAGCAAACCGTCGGTGACAAGCGCTCCAGGAGCAATATACACATTGTTTCCATATTGAGAGGCATTGGCACAAGCGATGAGTGCGGCCTTATACTCCACATGCGATTCTTCCTTGTCTATCACATCAAGCTTGTAGAACTCGGGATTATAAGACAATGCATGTTTCAACACATTTTCTATATAAGAGAGAAATCCCCTCTTGCCCGACTCCGCGAATTTCTGGGATATAAACGCATCCAATCCAACACCGCAGGTGCAAAAGAACGGCTTCTGGTTAATCAGGCCATAGTCAATCAATTTGGACTCGGTGTTGTTGATAAGCTTAATAGCCCTGATGGCGTCTTGGGGAATCTGTAGATGGCGTGCAAGTCCGTTTCCTGATCCAACGGGGATAATTGCCAATGCGGTGTCGGTATGGACAAGAGCTGTACCAACCTCATTAACTGTCCCGTCTCCACCAATGGCACATACCACATCAACACCTGCATCCACAGCTTGTTTTGCCAACTCTGTAGCATGGCCACTGTATTCAGTATATAGCACTTCGTAATCAAAGCGCTCCGTGTCAAGGTATTTATGGATTTGATTTATTACCGTCCGCTTACCAGACGTTCCGGAAATGGGATTGACGATAAAACATATTCGCTGTTTGCTGTCCATTACTACAGTTAATCGCAATTCATTAAAAAGGATTGAAATGCAAAGTTAACATTTTTGTTTGAATAAACCTTGAAAAATGAATTGTTTTTTATAATTGGTTTTTTTTTTACATTTTTTTAGTGTTGTTAAGTTTATTTTTCGTAACTTTGTAGCCTGAATTAAAATTTACGCCCCTAAAAAGAGGTTGCAATAAACAAAGAAAACTTACTATGTTGTTGTTGCGCCGCTAGCAATGGCCCAACAATAATATGTTCAAAATTATGGGTTTATTACAAGAAAAATTTAAAAGGTATAGGGAGCCCCAGAAATATATGGAGGCTGGTATATACCCTTATTTCAGGGAAATTGACAGTCATCAGGACACTGAAGTAACGATGGATGGCAAAAAAGTCCTGATGTTTGGCTCAAACTCATACATGGGTTTGACTTACGACAAACGAATCGTTGAGGCAGCAATCAACGCCATAAAGAAATATGGAACCGGATGTGCTGGTTCACGATTCTTGAACGGAACCCTGGATCTCCATGTTCAACTGGAGAAAGAATTGGCAGAATTTGTTGGTAAGGACGACGCCCTTGTTTACTCCACAGGATTCACTGTAAACTCGGGTGTGATCTCATGTCTGACTGGCCGCAACGACTATATTCTTGGTGACGACCGTGACCATGCGTCAATCGTTGACGGTCGCAGACTGTCTGTATCAACCTTCTTCCACTATAAGCACAACGACATGGAAGACCTCGAGCGCGAGCTTAAACGTTGCCGTCCAGATGCGCTGAAGCTTATTGTCACCGACGGACTTTTCTCCATGGAAGGCGACCTTGCCAAGTTGCCGGAGATTGTAGCGTTGAAAAACAAGTACAACGCGTCACTTATGGTGGACGAGGCTCACGGAATCGGTGTGTTCGGACGTCAGGGACGTGGTACATGCGACCACTTCGGACTGACCGACGAGGTGGATCTGATTATGGGTACCTTCTCCAAGTCGTTGGCTTCTATCGGTGGGTTCATTGCTGCCGACAGCGACACAATCAACTGGATACGCCACACTTCACGTACTTATATCTTCTCTGCCTCAAACACCCCTGCAGCCACTGCGGCTGCGCTGGAAGCGCTCCACATCTTGCAGGCTGAGCCAGAGCGTCAGGAAAACCTTTGGAAAATCACAAACTATGCGCTTGAGCAGTTCAAGCAGGCAGGATTTGAGATCGGAGATACTGAGAGTCCTATCATACCTCTCTACGTAAGAGACGTGGCAAAGACATTCGAAGTGACACGTAAAGCATTTGAGAAAGGCGTGTTCATCAATCCTGTTATTCCACCTGCATGTGCGCCTCAAGACACACTTGTTCGAGTAGCGTTGATGGCGACCCACACCAAAGAGCAGGTTGACAGATGCGTGGCTGCCCTTTACGACAGTTTCAAAGAACTGGGTATCTTAAAATGATATAAAGTGAACAGTATATTTACTGCCATCCTTAAGAGACTTTGAGGGTGGCAGTTTTTTTCAAGGGTAGTTCTATAAATTA
>JAZUMZ010000051.1:0-25657 GCA_045603885.1 Bacteroidaceae bacterium | reverse complement strand
TTTTGTTATAAATTTTGCTTTTACTAATTTTGCGTCTGAAAGCTTTAATATGCATTTCATTAACTACAAAAATACAATTAAATGAAACCAACATTATTTTTGCTCGCTGCTGGCATGGGTAGCCGCTATGGCGGTCTGAAGCAGCTCGACGGTCTTGGCCCAAACGGCGAGACAATTATGGATTATTCTATTTACGATGCCATACAAGCTGGATTTGGCAAGATTGTGTGGGTTATCCGCAAAGACTTTGAGGAGCAGTTCCGCACCCAGATTTTGTCTAAATATCAGGACAAGGTTCCATGTGAGCTGTGTTTCCAGAGCATAGACGCACTTCCTGAAGGATTCAAATGTCCGGAAGGACGTCAGAAGCCTTGGGGAACAAACCATGCGGTCCTGATGGGCAAAGACGTGATAAAGGAGCCGTTCTGCGTTATCAACTGTGACGACTTCTATGGACGCGACGCCTTCCAGACAATCGGCAAGTTCCTTTCTGGCCTGAAAGAAGGGGCAAAGAACACTTACGCTATGGTCGGGTTCCGCTGCTGTAACACTCTCAGCGAGAACGGATCTGTGGCAAGAGGAATTTGTGTCTATGATGACAACCATCATCTCACCGACGTTGTTGAGCGCACCGAGATTATGCGTGTACCAGCCGACGGTCCGATATGCTACAAGGACGAGCAGGGCGAGTGGGTCGCTGTTGACGAAAACGTGCCTGTAAGTATGAACATGTGGGGATTCACTCCCGACTACTTCCAATATAGCGAGGAGTATTTCAAGGAGTTCCTTTCCGACCCTAAGAACATGGAGAACCTGAAGGCTGAGTTCTTTATTCCTCTTATGGTAAACAAGCTAATTAACGACGGAACAGCCACCGTTGAGGTGCTTGACACCACATCCAAGTGGTTCGGTGTCACCTATGCCGCTGACCGCGAAGCCACAGTTGAGCGCATTGCAAAACTTGTGAAAGACGGCATTTATCCAGAGAAACTCTGGTAATGGACTGAGTCAAACTGAGCGAACAGCCCTACATATGGCCGTCCGGCCTGCGGGGCATAGTAGTTCAGATTATCGTTTCCCAAAGGGGAAACAATATTTTCGGATGCATTCTAAGAGTTTAGAATGCATCCTTTTTATTTATCAGATTATTCCCGCAGCTTTTGCATGAAGAAGTCTGTTGCCTGCTGCTTTTGCTGCTCTTTCATGTCGGGAAAGCAATTCGCAAACATGTCGTCCAACGCCCTCTGAGCCTTGGTGCGCATCTGTGCCTTACCAGCCCTGATACCGGCCGAAAGCTCATTTTTTGGCAGCAATGCCCTGTTGAAATTTCCGTCACTCACAACTTTTCACTTTACATTTTTCACTTTTATCCTATTCTTGGACATATACACGCTGCACGCGGGTAGATATGCCTGTCAACACCTCATATGGGATTGTCTGAAGCACGTCGCTGAGGACAGTTACAGGAAGGTCGTCTCCAAAAATCACGGCATGATCACCTTCTTTGCAGTCGATATCGGTCACATCTATCATGCACACATCCATACAGATATTCCCTAAATATTGAGCTTTCTTGCCGTTGACGAGACAGTAGCAATTACGGTTTCCCAGTTTTCGGTTCAGTCCGTCTGCATAACCGATTGGGATGGCAGCCACCCTGCTGGGGCGATTGACAGTGGTGCGGCGGCTGTAGCCGATGGAATCGCCTGCAGGAACATCCCGAATCTGAAGGATTGTGGTCTTCAACGTACAGACATTATGTATCATCTCGTTAGTGCGCGGGTTGATTCCATACAGACCCAGTCCGAGCCTCACCATGTCAAGCTGGTATTGTGGGAAATGCTCTATGGCTGCAGAGTTGCATATATGACGTATAATCTTATGCCCATATACAGACTGGAGCTTGCTTGACGCTCTGTCAAAAAGGTGGAACTGACGCTTGGAGAACTCATCAAACTCGTCTCCGTCGCTACCTACGAAATGTGAGAACACCGAGCATGGCACAAGGGCGCTCTGGCGTGTCAGACGGTCGATAAGACGATCGATATCGACATCCGGGTTGAATCCCAGCCGGTGCATGCCAGTATCTATCTTTATATGAACGGGGAAGTTTGTGATACCCTCCTTCTCTGCTGCCCGTATAAGCGCTTCGAGAATATCGAAGTTAAACACCTCCGGCTCCAGACGGTAGTCGAACAGCATCTTGAATGATGTCATCTCCGGGTTCATCACCATGATATTGGCTGTGATGCCGGCGTTTCTCAGCTCAGCGCCCTCGTCGGCCACCGCTACGGCAAGATAGTCCACACCATGATCCTGAAGTGTCTTTGAGGCTTCCACAGAGCCTATTCCATAGGCTGACGCCTTTACCATACACACCATTTTAGTCTCCGGACGCTTAAACTGGCGGTAATAATTCAAGTTGTCAACCAAAGCGTTGAGGTTGACCTCAAGTATGGTCTGGTGAACCTTGAGCGTGAGCAGGTCGCTCAACTTGTCGAACCGGAAACTTCGGGCACCTTTGAGAAGAATAAACTCATCCGTAAGGGAGCGGAACACATCGCTGGCAATCAACTCCTCGGTAGTTTGGAAGAAATGTTTGTCTGGTATGTTGAAATAGTCGGCACACTGTGAAATCTGCCTCCCAACCCCTATGATTTTCTGTATGCCCCTGCTGAGCGCCATCTGTGCCACATGGCTGTAGAGTGAGCGTGGCTCCTCACCACTTTGGAGTATGTCGCTCAGAATCAGTGTCCTTTTCTGCGCCTTGGTATCAGGGCGCCTGCACATGAAGTCGAGAGCGATGTCGAGCGAGTGAATGTCAGAGTTGTAGGTATCATTAATCAGCGTGCATCCGTTCACTCCGTCTTTCACCTCCAGCCTCATTGCCACAGGCTCCAGGCTTTCCATTCGGGCACACAGCGTATCGATGTCCATGCCGAGAGTAAGGCATGTGGCGAAGCACGAGACGGAGTTTTCCACAGCCGCATCGTCTATGAACGGTATCACATATTGTCCGATTTGTCTTTTGTATTCATACCTTACCGTTGCCGTCTGACCATCTTTATACACTTGCCGGATTATCAAATCAGTGGAACTTGAGTCTGCACCTTCATAAGAGTTCCAAGTCATACGCCTCACACTCTCAGGCAAGCCGTCAGCACACTGCGACACGGTGCTGTTGTGCATGTTCAGCACAGCTGTGTCACATCCTTTGAAGAGCTGCATTTTCTCTGAGCACTTGATTTGCAGTGAGAGGAAATTCTCCTGATGTGCCTGTCCCACATTGGTGATAACGCCTACAGTCGGCTTTACTATCCTCGCCAGACGGTCCATCTCTCCCGTTCGTGATATTCCGGCCTCAATAATGGCAATCTCTGTATGTCGGTCGATAAGCCATAGCGAGAGAGGAACGCCCACCTGGGAGTTGTAGCTTCGGGGAGAGCGGCACACATTATAGTCAGGCGAGAGAATCTGATACAGCCACTCTTTCACCGTGGTCTTGCCGTTTGAGCCTGTTATGGCGACAACCGGTATGTCAAATTGGGCTCGGTGATGTCCGGCCAGTCTCTGAAGTGCGTCCAAAGTGTTGTCAACAACCAGCAGACAGGCGTGGTCGAAATGATCCAGACTCTCAGTGTGATCGACAACGAAATTCCTCACGCCACGCTCATATAGCTCACCGACATACCGGTGTCCGTCGTTTTGCTTTGATTTCAGCGCAAAGAATAATGTCTCTTGCGGAAAGCAAAGCGAGCGGCTGTCTGTAAGCAGCCAGTTAATTTTGCGTGAGGCTACCTCTTGTCCGTCTTGAGGGCTCACAATCCTCGCGCCTGTTATGCCTGATATTTCTCCAATAGTGTATTGCATATCTCTTTTTCTTTATCCAAGTCAATATATGGATGTTGTTGTCGCATGTTGTCTATAATATTGGATGTATCGCCGATGAACTTATGATAGGTCTGAGTGTCGGGGCCGATGGGGCGGTGTTGTAAAGCCTTGGTTATTTTGCCCAGCTGCGACATCAGTTCTTTTGTCGGTCTGTCCATGTAGGTGTCACTCACCTTCTCCCAGATATACTCCACCGCAAGCTCAGACGGGTGTATCATATCGTCGGCATAGAAGCGGTAGTCGCGAAGCTCGTCCATCATAATCTCGTAAGACGGGAAATATTCCACGGCTCCTGTACCGGATATGCTTTGAGCCTCTTGGATTATCCGGTCAACCGCAAGCAGCAGCGTGGCCTTGCTCACCTGGTTGGCATGAAGTCCGTCGCGCTTGTGGCGGATGGGACTGACCGTAAATATGATGTCGATATCCGGATTGATTGTTTTGAGCCTTTGGATTATTGGCATCCAGCTTCCCGAGATTTCCTCCGGGCTGAGCCACCGTCGCTTAAAGAGGCTGTCGGGCTGCTTATGGCAGTTTGCCACAATTCTGCCGCTGTCACCCAATGTATATACGATGGCCGTTCCGAATGTGACAATCAGCGTCTTGGCTCTTCTCAGGGCATTTGACGTCTCCTGCCATGCATGGTTGATTTTGTAAGACAGCTCATGTTCATCCGGTGCTGAGAAGCTTGTGTGATGCATCCAGCTGTGCCATATTCCGACACCATCCACAAACAAGTCGTCTGAAGTATCGGACATCACCGCGGCATCCATGCACCAGTCAAGATGCCAAGCTATAGATGCCGGGTTATACAGCGTGCCGAAAGGATTGCACAACGTGTTGAACTTAGCTGATTTCAGCCTCGTTCCGATGTTGTCGGCAAAACACGATCCAAGCAGGACTATTCCGCCTGAATGTCCTATCCTGATCCTGCTCTTTGGTATCACCACTGTCGTCTGAAGCTGCATATCACTGATTTGAGCTATAATCCCGAAAAAACAACACTTATTTGCTGCCAGGATTAGTGATTGTCACTTTCTTGCCGCGATGTATATACACACCTTTGTATGTCGGGCGCCGGTTCAGTTTGTAGCCCTGCAAGGTGTACCAATTATCATCGTCGTCATAGGTAGATACCTCATTAATGCCGGTCGCCACATCAACGTTAAGCACGTACGGAATTTCCAACGAACCATATACAGCGTCGCTGGCGAACGGCAGGTGAGCCACCACATATTCTTTGCCTTCCGAGAACACCCTAAGCTCAACTTCGTTGTCTATGTCATCGGCAGCAGAGCCTAATACTGTGAGGAAGTAATAGCCATCATCGAAACTTGCGGCACCACGACATTCACCGTTTACGAAGGCACCAATCTCAGCCGACTCCAACTTTGCGTCATCCATCTCAACTACAGCGATTAAACTCATATTGTCGGGATATTGATGGCTGTCAACTGGTTGATAGTGGGCAGTGGATATATCGTCGTCGCCATTAAGAAGATGTCTTGCGATATTGCTTCTTGACTGCCCGCCACCTGACTGCAGAGGGTAACGGAATGTCTTATCCTCACGGGCTTTAGAGTTATAGATGTATCCTACGCCTGGAACGATGCTCTTCAGCTTACCCTCCCATACTCCGTTGCCTCTGTATGTGGAGAATGCGGTACGACTCTTTACGATATCACCCGGAGTGGGGGCAAGTCCTGCAAAAGCGTCTTTGACCGACATCACATCGTTTGCCAGTGTTCCTATCCAGTTCCAACCGGAATAGATGGTGGCCTCTGTCTCCCTCACATTAATGAGTGACCCGACCAGATTGTAGCTCACTTCCGATGAGACTTGCACCTTGTACATGTTACCAGGCACAATTTCTTTCAAACTTCCCTTCACGGTGAGATTGTCTTGGTCAACAGAAGCAAAAGCATTGTGGTATTTGATATTCTGGAACTGCCTGAGGTCAGCCCTGCGTTTAGGCAGCACATTGCTTATTGCTGTTGACTCGGGATTCACATATATTGACATCCAGGTCCATCCCGTTGGCAGGTAAATATCCTGCTGCAAAAGCTGTGTGGAGCTGAACACAACCGGATTGTCGTAATTTCCAAAGATAGCATCCTGAGCATAACGGATAGTGGTCGATGGCTCTTTGCCTGGAAGAACGACATTGACTATAGGATATGTCTTACCTGACGACGCATCATACATCTTGAATGTCAGGTCTGTCTCACCGGTACTGAGCTCTGTCTTCGAAGCGCCATAGACTATCATGTTGACATAATAGGCATCACGAGTGCTGACATACTCAGGCGACGCAACTCCGCGGCACAGTCCCATTGCATCGAACGCTGCCACCTTGGTGCCGGTGAACTCACTTATTTTATCATCTATATACACCTGACCTGTCAGCATCATGTTGCTCTCGTAGAGATAAGGGTTGACTTCCCAGTCTGGCTCGTCGCCCCTTACAGTGAGCACCAGCGGCATCACACGCTTAATACCGAGATGATCGGTCAGGTAGATATATTCTGTATATCTACCCACAGGCACATCAGTACCGACTTTGAATGTCACGACTGTATGGTCTCCATCAATGGTGCCGACCGGCTTGTCAACAGTTAACCACGCCGGCAAACCGCTGATTTCATAGCTTTGGGGAGACCCTGTATTGTTGTAGATGGGCTGATACCACTCAAAAGACTCATTCCAAGGCTTTTCCCACTCATAGTCACTCCACACATCGTCAGCCCACTTGACACTTGCGAAATCAGCGTGGAACTTCCACTGGACTGTCTCTGAATTATTACCATGTTCATCCTTGATATAGTTCACAGTCGCCACAAAGTCGTTGTTGTCCATCAGCGGTAACGAACTGTCATAGAATGTGAAGTATATTTCATCGGCTGAAGCCGTAAAGTCAAACTGAGAGTCGTCGAGCCGCATATTCGTAGAACCGGGTTTCAAAGCCGGTGCGTTGACACTCTGTGTAGGTGATTGCAAATTCTCGTTAACGGTCGGTGTGACAATATTCAACCGGCTGTCTTTCTCTCCGAAGTTGGCTATAGAGTAATCGGTCGTCACTGTACCCTGCTTCGTGCGGTGGATCTCCTCCATCGGGAAATATCCCACTAATCCTGGATAGCTGTTATCCATGCGCTCGTACATTCGGTCGCTGATGAGTTGACCGTCGAGAGCAGCACTCCAGATGCGTATCTCATCTACGTCGCCCGTGAAGCGGTTGATCTCCTCATTCCACTCTTCATCACCACCCACTATAAGGTAGTGTGCGCTGATACCTGGCACGCTTGCTTCGGGCAGAACCTTCACGGCTTGTCCGTCTATGTATGCAATTGCACTTGTGCCACGTCGCACATTGAATGCCAGGTGGTGCCAGTTGCCGTCAAGGTAGTTGTTGTCGCTCAATGTGACGTCATTCTTTATTTCCACATACTTGTAGTTATCGACCAACTCTGTTGTCTCTATAATTTTGAGTTTCAGCTTTCCCTCATCAAAACCAATGGTTGTTCTTTGTTCCTGATTTGTAGTATGCCACACCGTAATGTATTCTCCCGGATTATACATATCAGGCACGGAATCTATCCTTTCCGTCTTTGATTTCGACCAGTTCTGCACCGACATCAGTGTTGCCGTGTTGACATTGTCGCCCTCTGTGCCACGGAACCACATCTCGTAAGCGAAGTTGTCGTTCTTGGTTGGATTAAAAGTAGCAATATCAATCCTCAGAGGACTACCCGCCTCGCCCGTCAGATGGGCGGCGCGGTTCTCGTTGTTGATATACCAGCTCTCGCTTTCCATGTGCATATTGCGCGAACGGGCTCTGTCGGTAATCTGTGTACCGTGTCCCTCGTCCATCTGCCAATATCCCACAAGTCCAGGCGTGTAGCTTGCTTTTGCTATGGAGCGTGTCTCGTATAGTTGATTGGCTGTAACATTGTTGTTCCATATAGAAAGTTCAGCTATCATGCCCTGCATTCCGTCACCACCTACGGCAAGTTTACCATGGCCGTCAAGATCTTTTGCCGGAACATTCTGCCCAATGTAGTTGGGGCGTATGTCATCGGCTGTGGCATAAAGCATTGTTATGCGGTTCTGCGGGTCGTCAGCTGTCTTACGCTTGTAGTTCAATGCCAAATACATCCACTTGTCTTTTGGCAGCTTTACGTTGGCATCGTAAACATCGGCATCGGTGCCCACACGTGCTTGCAACTTACCGTTGTCGTAGGTAGAGAGCGACAGCAGGTTGTCTCCCGTGCCCAGACTTATGATGGTGCCGTCACCCTGACGGTAGAACCACATATCGAATGCATAGTCACTGTTAGACAAATCGTAGAGTGCGTCGGTCTCTATGCGGTCGTTGTTCAGTTGGACAGCCACGTCGGGATACTGGCTCTCCCCATAAACCACGTTGTTCAAGCCACCCTCGACACGGAAATTCCCACTCTTCGAAAGTGCTCCCGCATTGAGTATCTCGTTGAATCGCAGATGCATATTATTGCGGTTCACATAAGTGAGCTGACCGTTCTCTGGGCTGACCATTCCGAGAATCTTCGGCCCATGTGTATCCTGAACCACTTCTATGATGTCGCTCTGATAGGTCACCTCCTCGTTGCCAAACATGCCGAAAGTCTGTGCCTGCAGCTCATATGTACCATCATCAAGGAACGACACCGGTTCGTTGAACGTGCTTCCGTCGGGCATCGGCTCATATCCGTATGCAAGAAGTGAGTCTTTGACTGTCCACTGCTTCAACAGGCTCCACGTGTCAACCCCCTTGCGTCGGTAGCGCAGGCGAAGTCCGTCTAATCTCTCGTTCTGACGATCGAGATTGTACATCGTTGCAATTATTCCACCTTCTTTGTCACGGTCGGATTTGTTCACTACTGTGTGGTTCACGCTTAAATCCACATGTGCAGAGGCAGGCACGAAATGTACTTTAAGCCTCACATGATCGCTTTCCATGCTGACATCTTGCTCCGACCTCAGCATCAGCTCGATGCCGTCATAGTCGGTGACACTGTGGTCTCCTTGCGACACGAGCAATGTCTTTTCCAAGGTTTCGCCGCCAGCCATCTTGAAAGTGCGTCCCAACCTACCATTGCTCAATGGCATACCGTCCATCATCAGGATGGCTCCGGCTGGATTGCTTTTTTCTATCGCCTCCAGCACATATATGCAATAGTCTTTGGTCTCACTACCATTGAAGAGCTGCAAGGTGAACTTAGCCTCGCTGCCCATAGGTACGTCTGTCACCTCTGTAGATCCAATCACTTTCAGCTGCGGGAATTCAACTCGCATGGTACCCTCGTTGAGTTTCTCACTCTCGTCGCCTTTCTTGTAGTAGAGCGTATGTGTCTCTTCCTCATAAGGGTTAGCTGTCTGTCCGGCACGTGTTCGGAAGATTGGTCCCCATCCTTGTGGCGACTTATAGACATCCACTGAGAGGGTGGTTCGTGTGTCGGCGTCGCTCATTGTCCAGGCGACAGCCTTAGAACGTGTTCGGAGTGTAACAGTGTCGGTCATCTCAGAGTCATAGCTATGAGTGTTTATTATCACGTTAACACCGGCATCGTTAATCAGTGGTCCGAACTTACTCTCAGAGTTAAAATTCACGTAGGTGGTATGACGGAGTCCTTTGTCCACAGTCTTCACAGTATCGTTCTTGACGATCTGACTATAGCTCGTGCCTCCACTGATGGAGAAGTTGCCAATCAACATTTTGTTATCTTCGAAAGCCTTCAGCTTGTCGGCCTCGTTGCTGGCTATGGTTGACTCCCATGCTATAATCTGGTTGATGGCATTGTTTACCTCATCCTCGTCAGCACCTTCACTCAAACCGTTTACCATACGGTAACTGGACCATCCGTGGCGCTCTTTTTTGACTTTGTCAAATATCGGGTCGCCGTTGCTCAGTCCATATTCCTTATCGCCTGGCTGATAACTGGTGTAGTATCTCACCTCGCCCGGCACCTTCTTTACCTGTGGGTTGTTCGGATCCCAGTGGTCGCCCTCGACATGAATGAGTCGGTCATTGATAAAGGCTTTCCAATTTGGAATCAGATAATCCTCTATATACTCCTGCGTATATATGAAACTTGTCTTGAACGACTCGCTCATGGCGA
Organism: Bacteroidaceae bacterium; assembly: GCA_045603885.1. Taxonomy (GTDB): domain Bacteria; phylum Bacteroidota; class Bacteroidia; order Bacteroidales; family Bacteroidaceae; genus UBA3839. The sequence goes on along the minus strand of JAZUMZ010000051.1, from coordinate 15,629 downwards.
TGCCATCCTTCTCTGTCAGTTCGTAACTGCCGTCGCTCTTTTGATAGAATCCCAGCGTTCGGGCCTTACTGAAGGTGAGGTTAGTGGCATGGCCAACGTAAGTGTCGCCATTCTCGGGATGATATGCTTTGTGCTTGATGCTGAAAGGCAAAAAGTTTGGCGTGGAAGTCTTTTCCGTCAGCGAATAGGAGATATTGTCGGTATAGTACTCCTCGTCGCGTGAGCCAAACATTTTGGTGAGAGTCTCTTTGGCAACGAACTCCCACTTGGAGTCGGTCATCAGGATGGGTCCCAATATACCTGCACCAGTCGAGATTTTGAAACTTGGAGAGGCACTGATATATAGCCCCGGACCATCGGCATATTCATCCACGTTGACTGTTGACTTGTTGTGAGCAATAATCTCAGTCTTCTCGAAAGATGCCACAGACGTTGATCCTGGCGGACGACGCAAGATATAGTCAACCTTGTCAGGACCCTCGGTCATAAAATTGGTACCCGATGGCAGACATCCCAGAAGAATCAGGTCAAGGGCTTCGGTGCGTGAGTTTGGAGCCTCCCACATGGTGGTTCGCCCATCTACGGTCACACTGACATTCATGTTGCGCAGGTGACCCTCTGCAAGGTTGGGCCATCCGCCCATGAAACTATATGCCACATGTCCTGCTGAGTCTGGCTGCACTTGAATGTGGAACGACTCCACCTCCATGCCGGCTTCCACTTCCTTGCCGTCTATGATTTCTTTCTGAGTGGTGACAGATGACAACACGCTGGCATCGTTGGTGATGCTGACGATGGCGTCACGTGGAATTTCCTTAAAGCTCTTCTGTGTGTCAAGGTTCTTGTAATTCTCGGCAATGTTGATGTCAAAGTCGTACGTCTTGTTTTGTACGAATATCGGATAGCCATACTCATATTTATAACCAGTATCTGTATAGCTGAGCACCTGCAGGCTGTCTATCTCGTTCTGCAGGGTGCGAACAGCCACCTTTAAGTCACCGAAGGCTCCGTTCTTCGTGTCTTTCTGCCTGACTGTAATCTCTGGTGCGGCACGATACTGACGAATCATCTTGGCGCTGTAAACGTATTTATGGTATTTGTCTCCCACAGCAATCGAGTCTGCATTCATCTTCTCCTTTATTGCGTTTGTGGCGTCGATGACTGGCAAGTTCTGAGCGAAGACGGGCTCGTTTGTATAGATACCGTCTTTGTCTCCCTCGAAAGTGATGCTTTCCACCTTGTACTTCAGAGGTGGCAGCATGGCAGAGAACTCGCCGGTATTCTTATCGGTTTTTATATATATATAGTAGGTGTCTGTGTTGTCATCTTTTAGTGCGGCTCGGTAAGCTGTGCTCTTGATGCTGTCTGTGGCGCTCTCCACAGAGATATCCGCAGTGCCATAGTTACCGTCACCATGGTCATCGACGACATAGTTGAACGAGCATTGGCTCTCTTTGCCTAAACTGAGTTTTATGGTTGCCTGACCGATACGGTTCACGCTTCGGTTGAAACCGAGCGGTTCGGCCTGATCACTAAAACCTCCGTTTATACGGCCGGTGACGTTGACCAGTGTAGAGTCAACGAAATTCACAACTTCCGACTTCTTGAAGTCGTATTTTGTTCCGTCGAGCGGGAAAGAAGTGAATCTATGGCCGTTCATGTAGCATTCCAAAAGGTGCTCACCGATGGGCACACTGATCTCATACTCACCGTTAGCGTCGCTTCGCACACCCTCTTTCGACTGTACAAGGTTTCCGTCAATCATAAACTGCACCGAGTCAACAGGAATGTCGGTGTCGAGATATGTAATCTTTCCTCGGACAGGGAATGATGACACATCGGTAAAGTCGTAGCTGTTCAGCGTCAGAGATCCGTTGCCTATAAATCCGTTGCGAGAAACGGGGTTGAACTCATGGATTCCTTTTGTTGGCAGAACTGTGTATGTGCTGCCTGAGCCGACGAACGGTATTCCCCGGATGATATATTCACCGTTTTTGTTAGTGATGGCGTAGCGCGACAGCTGGTCGTCGGTAGGAACAATGCTCGATGCCGTGATGTTGCCACCCACTGTGGCGTGTCGGCCGTTAGGCAGATCGTTGGTATAGGAAGAATCAAATACATAGCGGTACAATCCTTCGTCCATAGGCCAGTAGAGTGCCAGTCCCTGCTCTCGTCCGTTCAACACACGGTCGGCATAGTCAGTCTGCTCCTTATCGGTCAGTAAGTGGTTCCATACGCGCACCTCGGTGAAATTACCCTTGAAGCCCTGTTCGGCTGTGACATTCTCTGCTCCACCCACAGAGAAAGAGTGTTGGAAATTATCGTCTGTGTAATTTGACGTGGTGCTTGCGGCTGTAAAATACCTGTATTTATCCCTATCCATATTGTAAACAAGCATCAATGCGTCATTTGATACCCCATCAATCTTATAAAGACTTCCGTTTTCAAAAACGAGATAATCTGAATTTTGGCTTTTTTCTACTTTTGAATAGTTTTGTGTTGACAGATACGAACCCATATCTAAGACTGCCTTATTATCATTTACGATAAGTGTAGGCAAGTTATCCCCACTCTGTAGGGTAACCAGAGAAAAGACGTTGGCAGGAATAATAAGACCTGTGTCAAATAACTTTCCACTCCATGAAGTCGTCTTGATAATCATCGGTTCATCAAGAGATTCCACATTATAGAATAAAGATATATAATAGTCTTTTATGGTACCACCATAAATGTCGTCTATCCAAAAACCACGGTAGCTATATTGGCTGACACCAAGTTTTGCGGCTATCTCTTGACGTTTGGCAGCGACTTCCTCCTCTGATGTATAAACGTACGAATCGTATTTTTCACAATAATAAGCCGGCCTGCCTTCGTCTCGGGCTTTAGTGTCAATAATTACTGCTTCCGCCCTCCAGTACTCATTGCTTTTTACTACGTTTATGTTTCCACTTTCTATCTTCTCGAAGATAAGTTTATAGCCATCACCCTCCCGACTGCCTACACGCAAACGACCTTCGTTAGGGATTTCAGCAATAATAGCTCCCTCTTGCATGCCAGCGTCAGGCCGTACAAACATTTGGACTGTGTAGTCCTTGTCGCTGCCGAATACCTTGGCAATTTCAGTACTGTCGGACTTCCACGCTATACCCATCGACGCACCATCGACATACTGCGATCCGCCGTGCACGGTGTTGTCCTCGCCGCTGTCGGAAGGTTGAAGGCTCATGCGCACATCCTCCACAGCAGAGCCGGTGCCGAATGTGATGCGTCCGCTGATTACACCACGGGCTTGACAGAATCCCACATCGTAGAGGGTGTTTTGTAAAACGTTACCGCTGTAGGCCTCAATCTTATACTCGTAATAGTAGCCTGGCTGAACTGTGTTATCCTCATAGGTGAATTGCTCGGTGTCGCCGCTTGTTGAGTTGATTCGCATGAAGTCTGCACCCGAATTGACATAGCGGCGTGATATGACATATGTAGAGTTGCCCGACCCCACTTGTCTGGTGTTCCACGTCAGGCGCACGGTGTTGTCGTGAGTACCCTTGGTTGCCTCGAACGACCTCACCGACGAGCCTTCCAAAAGTCCCGCTGTGACAATGTCACTCTCAAATTTATACCTGTCGCTAAGTAGCGACAGCTGTACCTTGTACTGATAGCGGGCGGTGACGTTGGGCAGACTCGCATCTACAAACGACAGTGTGGAATCTGCCGACGGCTGTGCGTCACCATTCACAGAACCATACTCGCTCCATTCGCCATCCGAGTTGGTTTTGCGCATCACCTTGAAGTTGACACTGCCCGCATCAGTGGGCACACGGCTGTACTGCCAAGTGAGTTTCACCTTATCGGTGATGGTGGTGTCCTGCTTCAGATCGTAGATGCTCATCGTAGGGTCAGTACACATCGCTGAAGACTCAACAAACCCCAGCCTGTTCAGCAGTTCTACGGTTGGGTTGTTGAGCAATCCGCGACTGATACCGTTGTCAATCCATTCTTTAGGCACATTCACCACGCGGTATTTATAATAGGTTCCCTGTTGAACGCTGTTGTCACTGAAACTGAGGGCAGAACTGCCGACGGCATTGTCCAAAGAACCACGTTTGCTCCACGAGTCACCCGACTTCATCTGACCCTTATTGTCGGTCTCTACCCGATAGATATAAGGTACACACTCGAGGTTGTTGCCACCTGTAGGCGACGACCATGCCAGGTCGGCTACCTTGTCGAACTGGCGGTACTCGGTAGTTACTGCACCTGGCACAGGCACCACCTTAAAGATGTTTTTCTTGCTGTAACCTGTTGAGGTTCTCCAAAAATAGCTGCCTCCAGAGTCCTTCACTCCCTGGCTGGCTGTAATGCGGAGATCTATCTGCCTTGGGTTGCCCACCTCTTCTGGTACGGTGATGTTGACCGTCTTTTGCATGCTCTTCTCGCACTCAATGGCCTCTCTCTTAATGACGGTGGATCCATCCTGACATGTGAACGTATAGCTCACGTCGTAGGTACAGACACGCTCACGCACGCTGCTCACCTTTTCAGGTATGTCGTCTGGCAATTTAGGCACGGTGAAGCGTATGTTGTCGTGACTGGTGCGTTCGCAGGTATAGCTGCCGGTAGAAATAGACGATAGACCCAACGAACTCTCGACGTATATGCTGCTACGAAGATTCATCGTGTACCAGTCATCATTAGAGTGTTTGAAGTTGTAGTAGATTCTCCAAGTTTCCCCTGCCAGCTCAGCAGGAAAAAAGTAGTCGATTTTGGCTGTCATATAGTGGTGGTCACCACCCCATTTTGTCAGCCAGAAACTGCGCTCTGAAGTACCTATTTCCTGGTCACCGGTCTGTGAGTTGGTGAACCACGCTTTGGCGTGCGGCTCAACAATGTATGCCTTCACCTCCGCAGTCTGACTCTCGTCGTCACCCTGATTTATATACTTCAAGTACATTAGGTCTATAGTCTTGCTACCATTCGTGGCATAGACATGTCCACCATTAGAGTAGGTGTTCTTTGAGTCAAGGTCTGCAAGAAACACCTCCAGACACAGGTGGTCACCCTGCATGGAGGCGTTATACTTACTCTCGTTACGAACCCAGTCGCTGGCATGCACTCTCATGAAGCCCGCAGCAAACAGCATGGCCAGTGCGATGGAACGGCATAAGAATATATGCCTTATGGAAAATCGTTTGTGTCTCATAGAATTTATTTTTTCGTTCTTACATTTATAGTCTCATCCGGGTATTACCAAAGCGGATCGGGATTGCTGGAGCAATCAGAGGCGTCTCTTTCTTTTGACTCCCCCATACTTGCATCTAAACTTCCGCTTCCCATGGTAACATGCCCGTGGTCGTTATGATAAGTGTTTTGCACATCTGACCCCATGAGGATAGCGGTTGTTCTGATTTTAACAATTCTTGTTGAAGGAGAGATATATGCTTTTCTTTTCATTGTCTTTATAATTTAACTTTTTTTCCTTGATATATGTATATTCCTGGACGGCAGGGTGTTCCCTCTACACGCTGTCCGCTTATGCTATACCACACATTGCCGTCGGCTACTTGGGGTTCAGGTTTTTTAATATTTGTAGCCTCTCCAGGTTTCACTATACGCATTGGCAACTGAGACTGGCTTCCCAAGTCGCTCTGTTTTACTTGAAGATATGCGCGGTTGGCACCGAGTGTACCGCCAGATGTGGGATAGAAGGTGCCTTGGTAAAGAATCATATTGATATATGTGTCACCGCCTTTATCTTCTGTCCCGGAGATATTTGTAGGTTCTGTTACACCAACAAGCATATTACTTTTATACAATTCTTTGTCTGTGTTGTATTGATCAGAGGTAATATCATCTTCTTTCACTCGTGGCAACTCCACTTTTGAGGATGTATCATTTTCTTTGTGCATCAGCACGCCTTGATTTGGCAAGATATACTTTACACGTTGAATATATATCATCTTGTCACTACCAGTATAGCCGCTTATATCCGAAGGAACATTAATTTCTGTCGGAATATAAAACAAGAAGTTTGAGCCGACATCTATGTCTTGGAAAAGGCAGTTGCCACAGAAAGTAGAAAGCTCGGAGTTCAGCGTGAAGCGTCCATAGATATTAGAACTGCCTATTATCTGATTATCCACGCTGCCTACTCGTGCGGCTGGCAGCACCACCCTTACACCTGCGACGTTAGCATCAATATTTGCAGAGGTGATTTGTGCATCAAGCGGAAACTCTGTGTTGTATATGTCAATTTTTTTAAGTGCGCCTTTGCCACCCAGTCCCTCTAACATCTTCCCGATGTTCTCGGTGGTCATAGAATTTCCTTTAATTGTGATTCCTGCCAAATTACCATTTACTGATGCGAGTGCGTTTATGTGATTTTGATCCTCAATCAAAAATTCTGGATTTCCCCCTTCGTCTATGACTATGTCGAATACCACATTGTCGCCAATGTTTTGCTTTACTGAAGAAAATGCATTGTGATTAACCCGCATAACAGTAGCGGGTATAGTGAGTATACCGATGTTATCATTAAGAATTGCACCTATTCCGTATTCATTCACCCCGCTGATTATTGTCTTTCCCTCGTCTGAGTAATTGAAATACTCCGTCTGTGCGATTACAATCTGCATAGCGGATAGCATAGCAAGAAAAAAAGTTGTTAACCTTCTCATCTGTTTGTAGATTTTAATCTGTTTTAACCCAAACAGGTCATTTGGGTTTATGTTTCGTTATAACACTAACCATAAAAATGCAAATATACAAAAAAGTTAAAAAACGGCAAAACAACTGATAAAAAAAATCCGAAGACGTAATGCCTTCGGATTTTTTAATTGTTTTTATCTTCTGATTATGCGGGATATTTCTCAGAAGGACCATACTTGTTGACACCAGGTGTGCTGTCCAAGATACAGAAAATCAAAATCACAATACCTAAGATTGCAGAAAGAATGCCCAGCACAACAACGATGGTAGCCAACGCTACTGTGATACCTCCGAGCGGCAACAGATAGATAAGGATAGTGCACAGATAGATAAGTGCGTACATTCCATAGAGAATCCATGCGAGAACACCAGGTTTTCCTGTATCCTGCAAACGACGGATTGTAATTGCCAACATAGCTACTGCTGTAGCAATCTGTACGAGACCGCCAAGGATGATGCTTGCTCCGTGGCCGAAAGCACCGAAGATAAGACCGAGAACCCAAGAGCCCACTCCCACTACGAGTGCCCACCACCAGAACTCTGAGCGGCGTGAACGACCCTCGAATTTAGTCAAACCTGCGATTGCGCGCTGTATTGCCTCCTGAATGGTCAACTGAGGTGTACCTGCACCCATTGGTTGGAAACCAGGTTGAGGTCCAGGCTGGAAACCTGGCTGAGGTCCCTGCTGAGGTCCCTGCTGAAATTCATTTGCCATAATTGTTCTTTTTTAAGGTTTATAATTAGGAAAAAATTTCTCTCTTATACGATTATTCCCCTATATTCGTATGCAAAATTATAAAATTTTATCTATTCGCCAAAAAAAATCTTAAAAAAAATTAATTATTTTTACCTGACAGCCTGCAAAAGCTCATCAACCGTTACCATACACTGCTCTCCGTTGTCCATATTTTTCAGCGTTACCTTGTTTTCTTGCATCTCTGTCTCTCCCACCAATGCGACGAAAGGAACGTGTTTCGCATTGGCGTATGCCATCTGCTTCTTCATCTTCACACTGTCGGGATAAAGCTCTGCGCTGACTCCATTGTCGCGCAGTACTTTCAGCACCTTCAGGCAGAAGCGGGCCTCGTCCTCACCAAAGTTTACAAACATCAGCTTCGTTGAGCCTATGGCATCCTTCGGATAGAGGTCGAGTTGGTTAAGCACGTCGAAGATACGGTCCGCTCCAAATGAGATACCTACTCCTGAAAGCCCGGGCAATCCGAATATACCGGTCAGGTTGTCGTAACGTCCACCGCCGGTGATGCTTCCTATCTCCACATCGAGTGCCTTGACCTCGAATATCGCTCCGGTGTAATAGTTGAGTCCCCTTGCAAGCGTCAGGTCAAGCTCCACCTGGTTATTCAGCCCTTCAAGCCTGGATATGATAAACTCACACTCCTCCACTCCTTTCATTCCAGTCTCGCTGTCTGCAAGCACCTGCCTCATAGTCGCCATCTTCTCCTCGTTGGTGCCTGTGAGCTTGATGATGGGCTGCAGCTTCTCTATCGCCTCAGCTGGAAGACCGTTGGCGGCAAGCTCGGCATTCACGTTGTCGAGACCGATTTTGTCAAGTTTGTCAATGGCCACGGTGATGTCCACAATCTTATCCGCCTGGCCGATTATCTCAGCTATTCCAGAGAGTATCTTGCGGTTGTTGATTTTTATGCATACCCTGATTCCGAATTTCGTGAATACAGTATCTACAATCTGCATCAGCTCCACCTCGTTGAGAAGCGATGTGCTGCCCACCACGTCGGCGTCACACTGGTAGAACTCACGGTAGCGACCTTTCTGTGGACGGTCGGCGCGCCATACAGGCTGAATCTGATAGCGTTTAAACGGGAGTGTCAGCTCCTCACGGTGCTGAACCACATATCTGGCGAACGGAACGGTGAGGTCGTATCTCAGTCCTTTCTCGCAGAACTTGGAAGCCAGTTTTGCCGCGTCACGGCTGAGAAGCTGCTCGTCGGTGAGTCCTTTGAAATAATCACCTGAGTTCTGAATCTTGAACAGAAGCTTGTCGCCCTCCTCGCCATATTTACCCATCAGGGTGGAGAGGTTCTCCATCGCCGGAGTCTCTATCTGCTGGAAACCGTAGAGGCTATACACCTCCTTTATTGTATTGAAAATATAGTTGCGCTTTGACATCTCTTCTGTGGAGAAATCGCGTGTTCCTTTAGGAATTGATGGTTTCTGTGCCATAAATATATTTTTTTGATTGATAGCCGAACAAAAATTTCAGAACATAGCCGCAACCCGCTTTATTCCTGCCACGAGAGCGTCTATTTCCTCTTTAGTGTTATAAAGGGCAAACGACGCGCGCACGGTGCCTTCGACTCCCAGCCGGCGCATAAGGGGCTCAGCGCAGTGATGTCCTGTCCTTACAGCGATTCCAAGGCGGTCGAGCAGGGTTCCGAGGTCAAGATGGTGAATACCCTTTACGTTGAACGACACCACAGCGTCTCCGTAATGTCCTTGGGGATGGCCGTAAACCTCAAGGTTGTTGATTTCCCTCAGCCGCTCCACGGCATATCCCGTGAGTTCCCGCTCATGCTTCTGGATTCTTTCGAAGCCTATGCCTGACACATAGTCAAGCGCTGTGGCGAGCGCATGGGTTCCGACATAATCGGGGGTTCCCGCCTCAAACTTGTAGGGCAGCTCGTTGAAGGTGGTCTTTTCAAAACTCACCCGCTTGATCATCTCTCCACCTCCCTGATAAGGAGGCATCTGCTCTAGAAGGTCCTCACGTCCGTAGAGCACTCCCACCCCGGTGGATCCGTATATCTTATGTCCGCTGAAAGCGAAGAAGTCACACCCCAACTCCTGTACATCCACCTTGAGATGCGGTGTTGACTGCGCACCGTCAACAAGAATTCTCGCCCCATGCTGATGTGCGATCTCCGCCATACGCTCCACCGGATTTATTGTTCCCAGCACATTTGACACATGGGTTACGCACACCAGCTTCACTCTTGGAGAGGCTTCGAGCATACGTATATACTCGTCCATGTCAATCTGCCCGTCGTCGGCAATAGGGATCACCTTGATTCCCAGCCCCTTTCGCTCTGCCAGCATCTGCCAAGGCACGATATTGCTATGGTGCTCCATCTCCGACACCATGATTTCGTCACCATCTGTCAAAAAAGCCTCTCCATAAGAGAATGCAAGCAGGTTGACGCTTTCTGTGGTGCCGCGCGTAAAAAGAATCTCTGCCGTGCTGCGGGCATTGACAAACGCCCTTACAGTCTCACGTGCGGCCTCATGCAGGTCTGTCGCTTTCTGCGAAAGGAAATGCACGCCCCTGTGAACATTGGCGTTCACATTGAAATATTCATCCTTTATCGCCTCCACCACGCACCTGGGCTTCTGGGTCGTAGCGCCGTTGTCCAGATACACCAGTGGTTTTCCGTATATCTCACGTCCTAATATTGGAAAATCGTCTCTATTCATAATCTTACTTGCTTACTTGCACAAGTTGCAGTCGCCGCATTTCTTCATCTCGCCTATAAAGCGTTTTTCCACTTTGACTGCGATTTTGGTTCTCAGAGGCTCATATTTAATCTGCTCTATCACCTGTCCGAGGAAGGCGTTTTTCAGGAGCATCCTAGCCTCCTCCTCTGGTATGCCACGCTGTGTCATGTAGAACAGCGCGTTCTGGTCCATAACCCCCACCGTAGCCCCGTGAGCACATTTCACGTCGTCGGCATAAATCTCCAGCATAGGCTGGGTATAGACCCTGGCCTGCGGGCTGGCACACAGGTTGGAGTTTGTCTCCTGCGACGAAGTATTCTGGGCATCTTTCTCCACCAGGATCCTGCCTGCGAAAGCAGCTGTAGCAGAACCGTCCACAACATATTTATACAGTTCATCCGACCGGCACCCGGGTGCCACGTGACATATAAGTGTGTTGTTGTCAACATGCTGGTCACCGTTGGCGATGGCACAGCCGTTGAGAGCCACCTGTGAGTTTTTTCCGAGAAGCTCCACATCGCAGAGGTTACGTGTCTGCCCGTTGGCGAGCGTGATGCTGAAATGTCGGACGGTGGAGTCCCTGCCCACACGTATATAGACATTAGAGAAGCGCCTCATGAGCGGAGTGGTCTCCTCCGTCTCATAGAGGTCCAGGTGGGCGTTGTCACCACACACCACCTCCACGACCTGGGTCGTGAGAAACTGCTGCTGGCCAGTGGCGTGGTCGCTGACTATGACCGTGGCCTGAGCCCCTTTCTCCAACACTATTAGCATGCGTCGGTTCATCATCGACGGAACTTCTCCCTTTATCCAGTTGTCCACATTTATGGGCTTCTCCACCACCTTGTTTGCAGGTACATAAACGAGCAGACACTCATGTGCGAGCATGGTGTTGAGCTGGACGACAGGGTCATCAAGGTCGGCCACCTGTCCATAGTAAGGCTCCATGTCAACAGGTGCTTCCTTCAGGGTGAAAATATAATCCGACGGAGCTATACCGAGCGGTGTGAGAAGCATGCCGTAGTCGGGCTCAAACGCCTTGTCCACATCGGTGTATTTATACCGCTCCACTTTCATGGAGGGGAATCCACCGAGCTTGAAGCGCTTGAAAGCATCTTCCCTCACGCTGTTCATCAGCGCGCAGGAACGTTGCCCTATCAGCTCTCTGCTCTGCTCATATAACTCTATGTATTGCTGCTCGCTCATAGTTCCTCTTTTATCCAGTCAAAGCCGTTGTCCTCAATCTGGCGGGCCAGGTCTGCCCCTCCCGTCTTCACAATCTGCCCGTCGATAAGCACATGGACATAATCGGGTGTGATATAGTCGAGAATCCTCTGATAGTGGGTGATGATGATGGCAGAGGTGCCGGGCTTGCGGATTTTGTTGAATCCCTCGGCCACAATACGCAGGGCATCAACATCGAGACCTGAGTCTGTCTCGTCGAGAATACAGAACGACGGCTCAAGCATAGTCATCTGGAAAATCTTATTACGTTTTCTCTCTCCACCGCTGAATCCCTCGTTGACCGAGCGGTTCATCAGCTTGTTGTCCATAGCCACAAGCTTGCGCTTCTCCCTCATGAGACTTAGAAACTCTGAGGATTTCATAGGCTCCAGACCCTGTGCCTTGCGCTTGGCATTCACGGCCGCCTTGAGGAAATTGGCCATCGACACGCCCGGAATCTCGATTGGTTGCTGAAACGACATGAAAATACCGGCATGGGCACGCTCCTCTGTTGACATGCCGAGCAAATCCTGTCCATTGAACTCAATGCTCCCTTCAGTGACCTCATATTGAGGATCGCCCACGATAACCTTGCTAAGCGTGGATTTACCTGCTCCGTTGGTTCCCATGACAGCGTGGATCTCACCATCTGCAATTGACAGGTTCACGCCCTTAAGTATTTCTTTTCCAGCCACCGAGGCATGGAGATTGGTTATTTTCAGCATATATTATTTCCTTTTTTATTCTCTATGACGGAATTTCGAGGTTTCGATGTTTTGTTATTTCGGAATATCGTCATTTCGAAACTTCACTTTTCACTCTTCACTTTTCACTTCTTACCCCACAGTTCCTTCCAACGACACCGACAGCAGTTTCTGGGCCTCGACGGCAAATTCCATAGGCAGCTTGTTGAGCACATCCTTGGCATAGCCGTTGACAATCAGCCCCACAGCATCCTCTGTGCTTATGCCACGCTGGTTGCAGTAAAGAAGCTGATCTTCTGATATTTTAGATGTCGTGGCCTCATGTTCCACTGTGGCGGTATTGTTATGGACATCCATATATGGGAATGTGTGTGCCCCGCACTCGCTTCCGAGCAGCAGGGAGTCGCACGACGAGTAGTTGCGGGCATCGTCGGCGTTCTTGCCCACTTTCACGAGTCCCCTGTATGAATTCTGGCTTTTGCCTGCCGAGATACCTTTGGATATGATTGTGGATTTGGTATGCTTGCCAAGATGGATCATCTTGGTGCCTGTATCCGCCTGCTGATAGTTGTTGGTCACAGCCACAGAGTAGAACTCTGCCTGTGAGTCGTCACCCTGAAGCACACAGCTGGGATATTTCCATGTGATGGCCGATCCCGTCTCCACCTGAGTCCACGAGAGCTTGCTTTTATGCCCTTTGAGCAACCCACGTTTTGTCACGAGGTTGAGCACACCTCCGTTGCCGTGCTCGTCACCTGGATACCAGTTTTGCACCGTGGAGTATTTCACCTCGGCGTTGTCCATCACCACGATCTCCACGATTGCGGCATGTAGCTGGTTCTCGTCTCGCATCGGAGCCGTACATCCTTCAAGATAAGACACGTATCCACCTTCCTCGCATACGATGAGTGTACGCTCAAACTGGCCGGTGTTGCGCGCGTTGATGCGGAAATAGGTTGACAGCTCCATAGGGCAGCGGGTGTTGGCTGGAATATAGACGAACGAGCCGTCGGAAAACACAGCGGAGTTGAGTGCGGCGAAATAGTTGTCGCGATAGGGAACCACCGATCCAAGGTGCTTCCTGACGAGCTCAGGATAATTCTTTACCGCCTCGCTTATAGAGCAAAAGATGATGTTCTTCTCAGCAAGCTTCTCCTTGAAAGTAGTCTTTACAGACACAGAGTCCATGACTGCATCTACAGCCATGCCGCTGAGCGCCATTCTCTCCTCAAGGGGAATACCCAGCTTGTCGAAGGTTTTCATAAGCTCAGGGTCTATCTCCTTCGGCCCGTCGTTCTTTTGCTTTGCCGTAGGGTCGGCATAGTAGGATATATCCTGATAGTCAATGTCGGGTAAAGAAAGATGCCCCCAGTCAGGCTGTCTCTGTGTCCTCCAATACCTGAACGCCTCAAGACGGAACTGCAAAAGCCAGTGGGGTTCCCCTTTCTTTTCAGAAATAAGCCTCACGACATCCTCATTAAGTCCCTTATCTATGATTTCTGTATGTATGTCGGTAGTGAAGCCGAATTTGTATTTTTCTTCCGCTACTTTCCTTACAAATTCGTTTGACATGATATCTCACAGCGGGCTTTCTTACCCGCATTAATAATTTATAACAACTAATAATGGCCTTGACTCTCTCCCTACAGTCCCAGGATGTCAATCCGGTCGTGTATAGAGTGCTTAGGCTGCATTCCTGAGGCCTCCTCTGTTGAGTCGGTCACGATAATGATGTCAGGCACAAATCTTTGCGACGCATGTTTCACCTTATAGAACAGCTCGGAACGCTGGCCAAGCTGGTCGGTGTGAAGTCCTCCGCGACTTTTTATGAAGTCGTAGATATTAAACGCCACAGAGAGAATGAGCAGATACCCTGCCATTCCGATAACAGCTCCTGCCAGGCGGTTGATGAAATTCAGGTGTATAGCCTTGAATGCCTTCGTAAGCAGTGTAGCCACCCACCCGAGCACAATGGGAAAGAGGATGACGATTCCCACGAACGCTATGATGTCGGCCATGGACTGCTCGGCACCCGTAAAGTCGGCGAGAATCTTGCCGAATTTGTCGTATGCCGTGACAGCAAGCACCAGTCCGATGATGATTCCGGCCAGGCTGGCTAATTGCTTGAGGGCGCCCCGGCTAAATCCAACCAAAGCGCCTACAAGCACAAATACGATTATTAGTATGGTCATAATTTCTGCTTAATCTCGATTTCGGTGAATGCCTCCAATATATCGCCTTCCCGGATGTCGTTGAAGTTGACTATAGAAATACCGCAGTCGAAATTCAGTCCTACCTCCTTGACATCGTCCTTGAAGCGTTTGAGTGCGTTGATCGCACCGGTATATACCACGATTCCGTCGCGTATGACACGTATCTTGTCGGAGCGGTGGATCTTGCCGTCAGTGACGATAGCGCCTGCCACAGTTCCAACCTTAGTGATCTTATATACTTGCTTCACCTCTGCAGTACCGGTATATTCCTCCTTGATCTCAGGCGCGAGCATACCCTCCATCGCACTCTTTATCTCCTCGATTGTGTCATAGATGATAGAGTAAAGACGGATATCCACTCCCTCCTGCTCCGCAAGTCTGCGGGCGGGCAGAGAAGGACGTACCTGGAAGCCGATGATGATGGCGTCGGAAGCCTTGGCGAGAGACACGTCGTTCTCGCTGATCTGACCCACGGCCTTGTAAATCACATTCACCTGAATCTTCTCGGTAGAGAGTTTTATGAGTGAGTCGCTCAGGGCCTCGATTGATCCGTCCACGTCGCCCTTCACAATGAGGTTCAAGTCTTTCACACCTCCGATGGCGATGTCGTGTGCGAGGTCCTCAAGTCCCTTACGACGAGTGGTTCTGATTCCTTGCTCGCGTTTGAGCTGCTCACGCTTAGTTGCCAGCTCGCGCGCCTCCTGTTCTGTCTCTATCACATGGAAGGTGTCGCCGGCAGTCGGTGCGCCGTTCAGTCCGAGGATAAGCGCCGGCTCAGAGGGCTTCACGTTGTCGATACGCTTGCCACGCTCGTTGAACATAGCCTTGATACGTCCCCAGCTGGTGCCTGCGAGCACCACGTCGCCCTGCTTGAGTGTACCGTTTTGCACAAGCACGGTAGCCACATATCCGCGACCTTTGTCGAGCGACGACTCGATCACAGAACCCACAGCCTTGCGGTTAGGGTTGGCTTTCAGGTCGAGCATCTCGGCCTCAAGCAGCACCTTCTCCATGAGCAGATCCACGTTGATGCCTTTCTTGGCGGCGATATCCTGACTTTGGTATGTGCCGCCCCAGTCCTCCACAAGGTAGTTCATGCCGGCGAGCTGCTCCTTTATTTTCTCCGGGTTGGCTCCCGGCTTGTCTATCTTGTTGATCGCAAACACCATAGGCACGTTGGCAGCCACGGCATGGCTGATTGCCTCCTTTGTCTGAGGCATCACGTCGTCGTCGGCTGCGATGATGATGATGGCGATGTCCGTCACCTTGGCGCCTCGGGCACGCATGGCGGTGAACGCCTCGTGTCCAGGGG
>JAZUMZ010000050.1:0-3720 GCA_045603885.1 Bacteroidaceae bacterium | reverse complement strand
TGCATTAGAAATTTCTTGTCCTGCATAGTAAATTCGTTAAATTCGATTAATTCGTGGTTGAATAACTAAGGTGGGAAAGTTTAGTTAGCGTTATAATTGTATATGGAGAATATAGAGATAATCTCGGCCAAGCCAGAGGATACTGATTTTATCGCGTGGATTGTGGCCCAGGGGATGCACATGGATAGCGTGCCGCCGTTTCTGAAGAAGCATGGTGCTCGCGACGACACGCTCTATAGCTGGAAGAACACCCGACTTCTGAGGTGCGAGGGCAAGCTGGCAGGGGGACTTGTCTCCTACGATGGCGGCACGCATGAGGAAAGACGGAGGAAGACCTGGGTGATGCCCGACGGACGGTTGCTCAGTTCGGGTGACGTGGCAGAGACAACGGCGGGTGAATACTATCTTGACTCTTTGGCCATTGTTCCTGAGTTTCGTGGGCATGGGCGGGCTGTGGAGAATGTTGTTTGACGATGCCGTGGAAATGGCCAAACGTGCAGGCTTCCATCGTGTCACGCTGATTTGTGATGAGAGCTATCCCAAGTTGGCACAACGTTATGCCTCGTATGGTTTCGTGCCGGAAGAGACATTCCTCTATTTCGACACGCTTTGCCGTAAGATGGCACTCGCAATATAAAATGAAACAATTATGAGTAAAAAATGCAGAAAGACCGCTACGACGGACGGCCTATAAAATAATTGTATAGAATCTCTATTTCGAGAAGTCTATCTCCTCAACCGATGGAATGCGAAATGAGAACGTCGTTCTATCGTTCAGGTTTGTCACAGCCAAGTCACCTTTCCCGATAACATCCATGCCAATAACCACATCGTACTCATCGCTGTCAAACTCCATCGCCATGATATTCGTCACGATGTCGCCCGTAGGTAATCCTATGTGGACGCAGTAAGTGTCTTTCACGTCAACGCCCTCGTTATAGCCTGACACGCCCGACTTGCCAATGGATGTAAGCCCAAGCACTTTGGCGACCCTTGAAGAAATCAAAGTGACAGAAGCACCAGTGTCCCAAAGTGAGCGCACTACTTTCACGCGCTTCACATCCTTACACAAAGAAAGGTCAACTGGCGTATAGACGTAGCTTTCCGTCACGATACAGTCAACCCTTTCTTCAAATTACCTTGTGATGGTTCCCATTACGCTTTAACCTCTATAGATGTTCACACCGTCGGCAATTACCTCGCTCTTGGGAACCTCCACATTCAGTTTCCGCCACAACACCTTTGCGATGCCTGTCCGCCTGATGCTGATACCATCCATGTTGGCACCGCTTACTATCAGCTTTTCTTTTCCCATCTTTACTGTCTGTAGTTCCATACTCAGTCCTCCTTAGTTGCTTAAATGCGCTGCAAAGTTAATCATAATAACCCGATTTTGCAAGGCTTTCGCCAGATTTTTGAGGTTTTGCGCAGAAAAAGACCACTATGACGGACGGCCTATAATATAAAAATGTGGAAAAGCAAAGAGCGGGAAACCGAGACCGATAAATGTCGGCGCGGCTTCCTTCTCTTCGTTTTATTGACGGTTATTGCGTTTTGGCAGATTATTCTATTGTAACTGTCGTGCAGTTCGCTACAGTAGCATCATACTCTACGCCAGTAGTAAGCTCTGCTCTCGAGCCACAAGGAAATGGCAGGCAAGTACAGCAGAATACGATAACGGATAATGCTGTTCTGTTCTTACCTTGGATGTAAACGTCGGATGAGGCGAAATTGACGACATCACCTGAAGGCAGGTTCAAGTATCTCAACTTGATGCCGAGACGTCCTTTTGTTCCAAATGCCGTTGAACGCTTAGCCTCGTAAACATTACCCTTTACGATTGTGCCAGCGGGAATGGCAACAACCCCATCCACAATAATGTCTCGCGTAACTTTAAAGTCCACGTTCTGCCCGACTTGGACTTCTGTTGCACGAACATTCTTGACAGCTTCAACGGGAACAATGGTTCCACCCTTAATCGTCACTTGTTTCTGTGCAAAAGCAATATTACTCAATGCCAGAAGCCCTAAACTCAATACCAATTTTTTCATAATCAACCATTCTTTTAATTAAAACTTTCCCAATCGGTTGTACTATACACTCTTTAGTATAGGCTTTCGCCCTCTCCTTTTTGGTTCTGCCTTTGGCATTGCCAGCAGTCCCAGTTTCTGGATGACATCTGCTGCAGAGGGGGCAACCTTGATGAGCTGCCAATCCTTGCCCTCAATCCTGATTTTCTTCGCCCTCTTCAGTGTGGCCATCACCTTCTTATATGTATGCTTCTCCAGAAGTTTTTCGCCGTCAAACGCCTTTATCAGGCGGAATGTGAGCACCGTGGCAAGGAAGTCGCAGAACTCAGAGCCGATGACGGAATAGTCGTCCTGTACCCTGGTGTCGTCAAACTGACATGCGGATTTGTAATAGCGCATAACAATCTCTATCTCCCATCTTTCGGCATATGCGGCGTAGGCGTTTTCTATGCTGAGGTCGCAGTCGCTCTCAAGCACAATCGTACCGAATGACTTCTGCTTTTCAGCAAGTGCTTCTGCGGAGTAAGTACCGTCCTTCTTCGCGTTCTTCAGCCAGTCCTGTTCTTCCTTCGCGGCCAGAGCGGCATCGCGGAATGAATACAGCCACTTCTTCGTTCCCTTGCACTTCTCCTTGCGACAGGTTATGTTCGAGTTCGAGGGAAGAATGCCTGTGAAGGTAAGCATGTCGTATCTCTCAATGAGTTTCGCGTTGCGCTTCAGCGGATTGAGGTAATGCAGATCCGGATTGGCTTTGAACTGCGCTTCTGCTGCCGATGAGGGGAAGCCCTTGTCGGAAACGATGATGCCCTTGGTGATGTGGTTCTCGCTTATGAACGACTCATATGCGGTGACATCGAGCATGTTCCCCGGATAGCACTTGGAGCAGACGGGCTCACGCGCCTCCAAATCAAAGGCGTAGAGTACGGAGATGTCGCGAGTCCCTTTCAGTCTGGCCTTCCTGGAGAAGTCTGACAAGCTGTTTACCTTCGATGTGTCAGTTTTCAGGGTTCCGTCCACCAGCAGGTGATGACTCATGTTCACAGCCTCGGTGCGCAGCCGCATGAACTTTACGATACGGGAGCAGGTCTTCCCCACGTTGTTGAGAAACTCGCAGACGGTATTGCGTGACAGAGCCACCTCCGGATACGTCTCCGAAAGGAAACAGTCGTCGTAGGCCTCCTTCAGCTCGCAGTCCTTGATGCCGGAGTTGCATACACGCAGGATGGCGATGCAGTACAGCTTCAGCGCATCGCTCTCGTTATACACCTTCTTGAGGTCGCGCAGAACATCCTGGAACAGCTTGTCGCAAAGAGTTACATTAGCCCAGTCCTTCAAGTCGACATCACACATGGACACTGTCGGGATCGGATCTTCTATCGGGACGTATCTCCCGTCGATGATATGGCCTATCGTCGGCCCGTTCTTAGGAAGGTGACGACCATCGTCATATTTGCAGCCCACACGCTGGCGGACGGCATAACGGTCCTTGTTCTTGCCATAGCAGGTGACAACCGTGTTTTTTGGTCTCTCGACGCTGAGGATATGTTGAGGTATTGGCATAACACAAAATATATAGTCTAACTTGTGTGCAAAGTTAAAAATATTTAGACTATATACCAAACTTTTCTCGAAGAAATTTGAGAAATTGCCGCGAGAATATCCATCTACTTGATGTGTTTTGAATGAATTT
>JAZUMZ010000049.1:0-14020 GCA_045603885.1 Bacteroidaceae bacterium | reverse complement strand
TGGGCGGTGACTCCGCCTTGATGGCTAACACCGTGCGGACCGAGGACTATGTTCTGCCAGCCGGCGCAATCAGCGGCGAGTACAAAGTGTGGTTCAACACTCAAAAGCTGTCCGACCCCGACCTTTTTTCCGACACAGACGGAAGCATAAACTTCCGCATGGTTGAGAACAGCGAGTTTGAGACGGGCACGGAGAACCACCAGCAATTCACGGTGATCCTGAAGAACTATCTCGCCAAGCCCGACAACTGGGACAGCGCCAACTTCCCGCGTATTCCCCTGAGCCGCTATTTCGGCACTTACAGCCGTGTGAAATACCAGTTTATGATTGAGATCCTGGGGCTGATTGACTTTGAGATCAACTACAACACCCAGACCGCCTACGACGAGGAGCGCAACATAATCTCCTCTGTCTATGCCGTGTATTTGCAACAGGTGATGCAAAAGGCCCTGAACGACTATAACGCCAGCCACGACGAGCCCCTGACAGACGAATACGGCCTGCCCGTGAGCTTTGGATAGGAAATGATGAGCCGAATGAGCCTAATAGGCCGAATAGGCCGAATGAGCCTAATAGGCCGAATGAGCCTAATAGGCCGCATAAGACCCATAAGCCCCATAAGACCCATGAGCCCCATAAGACCCATGAGACCTATGAGCCCCATAAAAACTAAAAAAAACTAAAGAAAAATGAGAAGAAACAAGATATGCAGGAGATTTGCGGTTGTTTTGGCAGCTGCCATGACAGGATTGTCCTTGTCGGGCTGCTACGAGGACAAGGGAGACTACGACTACCATGACTTGGAGGCGGTCGTAATCGACACGGCGGCTACAGGTATGCAGAGCGAATACTCGGTCATGCGATACGACACGCTGCACTTAGAGCCCAAGGTGTATTTCGAGGGAACACTGGTGGACGACGAGAGCCGCTTCCCTTTGGACTACGAATGGACAATATTCAGTGCCACTACCGGCTTGGGCGCGAACCAGAATGTAGATGTGATCGGCACGAGCCGCGTGCTCGACGCCGTGCTCACCCGCACCGGCGGCAACTACTACGTCCAGTTGGTGGTTACTAACCGCAACGACGGCATACGCCAGTTTTTCCGCCTGCCCGTGGCCATCAGCGAGGTGTTCGACGGCGGCTGGATGGTGTTCTACGAGCGTGCCGACCGCCCGGGCTATTCAGACCTGGCTCTGATTTACAACCCGTGGACGAAACTGAACGTGAACTACAACCGGTCATATACCAACCTCTACGAAACCACCAACGGTGAGCCTCTCCAAGGGCATCCCGTCCGCTGCTTAGACATCGCCGTGTCACTCGCCTCTGGCAACAACTACGTGGGTCTGTGCACCGACTACACACTGGTGGGCGTGAGCGAGAACGGCATTGAGAAAGCACTTGACTTCAACGACTTCTTCCATAATCCCCCGTCAGAGATGCGCCCCACATGGTATGGGCAGCACGGCTCCGGCGTGATGTCGGGTCAGAGTTCGGAAGTTCTGCTCAACGGCAACCAAATATATACGAACACCTATTCGTTCAGCGCCACAGAAGGTCGCACCACAAAGTTCGGCATGGCAAAATTCTCCGAGGGCATCGGAGAGCTTGCCCCTTGGAACGCCGAGATTCCCAACACGCTGAATTACGGTATCGTGGTTTACGACCAGACCTATCACCGTTTCCGCTATGCCGGCTACAACTCCGCGCAGCTGGAGGAGTTTGCCACCCAAGACCCGAATGTCTCAGCGTTTGACATCAACAACACGGGTATGGACTTTGTGATGGCCGACTGGGGACGCGGTGTCAGCCAGGGAGTGGGTCTCCGTCCTTACGACTATATCATCATGAGCAAAGGCAGCGAACGCTACTTGGCAGTTACGAACTTCGCAACCACAAATCCCACCTCCACAAACATCGGTGTAGGTCTCTACCCGCTCAACCACCTTTGTCCTGGTATCGAACACGCCACGTCTATCTCCTCGAGCCATGTGGGCAGCTTTATCTATTATTCAAGCGGCTCGTCTGTATATAATCTGGCTTACGACAGCAACCTCCCGGCTACAGAGGCCTGGCGTTCCCCGAGCGACGAAGAGGAGGTGACATGTGTGAGAATCATGAAATACTACCACGGCACCATCTACGGCTACCGTATGGTTCCCCAGGCCGACAACCTGGTGCATATAGCCACCTGGAACGCCCAGACGGGTCAGGGCAAGGTGTATGAGTACCTGATTAACCCTGCGAGCGGAATCCTCGACACCGAGAGCCATTATGAATATTCAATTCCTGGCAAAGTGAAGGACATGGCGTGGAAATTCTCGATGCAATGAGAAAAAAAGTGAAAAGTGAATAGTGAAAAGTGAAAAGTTTAGTTTGGGGCGGGAATTCGAAGCATCGAGGCATCGAAACATCGAAATATCGAAATTCCGAAATAACGGCATAACGAAATAACAATATCTAAAAAAAATAGCAATGAAACGATTAATGACAATGATGATGTGCCTGGTAACAGCTACTGCGCTGATGGCACAAGGAATGATTTTTGAGCCTGACGGTACAACTCTGGAGCAGGCCAGTGTTAAGGCCAAGGCTGAGAACAAGCTGATTTTCTTAGACTGCTACACCTCTTGGTGCGGTCCGTGCAAGAAGATGGCCCGTGAGGTGTTCCCCCAGGAGCAGGTGGGCGCATACATGAACCCAAAGTTCGTGAACCTGAAGATTAACATGGAGAGCGAGTACGGCGCTCCGCTGGCAAAGAAACTCCAGATCACCGCCTACCCCACCTTCGTGATTTTCAACGCCGACGCCCAGGAAATCAGCCGCTTCCTCGGCGGCAGCCCCGCAGACGCCTTTATCGCAAAAGTTGAGGAGCACAGTCAGGACAACTCGTCGGTGTCGCTTGAGGATCGCTGGAAGAAAGGCGACCGCGACCCTCAGTTCCTGCGCGAGTATCTCAAGACCCTCACTGCCACTTATAAGGTTGACGACGCCAACGAAGTGGCTGAGGCCATCCTTGAGGGCAAGACAGAGACGTTCCTCGACAACGACGAGCTGACCCAGATTTTTATGCGCCATATCAACAACCCGTTCTGCGAGCCGTTCAAATATGCCGCAAAGAACAACGAGCTGTTGCGCTACAAAGTGGGTGATGCCATGGCCGACATGAAGATCCAGAGCGTGCTGACAAACTGCCAACGTAGCTTAGTCTTGGAATACGACGGCACGGCAGCCCTGGACAAAGAGCGTTACGACGCCTTCTCCGCCCTTCTCGACGAGCTGGGTATTTCCAACGCAAACCACTTCCGCTACTCCACAATGATCACCCTCGCTGAGAAGCAGAAAGACTGGGACGCATACCTTAAAAACGTGAGAGCCTATATCGCCGACCCTGACATCGACGCCGACGACATGCAACTTGCCAAATGGGCAAAGCCGATAGGCGAATGCTCCGATGATCCCAAGTACAAGGGCGAGATGAAGAAGATTCTTCAGGCGCGTGTAGATGAGATCAAGGCCGGCAAACGTCAGGCTATGACAAAAATCGGCAACATGACGCTGTCACGTCCCACCGACGAGCTGCTCGAGATGCTTATCGGCGTGATGGACGGAAAGATGCCGGGAGGGAAGTGAAAAGTGAATAGTGAATAGTGAAAAGTTAATTTTGGGACGTGACCTCGAAGCATCGAAATAACGGCATAACGCTATAACGAATTTTCGTCAAAAAACGGTTTGCGGTGTCCCCGCAAACCGTTTTTTTGCCAATGTGATTTATTGCCTAATTCCCAGCGATGATGTTGATGACGATGACCACATCGGTGATGTTGGTCGTACCGTCGGAGTTAATGTCGGTAATGGGATTATTCTCGCCGTTCGCTATCGCATTGATTATTCCTACCACATCGGTGATGTTGACGGTATTGTCGCCGTTGACATCACCAAGAACTGCCTGCTGGGAGTTGTTGTAGTCGTCTATGCTCACGAAATGCATTACGGCGTTGATAAGCACATATTTGTTGTTTGCCTTGACGACAAACGACGCCTTGTAGTCTGTGCCCTCCACGCAGCGGAAGAAACGGGTATATTGGGTTGTTGTGCCGTCACCGTTATCCCAGTCCCAGATAACACTCTGGTAATGAGTCTCTGGTGCTTTCGCCTTAGCCGTAAACCTTCCTTTTGCGCTTTGGATCTGTCCTCCTCCCTGTTCACCTGAGTCATCGGGATTGTATTCTTTCCAATAGTCATAGAAATAATACCTCACAGTGTCGCAAGTCTGGTTGAGCTTGATTGAATATACCGCTGGGTAGGCATTATGCTCCGCAAACCGGTTGTAGCCTCCTCCCCAGTTTGTGTAGTCGCCGTCCTGGTCGCGCCAACCGTCGAAATAGTCGGGTCCGTACCATTCGTATGGCACGTAAGCCCCGTTGACCTGAAGTCCGAATATTGTGGCCTCATCAATGGATGTGACTCCGAGTGCGTCTATAACGGACTTGCTGTCGATCAAGCTGAATGTGAGCGGGTCTTCCTGGTCGGTGATGGCGAGTGATGTCGTGCCCTCCACGTTGATGGTCTTCACCAGCTCCGGACCTTTGATTGAGAAAGAGATGGTGTAGGAGTCATGGTTCTCGTAGAGCGTGTCTGTGGTGTATGTTGCGAGATTGGCCTGCGCGAGCACCGCACCAGTCGTGACAACCCTGTAGGAGTGTCCCTCAAGGAAGTCGTAACTCAGCTCGATCGCCGTGCTTTGCCTTGCCGACCCGTGTCCCACCTGAGGTTCCTCCGCCCCATCTACATATACATTATACTCAACAGCGAGCATCTGGAAGAAATTCAACTGGTAGTTGGATGGATTGGGATAGGTCAGGATTATCTTTGACTGAGCATAATCCTCGTAGTTTTGGAACTCCCATCCGTCCTGGATATTCCAGGTGGGTGTGCCCCATTGCCAGTCAACCGCTGATGCGGAGACGGTGGTGGCCAATGTGATGATGATTGAAAGTAAAAATTTTCTCATATACAGTCGCTTTAGTTGGTTTATGTTGCAAAGTTACGGAAAAGAGGGGATAATGCAAAATGAATGAGTTAAAAAGCAGTGCAATGGAGAATAAAATTTCGCCTTTTTTGGTAAAAGCAGAAAAAAGCAGCCCGGCAAATATGCCGGGCCGCCTGATTATGTTGCCTATGGGGCTTATGGGGTCCATGAGGCCTATGAGGCTCATAGGGCTGATAATGCCCATGAGGCTTCTCGTGATTACTTAATCATCATCTTCTTGCCGTTGACGATGTAGATTCCGCCGTTGTTGATTGTGCGAATCTTACGTCCACTGAGGTCGAACACGCGTCCGTTGCGGAGAGCGTCGCTCACAGCCTCGGCACTTGCAGAAACCGTGTTGATTCCAGTAGCCGTTTTGAACGTAGTAGCGATGGTAACAGGTGCATCAGGCATGATGAACGAGTATGTTCCATCCTCATTCTTTGTTACCGGCACATCTACTGTCACAGGGAGACCCTGGTCGTCGGTTGTCTGGTAAGTAACCTTGATCTCGTCAACTTCGAAGCCTTGTTCAGCGGTAGGTGTGATAGTCACCTTGTCGCCTTCCTTAGCCTCCTCAACATCAGTTGAGATTGATCCGTTCTCAGTCTCAGTCTCGTTGATCTCGTGATTCTCAGCCATAGGACCGAATACCACTGTGTTGGTGGTTGCATTCTGCAATGTGAGAGTAATAGTAGGAGTTGCCTCGGCATTCTCCTGAGTACCAGTGAGTGACGCATTGTAGTTGACAGACATCTGGCCCATAGGTACAGAAACGGTGAACGTCTCATTACTGTAAGTGATGGTACCGTCTTGTGCCACAGTCTGCTTAGCGTTCACAGTGAACTCAGGGAGAGTAGATGGCATAACCGGGAATGTGAATCCACCAACGTATGTGATGGTCACGTTACCCTCTGCGTCCGGCTCAGAGATCTTAATCTCATAGTTGTCGGTTTCCTCTTTACCCATTTCTCCTCCTTGAGGATGAGAGAGGGTCTGAGTAAGTGTACCAGTGTAAGATGTAGTCACAGGCTCAGTCTGTACAGCCTCGATGTTCCAAACAACATTGCCGTTGCCAGTGTTCTTGTCTCCGTAGATAGTAGAGCCGGCTGCGTTTCCGTCGCTTGTGTTCGTTCCGTAGAGACCGTTCTGACCAGCGATGGTGTATCCACCATCCTCCAGGGCTGTGATAGTCCATCCGTAAGGCTCGGTAGATGTGGACATAGTCCATTTGTTGCTGCCTTCGTAAACCACGTAGTTAGTGTTATCTGCAGTGATTGCGTATGTGCCGTCCTGCTGATCAACGAGGTAAACAGGTGTTCCTTCCTCAGCGATGCTGTTGGCAGTGCCGTCAATCTTAAGCTGGAAGGTACCCTCAGAGGTAGTAAGCGTGAAATTGTATGCCTGTCCCTCAACCGGTTCGTTGAACTGCGGGTCGAATGCCTCCTCGGCTTCCTTGAGTTTGTCGAGAGCATCTTTGAGTTCCTCAGCTGTGGCGTCCTCGTCATCGAGCACGTCCTGAGCAGCCTCTACAGCATCAATAAGCGGCTGAATCTCGGTCTCTGGATACTGGAAGACATTGTCGCCAATCACATATCCATCAATTGCGGCCTCAGCTTTCTCGATTTCCTCCTCGAGAGCAGCCTGAGCTACGTCCTTACCAGAAACTTCCTCAAGGTTGATGTTGTCAACAAAGAGGTGAGGCTGGCTGTCAGATCCGCCATTAGCAGAAACATATCCAACAGAGAGGTTACCAGTAGTCTCTGTCTCGAGTGTGAATGTCACCTCTACAGTCTCCCACTCACCCACGGTGAATGTCTTCTTGTCGGACAGATACTCTGTTGTGCCGTCGGCAGCGATGAATCCGAAGAGGTTCTTCTCCACAGCTCCGGTATTCAGAGCGTTATACACAGTGTAAGTGAACTTGTAGTTACCAGACGGGAGAGTGATGGGCTGAGTATATTGAGCAATCTGTGTCCAAACAGCGACCAGACCCAATGCAGAGCCTACCTCGCTCTCCTCAGGATCCTTAGCCGGAGCGGTTACTCTATCGTTGAGCTTATTCTCAGAACCGTAAGCGAAGATACCTCCGATAACACCAGGATTCTCGCTCATCTCTGCCTCACTCCACCTGCTTACATGCTGCAGTCCAGATACATCACCTTCCTGACAGTCTTTGTAGTAGGTTCTTGTAGTTGCAGTGATCACGTCGTTAGGGTTCTCGTCGAATGTCCAGTTGTTTGTGATTTCGGCGAATGTAGCCTCCACGGTCACGTTGGCTGCCGGCATGGTGAATGAGTAAGTGCCGTCATCGTTATTGACGGTCGGAACTTCTACGATATCCAAATCCACCTCAGAAGTCTCCTCGTTCACTGTTCCCACAGGATAGGTAACCAAAAGCTCGGAAAGCTCGTAGCCCTCATCAGGAGTGACTGTGAGAGTGACGGTCTCGTCCTTCTCTGCCTTTTCCTTGTCAGCCGTTACAGTTCCGTTCTCGATTTCCTCCTCAACTGTGATTGTGTAGTCGCTCTCCACCTTGGTGAGCACTGCAGCTGTGATGTTGAGCGTACCATCTCCCCATCCAGCCTTGATAGCGTTCAGATGCGCATATCCGGCATCCTCAACCATCTGTGCGATGTCGATTGTCCAAGTAAGTCCGTCCTCAGAAGGGGTCACGTACTTGTTGTCAGCGCTGTTGATCTCTGTGAGAGGTCCCTGGCCGTCGGCCTGTTCCTCGCGGTTGAAGAGCAGACGGAGTCCTAATGTGCTCTCAGAAGAGCGAGTGATAGTCAGGGTGCTGTATTCTGAGAGGTCAGCGTAAGAAAGTGCGGGCACACTGCCATGTCCATAAATAGTGGTTCCACCAGACACATCCTCTCCGAACTTCTTGTCACAGTAGATATTCGGGTAATTCCCCGTGATGTTTGCATTGGCGGTAGCGGCATCCCACTCATGATACATCTCCTGAGTGAGGTCAGTGTCGATAGATGATGAGGTGCCGTAAGTCACCTTGGCATAAGTCACCTCGTTGGCGATGAACCATCCATATCCGATAAAGTTAGGCTGGTAGATTGCGAGGTCGAGAGTTCCGTCCTCGCCTACGTATGCGTAAGTCTCGGATATGTACTTGCCGTCGGCGAAGAGAGCGGCAGCCTCTTCCATTGAGTTCGGGTTGCTGTCGCTTGCGCGGTCAGCTCCCCAGCTAAGGATCGCTGCTGTGCTTCCGTTGGCGTCGAGATAAGCGTTGGAGAGGTTGTAGCCCTTGTCGTAGTTTGCTGCCACGGCTGCATTTTCTCCGTCGCGGAAGAACGCCTGCACCGTCACCTTGTAAGCACCGGCCTCAAGTCCGGTCACTGTTTGTGTGAACGAGCCGGTTCCCTGATAGCACTCAGTACCATTGTCGTTGGTAGCCGCTGAGCTTCCACCACGTTTAGCGGTGAATGTCCATGCGGAGCCGGTCTTGAATGTGAGAGTAGCGGCCTCACCCGCTTTGATATTCTCCTCTGTGGCATCAGCAGGAACACCAGCTTTTATAAGCGCGGTAATCTTCTCCTCAGCCTCGCGGTCCTCAACAATTGCGTCGCGCTCGTCCTGAGTGAGGAACTGCCATACGGTCTGGTTCCAATCAGAGATATTGTCGTCGATTGTGGCGTTACCTGCGATTGCATACTTGTCGGCGTCATCCTTCAGGTAGATATACACTCTGAAGTCAGTCTCACCAATCGGATGGTTGATTGTATATCCGCCTTCCACTTCCTCGATTGTGTAAGCGCGTAGACGGTCGCCCGTGCAGTCCGCATACATCCAGTAGTCGTCGCCATAATAAGCCTGGTTGTCCACCATCTGGAGGTTATACTTGCCTTCCTCAGTGCGCACAACGTTAATCGGGAGACCATAGTTGTCGCCCACTGCGCGTGTTCCCCATGCGTCGCCGCGGCTGAGGAACTTGCCTGAAGCCTCGTTGTAGATGTAGTAAACACCTTCCTCGATAACCGGCTTCTCAGGCTCAGAGGCCTTGAATGTAGCGGTTACGGTCACGTCGGCAGCCGGCATAACGAATGTGTTGTCCTCAGTGAGAGTGATGTTCTGATCGGCGCCGGCCTCGTCTTTGTATGTAGCTGTTACAGCGTCAAGCTCATAACCTTCGGCAGGTGTGATGGTAAGGGTTACGGTAGCGCCAGCCTCAGCTGTCTCAACGTCGGCAACAACTGTTCCGTTCTCTGCCTCAGCTATTGTGATTGCGTAGGTTGTAGGCTGAGCCTGAACCTCCTCGATGCTTGTAGCCACGAAGTAAACATACTTGTTGTTGGTTACATACATCTCGTAACCTGTAACCTTAACCACCTTGCCGTCGAGTGCGGAGACATCTTCCTTAGGCTTCACAATCGCGCCTACAGCGGTCTCCGTTCCCTCAACTGCGATATTGAAATAGTTTCCGCTGATACTGAAAGAACCCTCGATTGTAGCGAGCTGACGCGGTATAGCCGCTCCGTCTGTCGCTGCGTCGTCGAGGTCGTCGGCAGTGAGAGCCTTAGCCTCTGTAGGTATGGCGAGGTTGAGGTCGTCAATCTCGGTAACGGTAGCAGCATAAGTGAATTGGTTTGCTCCGCCATAATTGCCGAGCACACCTTTTACAGACACCGACTTGCCAACCTCAAGAGCATTGGCGGTATTGTAATAGTAGATGTAGTCAGTACCGTCGTAGATTACGGCTCCATTTGCGGCAGAAGCCACGACCACGCCCTTGATAAAGGCTTCAGCGCCCATCTCAAGTGCTTGAGCCTCAGCTATGGTAATCGGCTCAACCGGCTCAACCTTGGTGAATGTAGCGGAAGCCACCTCACTGGATACCCCGTCTTTCACCGCGATGGCCTTCACGGTTGTGGTCTCGGTGATTGTGAGTGCCTCGGTATAAGCGGTGCTTTCAGCCGTAGGGTCAGTGCCGTCGGTTGTGTAGTAGATTGTTGCGCCTTCCTCAGCTGTGATTTCCACTGTCTGAGAGGTCTCGAAAGAAGCGGAAGGAGTGATGGTAGGACGACCTACAACCACTTCATCACCTAGATTCCAAACCACCTTGAGATAATCACAATAAAGAGCTTGATTCTGTGAGCGGAATCCTACATATTTATATTCATCCGTAACCACAAATGTGACGATTCCGTCATCGTCAGCGTTAGCCATAGCCAAAGAAGCAATGAGTGTGCCTGCATTGTCTCCGTAAAGATCAGATGCAGCCGTGTACGGTGTATTTGATGCATAAACATCAACAACACGAGCGGCATCTGTCTGAGAGTTAAATTTAACTCCAACTTCAGCCAATGTACCTCCAGATGTAGTTGTCACCACACCTTCATTGCTGTTTTTCATACGCAATTGCACAGTGTTGTCCTTGCCAGCACACAATCCTGCATAGACAGCAGGTGATGTGGCAGTCTTTCCTGAGAATTCCGCATAAGACGTTCCCGTAACACCAGTTACTGTGTAATCGATGTAGTCGGTCAAAGAGTTACCCGGTCCAGGCTCGTCGCCTTGGAGTGTGATATTGCAGGTGAAGTCGGCGGGGTTCACCGGCGTGTTGCCTGCGAGCACGATTTCCTGGTTCGTGAGTTTGAGTGTACCTCTCTCGAAAGATTCTGTACCTTTGATCTTAACAGAGAGTGTCAGGAGGTCTGAACCGGCAGCCACTTCTGTAGCTCCTGCTGTAGAGGTAGCCACAAGTCGTGCCTTGTTGGTCGCTCCATCAACTTCTCCAAGGGATTTCATGTCGAGCGAGAATATCCCGGTCTTGTCAACCGGTTGAGTCTCGAACACCAACCCTTCTGACAGCTCAATGTCTGTCTGATAGCCGATCATTGCCGCATCGCCTTTGTAAACGAGTGTTACCTCTTTCACCTCATCAGCCTTGATTGAGAAGTCCTCAACCTCGAGCGTCTGAGCTGATGTGCCCACCGTTCCAACAAGCATAAGCAGCAGGAATGACAGCCATTTGTTGATTGTTTTGTTCATAAACGTTAGAATTTAAAATATAATAAATAATAGAACTGCTATTGAGATTCAAAACGGCGATTTTTAAAAACGGCGAATTAAACGAATTAAACAAATTTTTTCTGTCAGCCCTGCTGATTTCGAATTAAGCCAATCTCACTGAATTCGTAAAATTCGCAAAATTCGCCGTTCTTTAAATCCCAGTTACTTAACGAAGACCTTTACGGTTGTGCCGTCGGCCTTGCGTACGATGTTGAGACCCTTCTGGAGGGTGTTCACACGTGCACCACCAACGGTGTAGATTGCCTTGGCGTTGAGAGTAGCCGCCTCCACGTCGCTGATTCCGGTAACGGTGTTGTCAACATTGATGTAGCATGCGTTGATGTTAGAATCGATGAAGCGTGCGTTGCTGATCTCGAAGTCGCCGATGGCATCTATGTCGAGGATAGCTCCGTTGTTGCCTTCCAGCTTAGAGTTGCTCATAGAGAGCACCACGATGCGGTAGGTGTTGTCGCTGATCTTGTTGTATCTCAGAGTGTGGTTAGCCGTACGGTTGGTAAGGTTCACCGCGTTGAGAGTACCGTTTACAGTAACATCCATCTGGAATGCCACAAACTCGTTGGAGTTGTTGAGGTCTATGCGAGATCCGTCGATAGCGAGGAAGTCTGCGTTAGACACACGTGCCTTAGCCGTAGGTTCTGGTTCAACCTCTTCCGCAGCATTGTAGTCGAAGTCAAGGATGCCCTGGATGATCTGTGCGGCGTCATCTACAGTAATGGTCTCGTCGCCGTTCATGTCGGCGGCAGCCTTCTGGTAGGCAGTAGGCTCAGCAGCCTCAACGATGAAGTCAACAGTCATAGTAACGTCAACCACAGAGAGCTTGCCATCGTTGCTTACGTCACCCTTGAGAGTAACCTCAGGAGTCTCCTCCTCAGCGAGAGCGATGTTCCAGATGTAGTTTCCGTTAGAAGCAGACTTGTCGCCATAAACGGTAGAACCTGCTGCATCGCCATCGCCCTTATTGGTTGCATAGAATCCATTCTTTCCCTTTATTGTGTATCCACCATCGGCAAGAGCTGCGATTGTGAATCCATAAGGAGTAGCAGATGTGGACATTGTCCATGCATTGCTGCCTTCATAAACCACGTAGTTCTCCTTGTCGGCTGTAAGAGCGTAAGTGCCGTCCTCCTGCTTAGCAAAGTAAATAGGAGTACCTTGCTCAGCTATTGTATTGGCAGTTCCCTCGATGTTGAGTTGGAATGTTCCTGCATCAGTAGTTACAGACAGGATGTATGCCTTGTCAGCCTCAGGTTCGTTCATCTTCGGTGCGAAAGCTTCCTCAGCATCCTTGAGGGTCTGAGTCGCCTCTCTGATTGCCTGTGCAGTAGCAGCCTCGTCGTTGAGGACAGCCTTGGCAGCAGTGATTGCGTCAGCGATAGGCTTGATCTCGCTCTCAGGGTACTGGAACAGTCCCTCGCCTACACCATACTTAGCCTGCTCGGCCTCAGCCTTGGCGATTTCCTCAGCAAGAGCAGCTTTTGCGATGTCAGCTTCAGGAACAGCCACTAACTGTACGTTGTCAATGAAGAAGTCTGAACGACGCTGTCCGCCAGCATTGAGTGTGATGACAACATTTGATGTCTCAACGTCCTCTGTCACAGTAAACGCGGCTGTCAGAGTGCTCCACTCAGCTGTGTTGAAGTAAGTGGCGTCGGAAGAACCACCATTAACACCTGCTGCAGGTTCACTCTTTGCAGATGCAATCTCGGTCTCACCGCTCTTAAGTGCGATTCCTACCCAAGTGTTGGTGTTTGTAGTATTGTCATAGCTATAGTGCTGCTTGTAATCCACAGACAGCTTGTAGTTACCTGCAGGCAGCTTGTCGAGAGCAGTAGAGGTGAATGTTGTAGCCACTCCACCACCATTCCATCCGTGGCGGAAGAAGAGTGCATACTCGCCTTCGCTCGGAGCGGAAGTTCCGAACTGAGAGGTTGTGCTTGCAGACTCAGCCTTGCGGATTTCAGTGTTGTTGAAACTATTGTCCACTTCCTCTGTCCATCCATAGATTGCAAGAGGTCCGTTAGAAGCTTTAATCTCATCTGTAAGATTGTTGTCTGCGTCAGCAAGCTCGAAGCTCGGGTTCACGATTGCAGGAGCAACAACAGGCTCTGGAATTGCCTTGAATGTTGCGGTTACTGTCACGTCTGCTGCTGGCATAACGAATGTGTAGCCGGTCTCGGTAGCTGTAAGCTCGACAGCGACAGGAGCACCTGATTCATCATTATAAGCAGCTGTGACAGCGTCAACCTCGTAGTTCTCTGTCGGAGTGACGGTGAGAGTTACTGTTGCGCCTTCCTCAGCTGTAGTCGGGTCTGCAAGAACAGTTCCGTTCTCGGTTTCGGCAACGGTGACGTTGTAAGTTGTAGGCTCAGAAGTGATTGGAGCAACTTTGATTCCGTAGAGGTTAAGGGCAGCATCAGGTCCATAAACGAACACATCAGTCTCTGTCTCTCCAGTATATTCATAAGTAAGCTTATCTATTGTACTGCCGAAAGTTTTGGAAGTAGCAGTTGTTCCCTTTTCAGGAATGTCGAGATTCAGCACTCTTTCTTCGCTTGAGCTCGAAGAAATCGCATACACTGTTATGTTTGAGTTGGGAACCACCTTAAATCTGAGATAGCGTACTCCTGTCTCAGTCTTACCTCCCAATTTTAGTCGTTTAGTGAAAGAATAATCGTCGATTGACTTTGTATTACCTTCAATAACTACGGTCTTCTTATCTGATGCGGCAATTTCAATATTGTCGATAATTGTTGTGGCTGTAATTGTCTGATCCTCGAAATCAGAGAAGTTCCACATTTTGTCAGAAACTGCTGTCAGTCCATCCACAGGTCCAACTTCTGAAGCCTTGAATGTAGCGGTTACAGTAACAGCGGCTGCAGGCATCACGAATGTGTAGCCGGTCTCGGTAGCTGTAAGCTCGACAGCGACAGGTGCGCC
>JAZUMZ010000048.1:0-5427 GCA_045603885.1 Bacteroidaceae bacterium | reverse complement strand
CTTTTCAAGATAATCGTTTGGCATTGATGGTGAATGCCTGTAAACAAGTTTACGTCATCCACCATCAACACCAACCGCCGCATTTCATGCTCTGATATCAACAAAAGAAAAAACAAAAAAGAAACAAGTAGTGGTCAAGCCATGAGACGCAACCGTCAGAATGAAAGCTGATGAAAGACCCAGAACTGAGCATCGTCAGCAACAGTGGAACTATATGAGGCAGGAAGATGGATGATGGCAACCATATTGTTTTTTAGTGCGAAGCACAGTGAAGCGGTTTTTGTCCGACTGAAAGGAGGTTTTTGTCAAGTGGATGGAGACGGAGGCAAATCTTGATTTGACTGATATAATGTTCTGTGGGAAAAACGGGAGCCCGCTCCCGGGGTTTTCACACGGAACATTATATCATCAGCGAAGCGAACGTCTCCTGCCACGTTTTTTTATCTTGTTGAACTTTCTGAAGTTGTTTTGATGAAGACAAAAACAATAAAAACACCACTTATGATGGATGAGGTCTTCGACCTTACGCCCTGTTTTTCCGGCTTTGTGCATAAGAGCACGCTCTTGCACAAGCCGGAAGTCCAGTACAGTTTGGTTCCCAAACTCATCCATCACGAGTGGCAAAAACAGTCGCCATTCTGGCTTAATAACCAAGAATGTTCTTTATTCATGGAAAGTGTTTCTTGTTTTTCAGGCTCTTCAGAGCCGATGTTTTTGCTTTTTTCAGGTTGTAACTCCTATGGAGTTGATGGAGTGGCTGGAGGCTTTTATCTGTGTGCTTGCACACAAGGAAAGGCATACAGTCACAACATCAAAGACAAAGTCTTAACCTGAAAAAAAGGGTTATTATGGTTTTTGTAAAACTACCGAAACTTAAATGAATAAAATATAATGCTATGAGAACAAAAAAATCATTTCGGGAATTGAGTAATTGCAGATTATTTCTCCCTATAAAAGACGTGAGTCTGAGATTTCTGCTCATGTGCGGGTTGTTTCTTTTCTTCCCGGTTATATTGTCCTCCCAGACTTTGCAAGTGACATTGAGCCCAGAGCCGTCAAATGTGAACCGCTCTACAGATGGTGGTATTGCCACAATTTTCTTTGACAGCGACATTGAGGATTTGAGTATAGAGTGTACAGACCAAAATCCTAATGAGCTTATAAGAAGAGATAGTGTAAATAATCGATGGTATATGAATATAGATGTTCTTAATGACAAGGAGGACGTTTGCTACAGGAAATTCCGGCTTAAATGTTCCAAGTCAGCTGTATATTCACTTACCACCGATGAGATTCAACCTAACCAGGTGCTGTATTATACGGTTGTCCTTCCTAACGAGATGCAACCTAAGGTGCTTAAAGCGCTTGTGGATAACGCGAACAAGTCGATTGAGGACGGCGACTATTATCTTGCCAGGATGTTAGCGCTGGAAGCCCTTCCTACAGATCTAAGCAACCCCGAAAAACCTTACCTGCCCGAGGCCGAGGCGGCACTGCGCAAGGCTTGTGCGAAAGATAAAACAAGGTTGGATGTATTTGATTCAGAAAACTCCCTGCTTGTGAAATCTGCAAGCTATGCGGATTCGTTATTGCTTATTGGAAGCCTGTCAAGGGCAAATAAGTTTGATCTTTTTAATATTAAGACAGGGCAATTATTTAAGTCAAACGTTGGTATAGACTTAGAGGAATACGATTTGTGTGTGGATAATTTTTCGCTTGCGCATTCTAGATACGATAAAAAAAAACATATCTATATCTGCAATTATACGGACACCGCTTTTTTTTCTGGCAAAAACTATTCCCATGTTTTAGAGTTTCCCTCTAACATAACAAATGATGATTTTGATATAGATTTGATACGGTTTAGTCAAGATGGTAATTTTGTTGCAAGCTGTTTTGAAGTAAGAGATAGCCAAAACTCCGAACTAACAAATGACTCTTCTATAGTATTGTACTACGATCAAGATGGTAACTTTGTAACAAAAACAACACATAGCATAATCGTTTTTGATGTCAACAAAGAACGCGTTGTAACTGTCCTGAATAATTTGAATGCTTATAATTCCAATCCAAATATTTCAGATGTTAGTTTTAGCTCAGA
Source organism: Bacteroidaceae bacterium (assembly GCA_045603885.1). Taxonomy (GTDB): domain Bacteria; phylum Bacteroidota; class Bacteroidia; order Bacteroidales; family Bacteroidaceae; genus UBA3839. Next base: position 3,326 of record JAZUMZ010000048.1, on the reverse strand, counting down.
CAATAAATATGTCCTTATAAAATGTTCAAGTCAGTTGCAATTTTGGGATCTCTTTACAGGCCAGAATGTGTGTAATAAACTGATTGACAATGACAATTCTGAGCAAATTTATGACTTTGATAGAGACACAAAACAATTGTATTTAATTAACGAAGATGGAAATCTTCAAATATGGGATTTGGTGTCGGAAAAATGTATAAATACAATCAATTTACAAGATTCCCGTTTTCTCTCTGTTATGTTTGATCCATCCCAAAAGCTAATCCTGACAACTTCGTCTGATGGAAAAGCATGTTTATGGCATGCAATAACTGGAAAACTTGTTTGTGATTTGGAAGATTATGACAAGGATGAAGAAAATTTTATTTTTGTTCCTAACAGCAGCAGAATAGCTTCATGTATTTATATGGATCAAACTACAAACTTGATTCTTAGAGATACCGAGTCGGGAAAATTAATTAATAGCACGGTTCTGGATAAAGAAGAGATTGATGAATTACAATTCGTTTCAATTGATAAAATTGTATATCAAACAGAACATGGCTTTTTTATGCGAGATATCAAGGATTGTTTGGAAAAGATGTTTGTTGCTGAAGAAACTGATTATATCGTAAAGAGTCGTGAAGGCTTAGTCGGAGTTGTATGTGATGATAGTGCTCTTCTTGTAAAAAATGTGAAAAGTGGAAGAGTTATATGTGAAATAACTCCTCCTTTTGGAAAACATAGCGCAGCGGTACTAAGTGAGTATGGCGATTTGTTGTGTCTCTACAGTTACAGTGCAAAGGAAGATGAATGTTTTATTTATAGCACGTCATCTGGTAAATGTATTAAAACTATACGTTCTAAGACTCCAATACAGTCTGTGTCTGGTAGCTTCAGTGAGAAAAATATTGCTGTTATCAATGACAGGAATGATATATGTATATATGATTTGAATTCCGGTAAATTTATTGGAGATGTCTTACTGCCTGTAAATGAAAAACTAGATTGTCCCCAAATGGGACTTGCCTTCAATGCTGATGGAACAAAACTTGTGGCAGATATTCATGATGATAATTCAGATAAGGAATACGAGGTTGCATATATAATAGATGTACTAGCCATGGAAATAACAGACACCATTTGTTTCCCTTCTCTTTCTTACGGTGATCGTCCATACTGGTGTGGAGATATTGATGTTAGCCCCGACGGGAAATATGTACTTATGGCTAATTCTTATACACACGATAAAAACACTCTAAGAATATGGAATATTGACCCTATTGGACTTGTGCTGAAAATTGACATTGATGATATTCCAGGTATAGATGCATGGTTTACAAACGATAATCAAATTCTCATTTCACACGGGAAACAAATCAAATTTTTCGACTTCCCTCCTCTCCAGCAGCTGATTGATGAGACACGGGAACGCTTTAAAGACAGAAAATTCACAGACGAGGAAAAGAAGCAATATCATCTTGAATAGTTTGGAGCATTTTTTGCACTTCTAAAAATTTTTATTAACTTCGCAGATTATAACCGTTAACGATAGAATTTTATAGTTCTGAGTGCCTTGTTATGGAGGAATTATTCCACATTAAAACAAATGTTTGTAAGATTTGATTGGATTTGTAAGATTTCTCGCCGTAGGCGACTCCCTTGAATTTAACCATTATGAAACACGATGTATTTATAAGCTACTCAAGCCAGAATAAGGATGCGGCGGATGCCATCTGTCATGCCATTGAGGAGAACGGCATACGGTGTTGGATGGCTCCGCGTGATTTGCCGCCAGGCTCCCAATATGGCGACGTGATAGACGACGCCATAAAGTCAAGCAAGGTGGTCGTAGTCGTTTTCTCAGAGAAAGCGGCGGAGTCACCATGGGTGAACGGAGAGCTGAACGTCGCTTTTGAGGACGGCAAGACAATAATTCCGTTCAGGCTCGACAAAACCCCGCTGAAAGGGTCGGCGAGGGTGATGCTCAACCAGCGCCACTGGATTGACGCATACCCTGACTTCAAGGTGAAGTTTAAGGACTTGGTTATGGCTGTGTCGCATGCCATAGGAAAGCCTGTCTCTGATGCTGAGCCAGTAAAACCGGATGAGCCAAGGAAAAGTGTGGCACTTGGCAAGAAGCAGATAATATGGATTGCAGCAGCGGTTGTGTTATTGGCATTGGGCATATTCTTGTATCCAAAACTTGCCAATAAATTTCAGACTTATATCTATGACGGACAGGGCCTCCATGTGAAGACAGAAGGATTGTCGGACAATCAGCAAAATGCCTTGACATCGATTCTCGACGGAATGGTGCTCGTGGAGGGTGGCACGTTTACCATGGGGAATACAGAAGCCATGAGCGACTTTCTGATAGAGCAGGACAGCCTGAGCCGGAACCCACATGAGGTGAAATTGGATAACTATTACATCTGTAAGTATGAGGTGACCCAAAGCCAGTGGAAAGCTTTCCTTTCCGCTGACGGCCGCTGCCTTAAAGAAGGCGATGATGAGGCCGCCATTGACCAGCTCTCCTGGGAAGACGCTAAAGCTTTCGCAGATACTCTCAGCAGTATCACGGGCCTGGCTTTCTCACTGCCTACAGAGGCGCAGTGGGAATATGCGGCTAAAGGTGGGAAAAAAAGTGAGGGTTACATATATTCCGGAGCCGACGACGACCCGACTGATGTCGGTTGGACTTCTGTCGATGAGCTTTCTTCCGCCCATGCTGTCGGCGTGAAACGTGCCAACGAGATTGGTCTATATGACATGACGGGAAATGTTAGTGAATGGTGCCTGGACTATTATGCCCCATATACGTCGGATAGTCAAACCAACCCTGCCGGACCGTCTGAGGGCATGGATCGCGTCTTGCGCGGTGGTGACTTCACAATTGAGAGTCTTCTGTATCTGAAAACCACCACACGTTACCATGACGCACCCTTTGTGAACAGGCGTGCGGCGGGAATGAGGCTTGTTATAAATTTGTCAAACGATTAAAAATAATAATCTGTGGGGATGCTGTATGCTAACCCCGGAGGGGTTGAATAATAGTAACCCCGGGTAATGAAACGAGCAACGCGACGTTGAGTGACCCGGGGATGTGAGATCGGCAAAAGTGTCAGGAACCCCGAAAGGGTTCAATAACATTAGCATTGTCGCTCACTGTGTAATTGTCGAAAGTTAATTAAATAAAGGAACTCTGGGACTTATACAAGCTAACCCCGAAGGGGTTGAATAATAGTAACCCCGGGTAATGAAATGAGCAATGCGAAGTTGAATAACCCGGGGATGTGAGATCGGCAATAGTGTCAAGAACCCCGAAAGGGTTCAATAACATTAGC
>JAZUMZ010000047.1:0-9725 GCA_045603885.1 Bacteroidaceae bacterium | reverse complement strand
TTCTTCATCGTGTGCGATGAACCGCACACCGGGCACTTTACATTATACATTTTCTACCATTTATGGGGTTCTTGAACGCACACAAAGGTAGTATTTATCGATGTCTCAGAAGATTTTATCCTGCAAAATGACCTATAGACCGAATTGTTCTCGATGGATCAGAATATCCGACACCTCAATCCCATTTATAATATCACAGCATTTGATATACAGAATTATCTGAGGGAACTGCTTAGTTTGTAAACATATAAAAGAAGGAAGCCAAACGGCTTCCCTTTTTCGGTTTATTATTACATGTTGAGATAGGTTTTCAGTACTTCAACATATTCTTCAAATGCGTTTAGCCCTTTCGGGGTAATTCGGCAGAAAGTACAAGGTTTTTTGCCTTTGAAGGTTTTTTCCACCTCAATATAACCGGCAGCTGACAGTTTGTCAATCTGTACACTCAGATTACCTGCGGTGGCTCCTGTCTGCTCTTTAATATAGGGGAAATCGGCGCCATCAGAACTTACGAGTAGCGACATTACAGCAAGACGCAGCTCTGAGTGTAGTAGAGGGTCTAATGGTTTGAACATAGCTACATATTTCTTTTATTTCTTGTTTTGGAAATATATTAAAAGACCTGGCACGACAAGCCCTACGAATGCAACAGCTGCCATTATGTAAAGTTGTTCAGCCCAAGGATATTTAAGGGCACAAAAGAAACCACCCAATCCCGCAATGAAGCCACATACCTGAATGATACGGTTCTTCAGAATGAAGCCAGTTATTGTGGATGCCATACCAAAGCACAGCGAAATGATGCTGGTCAGGTTGATATAGAGGTTACCTGTGATGTGATTGTCCGATACGGTAAACGTCAATGGCAACAATCCACAGCCTATCAATCCAATTATTATTCCGATGGAGCCAATGAATATTCCTAACGCACCCCAAACCTGACTAATAGTTTTACTCACAAAAGTTGATGGCACAGGATCCTTACGCTTCCCCATGAACCTTTCACCAACATAGCCAAATACCCACATCACAGCCCAAAGTGCGTTCCAAACGGGTCCGCCATGGTTTTTCCAGAGGTATGCAATTAGTAAAGCAAAAACAATAACACATAAGCCCCACCAAATTAATGAGCATGAGGAATTCTTGGTAATTGTGCGCTGACTGCGCTCTATAGAATCCCGAATGATTTCCAGACTGCGCTTAGCAGTCATGTTATTTTTTTCCATAATTTCTCTTTTTTAAATGATACATCTTGTTCTTGTAAGGGGTGTATATACTCCTGCAGAAAGTGCATACACCCCTAGTGTGTTCGAATCACGATGCAAATTTAAACAAGTTTATTTTATAAACCAAATTATTTTGTAAATATTTTTCCTTTTTGGTGAAATTTTAACATTTCAGAGCGAAATACTCAATATATACATACCCATATATAAAAAAGGCTATATTTGGCGAGGATGTAATCCACATAATCGCTGTCGAAGGCGTAGCCTCCGACATATCCTTTGAGGTGAAGGTGATATTTTGCGATTTATGTTGAGCCATAAAAAAAGAGTACTTTTGCTTCGCAGAATTCTGTCACGACTCGGCAAATCTCAAACAAGTTTGATTTTTGCGCTCGCTGCTTCAGAATCTCGCATTGAACATTGCAAAAGTACTCCTTTATATATGTGTAAGAAAAGACGAAGATTTATTCTTTTCGGCTCTCCATAAATATTTCTTTTTGTCGTCCTATTTCTTTTGCCAATTCCTCTTCTGAAGGAAGGTAGGTTAAGTATTTTGACGCAAAAAGTTGTTTGCTGCCGTTTAAAACAGAATATCGTGCAATGTCTTCACTGGTTTCCGAGCAAAGTAGAAGTCCAACTGTCGGGTTGTCGCTTTCTGTTCGTTTTAAATTATCGAACATACGGACATACATATCTAACTGCCCTACGTCCTGATGGGTGATTTTCTTTGTCTTTAAATTATTGCTGTCCGGTAAAACTTTTTTTGCATAAAATTTTAGGGCTGTTACTCACATGAAGTATCAGCCCTTTTGATTACCTTTGTAGTCGCACAACCAAACCAAATGTAATCATGGGCAAAGATAGTAATTTTACCGGACAGCCGGTATATAATCAAGTGTTAAAATTACTTGATCGTGAAAAAATCACTCAAATCAGCCGTGAAACACCCGGAAGTGAATCCTATGTGAAACGCTTTGACGGATACAGTCACCTGGTTGTGATGCTGTACGGCATACTGAAACACTTCGACTCCCTGCGTGAACTGGAGATTGGCATGAAGGCGGAGGCTCACAAGCTTCATCATCTCGGGCTGGACTATCTTGTACGTCGCAGCACGTTGGCAGAGGCGAACATACGCCGTCCGCAGGAGTTCTTCGCCAGAGTGTATTCACACTTGTTGGAGCGGTATGCGAAGTTTTTAGCGGACAGCCGCCCTCCCAAGAGCTACAAGGGACAGACACACGAGCCGAAAGACTGGGAGAAACTGCTCTATATGATGGACTCCACCACAATCAGCCTCTTCGATAACATATTGAAGGGCGTAGGCAGACATCCGAAGTCCGGAAAGAAGAAAGGGGGCATGAAAGTACACACTGTCATGAAGTATCATGTCGGTGTACCGATGGTCGTACAACTCACATCCGCCGCCAAGCACGACCACTACCTGCTCAAGGAGGTGCATCTTCCCAAAGACTCCACACTGGCCATCGACCGGGCCTATATAGACATCGCCCAATTCCACCGTCTGACGGAGGAAGGGGTATGTTACGTCACGAAAATGAAGAAGAACCTCAAATTCGACGTGCTTGAGTCCGTGGCGTATGTGAATCCTGACGGGCTTGTGACACACATAGACCAGAAAGTGCGTTTTACAAGGGGAGAACTCACACATGAGGCACGCAGGGTGGAACTCTTCGATGAGAAGAAGAAACCGGCGGTATTGCTGACCAACAATTTCGAGTTCTCTGTGGCGGACATCTCTGAAATATACCGACTGCGGTGGGCCATAGAGTCCCTGTACAAACAACTCAAGCAGAATTTCCCGCTCCATTTCTTCTATGGGGACAGTGTGAACGCAATACAGATACAGACATGGGTTGTGCTTATCGCAAATCTGCTTATCACGGTTCTGTCAAGAAGCATAAAACGCAATTGTGCTTTCTCGCAAGTAGTCACGATGGTAAGACTGACACTCATGTACTACATCGATTTCATAAGATTTATGGAGAATCCGGATAAAACATGGGATGACATACTTGCCAAGGAAAAGCAAAAGGCACCACCTGAACCAACTTTGTTTGATTAAGGGGGCTTACTTTTGAAAAAAACACCTTGGAGTACTTTTTAAAAGGACTCCGAGGAAGAATTATATTACATTTTATGTTTTACCGGACAGCAATATCTTTAAATCTATAAGTACATAACATTTCAGTACTACATTGTAAAAAACCAGGTCGATGAAGAAATCACCTACATCAGTTGCAATATGATATTGTTCATACATGAATGCGAATCCTCTTCCCAATTCAAGTAAGAATGATTTCAGATGTGCAATGATAGCTTTTTCGAGTTCTGTTTCCGTGAAATCGTTATTCGATGGTAATTGCAGGAATTCTGCAACAACAGGGTCTTTTAAGAAGCTTCCCGCATCGTCTTTAAGTGGTGCTGTAATTTTTAGCATTTCTTCAATAACAGCTTCCTTTTTGGGGGACTGGATGAGTCTGTTATAGTATTGTGATCCAACGTTTCGTGCCAATGTGCGTACGCTCCACATTTCCCTTGATGATTCTTGCACGTACCAATACCGTGCATCGTCACTGGTAATATGAAGCAATGTGCGGTAATGTGTCCATGTTAGATTTGGCACTCGCGAGTGCCAAATCTTTAAATCTTTGAAACACAAATAGAACTGGCGGTAATCACGAAGATTCCGAGGTGAAAAACCTTTTGGGAAATTTTTGCTTAAATGTTTAGAAAGCTGATTGATTATTTGTTTCCCGTATTCTGCTCTTGTTTAACCATGCTGCTCTTCTTCGACTATACGTTTGCCCACTTGCCAATATGTAATTACGGTTGTTGAGTTGACATCGTTATAAGCTTTACGTAAACCATTTTCAACTATCCTTTTTACATCATCATAAAAAGAATTGTCAGGGGTAATTTGTAGATTGGAAGTGCTCATATTATTTGTTATTTTTATTATTCGCAAAATTAGCAAAAATATTCGATATTCAGATGGATTTGTCCGTAATTCAGCCGAATAAGGACTAAATTGAGCACGGAATAAGCGATTTCCGACGTGAGAATGTCACTTTGATGTTGTTTATGTTGGCATCAGGTGACAATTCTTTTGTTATTTCCACAATCGGGTAAGGAGCCTCCTGTGCACCGACAAGGAAAATAAATACAAAAATGCATTGATTGCATGCAAATAATCCATTCATTATTTTGTAGATAGGGATACTTTATGTAAATTTGCATCAGAATTCCGAATTTACATAAACAATGAATAACAACTTTATTAATAGAGAACTTGGAAAGACTCTTCTTGATGCCGCTAATTACTTCCCAGTATTGTGCGTTACCGGACCACGCCAGTCGGGCAAGAGCACATTGGTGACTCATCTCTTTCCTGAATATAAACAGGTTTCGCTTGAAGACATTGATGTCCGTGCTGCTGCTATGGACGACCCTCGCGGTTTCCTGAATCAGACCTCCGGAGGTATGATTATTGACGAAGTACAGCGAGTGCCTGAATTGCTGTCTTACATTCAAGGCATTGTTGACAACGACTCAGAACGTCGGTTTATATTGTCGGGAAGTTCCAATTTTGCATTACTTCGCAGCGTGTCACAGTCATTGGCAGGCCGTACAGGAATGTTCGAGCTGCTTCCAATGGCATTTAGCGAAGTACGCGAAGGACTTGCTATGCAGACGCTGGATGGGATTCTTTTCAATGGCCTTTATCCTGCTATTTGCGCAGAAAAGAATACCGCACGTTTCCTCTATCCGAGTTATGTAAAGACCTATTTGGAACGGGATGTTAGGGATTTGCTTCAAGTGCGGAGCCTTATGCAGTTCAACACCTTCCTTCGTTTATGTGCAGGTCGTATAGGCTCACTCTTTAATGCTTCGGAACTGGCCAGCGAAGTGGGTGTTGATTCCAAGACGATCACGGCTTGGCTATCCATCCTGCAAACTTCCTATATCGTTTATCTGTTGCCACCTTATTTTGCCAACACCCGGAAGAGGTTGGTGAAGTCACCGAAACTTTACTTCTGCGACACTGGCTTGGCTTGTTACCTGTTGGATATAGAGTCGCCTGAACAATTGGCACGGGACAAAATGCGTGGACATCTTTTCGAGAATTTCGTGGTGATTGAAGCGCTGAAGCATCGATTCAATGCTGGGCGTGAGAGCAATCTTTTCTTCTACAGGGATTCCAATCATAACGAGATTGATTTGGTGATGCTCACTAGTCAGCGTGCTGACGGCTATGAGATAAAGTCTGCCACGACCTATCACCCAGATTTCGCAGCCAAGCTTACAAAAATGCAGGACTATATCAATGGCGAGACCGGTACGCGCGCAATCATCTACAATGGTTCCATGGAAAATGGTCAGACTGAGGTGCGGTTGCGCAACTGGCGCAACTTTATGCCCTAATCCTAAATAAACGAATCATTAGTCGTTAAGCAATGTAGTTCTGCACCAATCTGGATGCGACCAGCAATCTTTAATCGAGAGGCAATGAAGTATCACCTTTTTCTAAGTCAGCCGACAAAATGTCTATGTTTTCTTTTTTTAAGCCATTTTTTTTTATTCTGCATTTAATTTATCCCCATAATTTTTCCGCTGACCCGACATATCCTTTGAGGTGAAGGTGGTATTGTGTGTTGGATTTAGCCATAAAAAAGAGTACTTTCGCCTCGCAGGATTCTGTCACGACTCGGCAAATGTCAAACAAGTTTGATTTTGCGCTCGCTGCTTCAGAATCTCGCATTGAACTATGCAAAAGTACCCTTTAATATATGTGTGTAAAAAGACAGCTACACTGCTTTATTACATAATCATTTATGCCATCACTGTTTCTTCCTGTAAAATGGAGATATGAAGACAATCCTCAATTTTAGACAATGTTTCCAAAGAAAGGTTTTCCTGACCTTTCAATATTTTGGAAACATACTGTTGGCTGCATCCCATGATGTCAGCCAGTTGTTTCTGGGTCATACCCAACTCGTCCATCTTTTCAAGCATAAGCAAGGCTATATGCTGAGAGTGTCGCAGCCATGTTTTGTTCTGCAACCTCCATTCAGCCCTTTCCCTCCATTTGGAAGGAGTGGGAGACTGGAATTTCCTTAATCTTACTACTGCATTTCCCATAACCATCCTTTTTTTGATTATACTATTCGATATATTATGACATTTCGCTCATCATGAAGTCGTCAAATGCATCTTTGTCAACAACATTGTTTGTCAGAAGAAAGCTCCTCACTTTTTCCATCTTTGCCAGTTCCCGAAGTGTATGTTCTCTCTCCGCTATTGTCTGCGTCAGCTTGATTGCTCCACCAGTTATGATGTATATGCCCGGCTCCAATTTGATTGCATAGATTCTCAGCCATGAGGCATGTCCGACTTTATCTTTCAGCCTTGCTTTCTCTTTTCCAAGAAGCATATCAGAGAACCTGCTGTTTTCCAATGGTCTGAACAGTTTGTCCAAGTCCGCTTCAGGGGATATGTCCATAATCAGGCATTGGAGGCGTTCGCTGTCTTCAATCGTATCATATATGGCTTTGTTGATGTCCGTAATCTTGAAATACGATGTGAGGTCGTTGATGTTTTCCTTGAAAAAATTGTACAGCCATGTCACATCGTTCCATTGTTCAAACAAGTAGAATAGGGCATTGTCTTCACAGTTGTCGTAGCGTGTGGCCCACAATCTTTCGTCTTCTGTAATAAGGTCAAATGTCATCGTTTTAATTTTTTGCAAATATAATAGATTATTTTATATAATACAACTTATAGGTTGTTTTTTGAAAGTTTTTTTTAATATTACACGGAATTAACGATTTTTTACGTGAAAATGTCACTTTGATGTCATTAACATTTGACTCAGAGCTGACATTCTTTGATCTCAAAAATTGCAGGTCCGTACAATTTTGCCGTCTCAGAGGTATGCCATTCGGCAAAATCATCCGGATTGTTACGGATGGTGTTAACCAGATCCGTGAGTGTATAATGCACGTAATCTGTGATTGAGACAAACTATTTCTTAGGCATTGATTTCTTCTTGCACCATGTGGAGCGCTCTATCCAGATGTAGTCCCTGAATCCGTTTCAAGTCGTACATGCCGCCCTTGGTGACGAGCCCCTCGCGGATTGAAAGCCACAGACAGAATGTATACAGTCTGCACTTGTCGGAACTGACAATCTCTGGCGCATCATGTAAAAATAAAGGTATGGGGCGCATCACTGCGCCCCATACCAGCCCCGGGTTATGAAAAAATACTACTACTTTATATTATGTTTCTCCTTATTCCATAACGATATTTCTGGGTTGATAGTCAAAAAGTCTCTGGTTAGCCCTGAGTCCTTCCACATTGAGGTTGTGCTTCACTGTACCTTTCCAGTTGGCGCCCCATGCCTTAAACGGCTCTCCGTCGGGTTCAATGTAAGTGATAGTCTCAACGTTCACAGGCAGAGGCTCATACACTTTTACATTGACGACGCAGTCACCTGAATATCCCTCAACCCAGAATAGCTCACCCAACGGATAGTCCTGCAGTTCTTTTAGTTTATACTGATGACCACTGTCATCGATTAGCATACCACCAACTTCTACTCCATAATACTCACGCATCCAGTTCTGCTCATGTGCGATAGCCAGATAGGTTGCATCAGGAGTACGCCAAAGGGCCATGGTTCCCTCGGGCTGCGGTTTTATTGTATGAGCGTCGGTATATACAGACCACGATCCGCTACTATCCTTTGTATAATTGTTGGCGGGACGCACGAGCGTCGGCTTGTGCATCTTAGGGGCTTCATCCATAGCCATCATATTCTCCTGTTTTATGGTCAGGTCAAATTCATCCCCCCCCCTGAGAGCCCAGTTGGGCACTCCATATATCTTGACTCTCTTGACAGTCTCTGGCAGACGTGGAAATAACACCTGAAAATCAAGGATATCATTTTTTTTTGCCCTGAAAGTGAAGTATTTCTTCCAAGCCTCTTCTGGCAAGCAACCAATGGCACGGTATTGTGTTCCTGTCTCACAATCGACGATTGCCGCCTCATCAGATGCCAACCAGAAATTGGAAACGGCATCAGCCGGCATCCTCAGCATGCAGTGAAGCACTGTCTTTCCGTTCTCCTCATTCATCTGTAATGAAAAGGGCACTAGCCCAATCCCATTCTGTCTATACTCAAGTGAAGGTCCAAATTCATTTGCGCTCGCCCCACTTAAAACAGGAATATTGCTGAGCCAGATATCATCACGTCCCTTGACATGACGATCCTCTGTTGAGGGCCATTTTACCACGGCCAATCCTTTCATTATGGTGGAATCCGCTTTAGGACATGGATGCATAAAACTCCTATCAACATAATATTTTTTTGAGTTTTGCGCTCCGACAGACAGATATAAAAAAGTCATTAGACACAAGATTGATGTACGTTTCATAATGATTAATTTTTTAAAGTTGTTGATATGCGTTGCCCGTATGTGTCAACTCATCCCGGAATTCCTGATAGCATGCTGTGGATAGAGAGACATTTATGGGCGATTGAGTGGCAAAGAGCAGTATTCGTTGACCGTTGATGCGCTCGGCCATCCACAGGTATTTCAGGTTCTTATTATTATCCTGAAGTTGGAAAACAAACTGATTATTTGAGAGGTTGAGTTGGTAACCTGGATGTTTTTGGTCATAACAGACAGCCACCTGCAACAGTCTGCTGAACAGATCCACGCCATCCCTGTCGGGAAATATGTATGCATTACTCACTGTTTGGGTCTCAGTGTTGTCGTCTTCGCAGTTCAAAGCCACTGGTTTGACTGCATTATATTCTGCGAACTTGGCAATGAAGTCATTCACCTTGCTTGGAGCTTGTCTGGTTGTATCAGCAGGTTGTAATGAGGCATAATGAATATTATTATCGTATATAGGAGGTTTTTGTTCCCTTACAGCCACTTTATTATTCTCAACTGTAGCAGTGTCGATACAGTTTTCTACTTTGGGAATTTGAACGGTCTCCTTATGAATAGAGTTACTAATTCGGGTATGGTGTTTATGCGCTCTGTTCAAATCAGCAAGATATCTATTCGTCTCATTTTCGTTAACATTCGATAATGTATCGTTAATCTCAACAGTCAAATCTGCTTGATGTAGGGACGGGTGTTTAATTGTATCATCTGTGTTGTCATCTGTTATTTTGGAAATATCTTTATGTCGGGTTACGGGCTGAATAATATCATCATTGTTTTTTAAAACCAAAGAGACACCTGCCCCAATGAGCGCTATAAGGCAAGCGGCAGCAATCCAGCGCCAGTAGAATTTAATTGGATGAAATACCGTCCGCTTCTTAGATATGAATGCTCTTCTTTCCGGAAGGGAAGTCATAATACGTTCTGTCAGCTCATTTGGACAGTCCAAAATTGGTTGCTCATTTTGCAGCCTATCAAGTATGTTGTCTATCTTATTCATATCCCAAATCCTTTAATCG
>JAZUMZ010000046.1:0-12004 GCA_045603885.1 Bacteroidaceae bacterium | reverse complement strand
AAGAATAGGCATATCAATTATCGTGGTGCTTATAAATTTAAGCACTATTATAGCACAACACACACATTCTACTGATTTGCGTGATTACACAATTCAGAAGCTTGATTCATGTTTAAATATTAAAGCCTATTCACTTGCAGATATATATGCGAGTGAGATTGTCGGAGAGGATAGCTTACCGTATAATGTCGTAGAGAATATCGCATATACGTTATTCAAGAACGACAAATATATGGAATGTGTTAACTTTATCGATAAATGGCAAAAGAAATATCCAGACAAAACTGTTTTCTTTAACCATTACAAGGGTTATGCACTCGTTTCAGATGGATATACCTATGATGCAGAACCTTTCATAGAAAAGTATATAAAAGAATCAGAAAAAGGAAATGAGCCAACAGAAACCTTAGCATATTACGCTCTTGCTTATGCCCAGTTCCGAAACTATAAATACGGTGATGCTGAGAAAAATTTTGAGAAATATTTCCATAAAGTGACCGAAGAAGAAAAATCAAATATAGAATACCTCTATCTTTGCTCAAATAAGGATAATTATGGGAAAGCTTTTTATTTCTGTGCATATAATTATTTCTATCTGGGAAACGAAGAAAAAGGAGACTATTTCCTGAATCTTGCAATTAAAACAGGAAATAAAGAAGCGAAGAAAGACCATTACTTCTTGTCTCAAAACCAGTCTTATGCAAAACCATTGACACTAAAAAGGAAATATCAAAAACAATATGATGAATGGATAAATGTTTTTGGAATATACAAAAACGGACCTGAAAATGATGTCGATGCCTTTTGGGAACACATTGAGAACTCTTCTCCAGAAATAGCATTGCTAAAACAACAATATGCCAGAAAGAAACCGCAGAAATCTTTGAGAAAAGCTATGGCAGTGGTGGAGAAAGGCAGAAAAGACCTGATTATGACACTTCAGAAATTTAATCCCAACTCAGTCGGGAAAATTGAAAATTTAATTCAATCCAATCTCCTGAAAACCAACGACAGAGTAAAGGAATTAAGAATTTATAAGGAAGAAATTCCTAATGCGTTTACAACTCCATATGGTCAAATCTATTTGACACAAGGTCTTGTTGAGAGGCTCAATTCTGATAACGACCTAATTACTACTGTATGCGCTCATGAAATGACACACTACGTATTACAACATTCTCTCATTGGACTTTGGAAAACCAACAAACGTAATAAAAGAAATCAAATATGGGGTGGTATTTTTGCAGGACTTACAATAGCTGCAGCTTTACATGATTCATATAACAATACATACAGAAACAACAATTATAGATCAAACTATTCTTGGTACTATGCTAATCTTGCATCCGATATTTTAATGATGTTCGACCTAAGTACGCGTAGCTTCAGCTTTAAATACGACCGCATTCAAGAACTGGAGGCTGATTATATCGCATATAGATTCTGTGAAGAAAACGACATTGGTGGTTATGCCTATATCATTGCTTTAGAATTATTGGGCAATGATGATACTCGTCTTAAAGCTGAAGAATACTCAGACCACCCTACAATCAACTATCGGGTACAATTTCTAAAATATCTGTATAATAAAGAACATACAAATCATAATGAATAAGAAATATTTAAAAAACAGAAGGTTTAAGAGTTCAAGCAGCTTGAAGATGCAAATATCGGAGTATCGTATGCAATTTTCCATGTATGATATTGCAATATTTAAATTATTTTGTTAAATTGATTTTATTTATCGCTCATTTAACCGATTTTTTGTAACTTCGCATAAATTTGGAAGGGTAGTTCTATAAATTAGCTTCAGACGATTTATAATTTATTAGCGAGCAGGTTGGTTCTTGCAGCCTCAGAAGCATAGCGAGCTATGGTTCAAGGTAAAAGAGCCAAGATGCCGCTAAGAAACGTAAAGCGTCGAAGTGGAATAGAGTGCCCAAGAGATGATAAAAACTAATTTATAGAAGTACCCTTTAATAATATGAGGAAAATAACGACTATAATGCTGCTGATGACCGCCTTGGTTTGCAAGGGACAGGAGATGGAAAGCGGCGACACACACGACAACGCATTTATGCGCAAGGTCAAGGAAGTTAACTCTACATGGAGCGTGGGCTTCAACTTCGGTCAGGCGGGAGAGGCCGGGAAATATTACCGTGACATATTCATGCTTAGCGGAACTGTTTACGGATTCTATCTTGACTTTGGCGGAAGTATAGACGACCAGTTTAAATATCACGACGACAACAACGCCTATTTGTTCCATGTCGGTTACCGCCTTCCGCTAACCAAATGGCTACAGATAACTCCGATGATTGGATATGCCAATATAAAAGAGAAGCACAAGTATGACTGGGATAAATGGAGAGACTACAATGACGACTGGATTCACAAAGGGTTTGACTTCGGAGCACAGGCGACTATGGGCATTAAAATTACGAAGCATCTGAAGCTGAATGTCCACGGAGCGTTCACACGTTTCTCATGGCATGCCGGAATAGGCGCTGAATTGCCAATTTATTGGTAATTTCAGTTATAGACATAGATATAAAAAACTGCCAACCATGATGGTTGGCAGTTTTTTATATCTATGTCAAGGCTGACAGGCAGCCTTTGCTTTTGTTTATCCACCGAAGTTGTCGAACCTGATCATGTCGTCCTCCACTCCGAGAGAGTGTAAGAGGTCGAGCACGGTCTTTGCCATCATTGGCGGTCCACAGAGGTAGTACTCCACATCCTCTGGAGCCTCATGCTGCTTGAGATATGTGTCTCCAAGCACATTCGCGATGAATCCGGGAGAATACTTCACACCAAGGGAGTCGGCCTTCTTGTCGGGGAAATCGAGAGCCAAGTGGAAGTGGAAGTTCGGGTATTCCTTCTCCAGTGCGAGGAAGTCCTCCATGAAGAACACCTCGTCGATACCACGTGCACCGTAGAAATAGTGCATCTCACGGTCGCGTGTGTGGAGGGTCTTGAGCATGTGCATAATCTGAGCGCGCAGCGGTGCCATTCCAGCTCCACCACCAACCCAAATCATCTCACGCTTAGAGTCGAATACCGGCGCGAACTCTCCATAAGGACCGCTCATGACGCATTTGTCGCCAGGTTTGAGGCTGAAGATATATGAAGAGGCGATACCCGGGCTGACCGGCTGGAATCCCACCTGTGGCTTAGGCAGGAAAGGAGGTGTAGCGATACGCACGGTGAGGGTGATGATATCTCCCTCGTCGGGATAGTTCGCCATTGAGTATGCACGGACAGTCGGTGTGTCGTTTTTGCACTTGAGAGAGAAAATGTTGAATTTCTCCCACACAGGTACATAAAGCTCTCCAATGTCCTTCTTGTCGTAGTCCTTGTCGTAGTCGATGTCGAATGTAGGAATCTTGATCTGCGCATACGCTCCCGGCACGAAGTCCATGTGTTCTCCCGGAGGCAGCTGCACCTTGAATTCCTTGATGAAGGAAGCCACGTTCTTGTTGGAGATAACAGTGCACTCCCACTCTTTCACTCCCATCACAGACTCCGGCACCTTGATTGAGAGGTCGCCTTTCACCTTACACTGGCATCCGAGACGGAAATGCTCCTTTATTTGTTTACGGGTGAAATGTCCTTTCTCTGAGTCGAGGATTTCGCCACCTCCCTCAACGACCTGGCATTTGCACTGTCCGCACGAGCCCTTACCTCCACATGCAGATGAGAGATAAATCCCGTTTTCCGCCAATGTTGAGAGAAGGCTGCTGCCCTGCCCTACGGAGAGTTTGTTCTCTCCGTTGATAGTAAGTGTGACGTTACCACTCGGAGAAAGGTATTTCTTGGCAACGAGCAGGATAATAACCAGCACGAGAATTATCGCCAAGAACACTCCTATACTTGCTATAATAAAATTCATGTCCATAAGTTATATCCTTTCGTTTTAAAGTTTAAGTCCAGAGAAACACATGAAAGCCATTGCCATAAGTCCCACGGTGATGAATGTGATGCCCAATCCCTGAAGAGGCTTCGGCACATCACTGTAGGCCATCTTCTCGCGAATAGCCGCAAGTCCGACAATTGCCAATGTCCAACCGATTCCTGAGCCAAGCGCATAAGCGACACAGTCGCCCACACCACCTATAAACTGGGTTGATTCAGGCTCAAGATTGATTCGCTGCTGCATGAAAAGGGACGCACCCATAATCGCGCAGTTCACAGCGATGAGCGGCAGGAATATTCCGAGCGCAGCATAGAGAGACGGTGAGAATTTCTCCACTATCATCTCCACAAGCTGGACCATGGCGGCAATAACAGCAATAAACAGTATGAAAGACAAGAAAGTGAGGTCCACTCCAAGTATTCCCTCGGCGTCAAGCACCTTGGTCTGCAAGAGATAATCCACAGGAACCGTGATAAGCAGCACGAAAGTAACTGCGATTCCCAGTCCGAGTGATGTCTTCACTGTCTTGGATACAGCCAGATAAGAGCACATACCCAAGAAGAAAGCGAAGATCATGTTATCGACAAAAATCGACCTTACGAACAAACTAAAGAAATGTTCCATAATTTACGTTTTTTTAGGGTTATGTGATTACTGAATTTTATCTTTATTATATGCTCTGTGCGCCCAGATCACGCATGCAAGCAGAATAAGCGCCATAGCCGGCATTGTCATCATTCCGTTGTGGAGATAACCACCGCCGTTGTCGAGCAGCCATGTCTCAGGGATGATCTGGAATCCGAAGAGGGATCCGAATCCGAGGAACTCGCGCACGAATCCTACCACTACAAGGATAACAGCATATCCCAGACCGTTTGCTATTCCGTCGAGGAACGACTCCCACGGTCCGTTCATCATGGCGAATGCCTCAAGACGTCCCATGAGGATACAGTTGGTGATAATCAATCCCACATATACCGACAGCTGCACACTCACGTCATAAACGTAAGCCTTGAGTATGTTGCTCACGATGGTAACGAGAGCCGCAACCACCACCAGCTGAACGATGATACGTATGCGGTTAGGGATGGTCTTTCTGATGAGCGAGATAATCACGTTAGAAAACGCCGTGATAACAGTCACGGACAGTCCCATGACGATTGCCGGTTTCAGCTGCGAAGTGACAGCCAATGCCGAGCAGATACCGAGCACCTGCACCGCAATCGGGTTGTTCAGGTTGAGAGGGCTTCTGAATACTTCGCCATTCTCTTTTGAAAATAATTTTCCCATATTCTTATGTCCTCCTTTCTACTTTTTAAGATTATCAAGAATATCGGCATACATTCCTATGCCTTTCTTTATCATCTCATCCACACCGTTGGATGTGAGCGTAGCACCGGTTACACCGTTTACATAGTTGTCGGGGTTGAGTTTACCCTCCTTGCCTTTCTTAACGACACTAAGGGCAACCTCACCAGCCTCGTCATGAACTTTCTTGCCGATGAAGAGATCCTGGAACCACTTCTCAGTGATGCGGGCTCCGAGTCCGGCAGTCTCACTCTCATGAGAGAAATAAGTGCCAAACACCGTCTCACAGTCGTCGTTCAGGGCCACATATCCCCAGATACCGCCCCAAAGTCCTGCTCCTGTCATCGGTATGACATATTTTGTCTGCCCGTCAACCTTTGCCACATAAAGCGGTCGGCAATCAGGGGAGATTTCCTTGTTTGACTTGGTGAATCCGGCCTTATCGGCATTCTCACCCTTGTCGGCTGGCTGAGCCGCATCGGCGCCATAAATCATGTCATTGCTGACAAGTTCCTTATATTTTGCCTCAACATCATAATCTGTGCCTTTCTCAATTCCGAGAGCCGCCAGAATCTGGCTTTTCTTGTCGTTATCCTCGTTAGCTTTCTGTTGTGGGCCGAGAGCCTGTGCCACGAAAGCCAGCAGGAACGCCACGACGATCACCATAATGGAAGCATACACGATTGTGTATGTATTTCCGTTTGTATTCAGTTTACCCATGTCTTAGTCCTCCTTCACTTTAATAGCACGTTTCGCGCGCTTGTTGATATTGCTTTGGACAACACAGTAGTCGATGAGCGGTGCAAAGACGTTCATAAGCAGGATGGCCAGCATCATACCCTCAGGGTAACCAGGATTGAGAACCCTGATGATGACAGCCATGACACCTATAAGGAATCCGAATATCCACTTGCCCGTCTCTGTCCGAGCAGATGTGACAGGGTCTGTAGCCATAAACACAGCACCGAAACAGAATCCTCCGACTGTGAGGTGCTCATACCACTGGAAGTTCTCAGTCACACTGTCCTTGAAGATGAATGCCATGAGAGCTCCTCCCACAAACACAGAGAGCATTGTCTTCCAACTTGCCACTCCCGTACACAGCAACAGACACGCTCCGAGAGCAATAGCGATAACGCTGGTCTCACCGATTGAGCCTGGCATCACACCTGTAATTGTGCTCATAAAGTCGGTTGTCACAGGGTCGCCTGCCGCAATCTGTCCGAGCGGTGTGGCAGCTGTATAGGCATCCACGTTTCCGCTCACGCCTGTTATGCAGTCCATGTAGTTTTGGTTTACCCACACCTTGTCGCCAGACATCGTTGACGGATAAGAGAAGAAAAGGAACGCACGTGTGACAAGCGCCACATTGAATATATTCATTCCTGTACCTCCGAACACCTCTTTAGCGAAGATTACCGCAAAAGCTGTAGCTACCGCAATCATCCACAGAGGACAATTCACCGGCACAATCATCGGTATGAGAATACCGCTGACGAGGAATCCCTCATGAATCTCCTCATTTTTCCATTGTGCCACAGTAAACTCTATACCAAGTCCCACGATGTAGCTCACCGCGATTTTCGGCATTACGGCAGCCAGTCCGTAGAAGAAGCTGCTCCAAAACTCAGGCGCAGTCTCTCCATTGGCAATATAGTGCCAATAGCCCACGTTCCACATACCGAAAAGCAGTGCCGGTGTGAGCGCAATCACAACAAACGACATGATGCGCTTGGAGTCGATGGCATCATGTATATGTACTCCTTTTGCCTTGGCTGTGTCGTTAGGTACATACATGAAGGTCTCGAATCCGTCGAACACAGAGCGGAAAGCGTGAAGCTTGCCACCCTCCTGGAAGGAGGGCTTTATCTTGTCGAGAAATTTTCTTAAACCCATAATATTTACTATTTACAATTAATTTAGCAATTGTAATTTTATTTATTATTTCAAATTGCGAAGACTACGCGTTTTCTTTGCGAAGCATATCGAGTCCCTCGCGGACGATTCTCTGGAGTTCCAATTTTGAGCTGTCCACGAACTCAGCCACGGCAAAGTCCTCAGGCGCCACCTCATAAATTCCGAGAGCCTCCATCCTGTCAATATCAGCTGCGATGATGGCCTTTATAAGCTGCTCCGGGAAGATGTCCATAGGGAACACCCTGTCGTATTCGCCCGACATAATCATGTGGCGGTAGCCACCTTTGATTCTTGAGTCGAGTACATACTCCTTCTTCTTTCCCATAAGCCATGAGAAATAAGTCCTGCTTGCTGAGAACTGCTTGAACCGCGGCATGATCCACCCAAACGCCTCGTTTGCGTCGTCTCCCTCAGGAATAACGGTAACTTCTGTTGAGTGTGCCCATAAGAAAGCATCCTCAGAGGTCTTTGTTCCCGTAAGAGGGTTTCCGTCGATGATTCTCACCTTCTTGTCATTCTTCACGTTAGCGTCAAGAATGTCTGCGATTTTCTGCCCTACAGTGACTTTCGCATACGAAGGATTTTTTACCTCGCTTCCAGCAACGGCAATAATGCGTGAGAAGTCAACTTTTCCGTTGAGCACTACACGTCCGATAAAAATAAGCTCTTCTGGTCCGATAGTCCAAACCACTTCTCCCTTATTCACCGGATTCAGGTGGTTGATCTGTACACCCACGTTTCCTGCCGGGCATTTTCCGTCGAACACCGTCACTGTGGCATTCTTAGCTTTCAGGATTGCCACAGCCGCGCCACGCTTTGCACCGAGATAGACAGGAGCTATCTTTGCCAGTGCATCCACACCAGCCTGAAATTCTTTCTCCTGCCCTTTCAAAGCCTTCTCAAAGTCGGCTGCCAATGGCATGTCGCAGAATGTGGAGCAGAAGATCGCCTTTGGAGTATCTTCCGGATTAGCCACTACCGCATACGGCCTCTGGTTGATGAAAGCAAACAGTCCGGCATCAAGCAACAGCTTCATAACGGACTCTTTTGTCGCCTTCCCGAGATCCAGTTTTGGGAAAGAAGCATAAGTCTGCTTTGCGTCAGCCTCAACTTGAATACTGAGCACCTTGCGGCGTTCTCCACGCTCCACGGCCTTCACCGTTCCACTGACCGGAGAAACGAACTTCACTTCCGGATGCAACTTGTCAACAAACAAAGCATCCCCGGCCTTGACTGTCTCTCCCTCCTTTACTACCACCTTCGGCTTCACTCCAACGAAAGCATCAGGAACGAGTCCGTAGATATCAGATGCTTTGGGCGTGACAATTTCCTCAGAGGGCTTTCCGGCAAGATTGACGGTCAGGCCTTTCTTAAGTTTGATTACATTCGCCATGATTATTATATTTGGTTTTACACTTTTGATTACGGCATAACGCATACTTTCGCTATCACTTAAAAGCATGCCATATCCAAAAATGCAAATATACGAAAAAAGAATTGAAAAGGAACATTTACATTCACATTTTTTAATTAAGAAGTCAAAAAATGTGAATACCTAAACTATTTGACACTATTGTGCAAAACAGAGCTGCCAAACAGAGATTCTCCAGCTATAAACGTCTCAACTGCGAAGCGACTCCAATCATAAAGGAGTGTGTGTAAGAATGGTATCTCAGCCCGTTGAATTTCGACTGCATGAAATAGCCGGCATATGTGAGCCTCAACGTTGTGGCAGATACTTTCCTCACAGGAATGTCGAGAGACAGATTTGTTCTCATTGACGGCATATTGACAAAATTTGCGAACACCACGTTGTGGTCATAATGCCGCAGTCTGAATGTCTCATAATACGATTGTCCGTAGTTAGGCGAGAACGCCATTCCCGCCACAGGGAACGAGATTTGTCCTGTCAGCGACATTCTCCGCTTGAGAAGATTAAAGGCCCACTGTCCCCTGGCCGACAGATCAACCATAAGGTCGGCTTTTGCCTGTGCCGGATTGTTTCCGTTACGGTCATTGTAAACACAGCCCAAATATCCCGACAATCCAGGCCCGGCAGCAAAAGTCAGTTCTGACGTATTGGACTTCAGCCTTACAGGCCTGAAAACCTTCAGCCAATTCATGGCATACCTCACCCCGCCCGCATATTCTTTCACATTACGTCCCGGATTCTTAGTAAAGGAGCAGTCAATATCCAAGACAGTCTGAAACAACACAGAGTCCATACCCAGCGGGCGTGCCATCCGTTCTGTCTGTCTTTGGATATGTGCTGCCGGTCCTTTGTAGGAGTATGGAGACAGATATGTGTCGAGCACACTCCCCCATCCTCCTCCCGCGACTACGGAGTGGGTTCTTACATGTTCCTGTGCCTGAATTGTCAGGCTCATGATTGCCAATATAGATGTCAATAACAGTCGCACAAAAAAGTTTACTTATGATACTTCTATCAGAACAGTCGCAGTTGCCCCGTCAACTCATCACGGATCTCATCGTCTGACTTCTCGTCATTGCCGGCTCCATTGTCCTCATCATCTTCAGGAGTATCTTGGTCCTCATCATCAGCCTCACCGTCATCCTCTGTCTCATCAGGCTCCGGGAAACGTACCGGCTCAAGTTCCGTAACCTGATCAAGTTGCAATGTTGTAAGGCGTTTTCCCTTAGCCTTAAAGCCTTTGACGGCAATAAACTCGTCGGCGTCAATCTCCTGCGGACCTTTGTCTGTGTCGGGTTCCAGGAACGTCATTTCTATGCGAGGATAGAATGTGTCGGTAAGCAGCAGAAGCCTTGACTCGACATTGCCCATCAGGTTTTGGACATTCTTCGTTGCCTCTAACGCAAAACGCTTGATATATGGATAGTTGTCATTGTCTGCGTCGAAGAGCACGGCTGTCCATATTTTCTTGGCATTGTATTTCTCTATTACAAGGATATCCTTCTCATAGTGGTTGTTCAGGTCGAAGTCGGTGAGATGAAAATCTCCGTTCTTCATAACCACAAGAATCCGGTCGTCATTGTGGAACTCGCCCAGATAAATGCCCTGCTCGTCGTAGTTGATACGTTGAACATCCTGATCAAACCACACTTTGCGCCCGCCAAGAGTTGAGCCTCCGTGGCTCTTGAGCTGGATACGGAAGATGTCGTGCTTCGTCAGTTGGTTTCCCCTGGCACTGCGTCCCTTAATTGCCACCTCACTGAAATCTTTCTCGAAGACAAGTCGTTTGAGCTTCTCCTTCGGCTTGAGAGTCACCTTTATAATCTCAGCCTCTCCGTTACTGTTGGCCGTGAAATAGGTAATTCTCGACTTGGGCGTTCCCTGTGTGACATCATACTCCTTATCCCTTGTTATAGAGGTTATGTTGAATCTCTTTATGAACGTCACTCCAGAAGCCCCGTCCTTGTAGCACACGTTAAAAATCGTCCTGGTATCGTTTTTCTTGAACACAGCCACGTGTATAACCTCCGCTTTCCGCTTCTCGCGCTTGCTTTTCTCTGTCTCTCCGATAAACACCTTGTCTGTGACTTTCATCACTTTGTAGGTTCCGTCACGGTAGAACAGAACAATATCGTCGATATCAGAGCAGTTGCAAACGAACTCGTCTTTTTTCAGGCTGGTGCCCACAAAACCGTCAGTCCTGTTTATATACAGTTTCTGATTGGCCTCCGCCACTTTCGACGCTACGATGGTGTCGAATGAGCGAATCTCTGTGAGACGCGGGTGGTCATCGCCATATTTCTTCTTGAGGAACAAGAACCACTGGGATGTAACCTCCACGAGATTGTTGAGATCCCGGTCTATATCCTCAATCTCGGCCTTGATTCTTGCCAGCAGCTCGTCGGCCTTGTCCTTGTTGAACTTCAGGATTCTCTGCATCTTGATTTCCATAAGACGCAGGATGTCGTCCTTGGTCACCTCACGCACAAAGAGATGGTAGAACGGAGTGAGCCGCTCATCCACGTATGCGCATGCGGTATCCATGTCCTTGGCATTCTCAAACTCCTTGGCCTTGTATATCCGTTCTTCGATAAATATCTTTTCCAAAGAGAGGAAATGGAGTTGCTCAAGCAGCTCCCCTTTTCGTATTTCCAGCTCCTGGCGAATCAGGTCTTTTGTGTTGTCAACCGAGCGTCTCAAGACATCGCTTACAGTGAGGAACTGAGGTTTGCGGTCGTCGATTACGCAGCAGTTAGGTGATATGCTGATCTCACAGTCAGTGAAGGCATAAAGCGCGTCGATTGTTTTGTCTGACGATGTTCCCGGCATAAGGTGCAGTAGGATTTCCACTCCCGCCGATGTCATATCCTCAACTTTCTTAACCTTAATCTTACCTTTTTCCGCAGCCTTAAGAATAGAATCTATAAACTGGCTGGGATGTTGAGGCGACCCGGTTGTCTTTCCATACGGAATTTCTGTTATCGCCAGAGTCTTGGCATCCCGCTTTTCAATCTTAGCCCTGACCCTTACAGCTCCTCCTCTCAATCCGTCGTTATATCTGCTGACATCTATGCTTCCGCCAGTTGGGAAGTCGGGGTAAAGGTGGAACTCCTCGTCATGGAGATATGAAATCGCCGCGTCGCACAACTCATTGAAGTTATGCGGCAGGATCTTACAAGATAATCCGACCGCGATACCCTCAGCACCTTGGGAAAGCAACAAAGGGAATTTAACTGGCAACGATATGGGCTCTTTGTTGCGTCCGTCGTAAGAGAGTTTCCATTGCGTGGTCTTCGGGTTGAACACCACATCAAGAGCAAATTTTGACAATCGGGCCTCTATATAACGTGCCGCGGCGGCATCATCGCCCGTCAAGATATTTCCCCAGTTTCCCTGGCAGTCAATCAGTAACTCTTTCTGCCCCATCTGCA
>JAZUMZ010000045.1:0-3234 GCA_045603885.1 Bacteroidaceae bacterium | reverse complement strand
ACTTTCTTTGGAGCGGCCGCCGACTTGTTGCCCTGCCTGCTCTGCTGGTTCTGGGCCACCCTCGTCTTTCTCGGCTGGGCGAGTGCGGGCGAGGATGCTGTCAGCAGCATGGCTATCATTAAGAAAAGGAGCTTTTTCATATTTTATGTTTTTGATTTTGCTTTTATGTTTCTGTCAGTTATTTCACGATAATCGGCATTGCCGTGGGCAGCGTGCGTGCTATCTTGTCGGGGCCTATGGCGTGCACCTCGGTGATGAAGAACCGCTTTCCGCGGGTCATCTCGCGCATCTGGGCTTTCTGGGCGTCGGTGAAGCTGGATGAGTTGGATGCCTCAACCACCGCGTTGCCCATCTTGTCGAACATAATCATCTTGAAGCCCGTGACGGTGAACGGTATGTTCAGCAGTCCGTCGTCGATAGCGGCTTTGATTCCTCCGTGGGAGATCAGTGCCTGCTTGGATATGGCTCCGCCCTTGAAATGGTCGTCGGCGCCGGTCTGGATATAAGGTGTCGGGTCGGGCAGTTTTCTCACCCTGAAGGGGAATTCGCCGATATGCTCTGTGTGTCCTCCCACCGACGCGTTGACAGATATGGTTACGTCCTGACCCACTGTAGAAGGTATAGCTACGTATTTCCCGTCGCCCAGTGCCCTGAATGTGCCTCCGCTCATTGTTGCGTCCACGCTTGATGCTCCGCCCACAGATATGCTTATGGGGTTCTCGAATCCTGCATAGAGCACGTTCATGAGAGTTGCCGACACGGTTGCGAATCCGATTTTCGGGGCGGGTGCCTTCGCCTTTGTCTTGGTGGCCTCCTCGTCGTCGCCGCCTTTCTTGGGCTCTTCCTTGGGCTTCTCCGCCTCTTTGTCGCCCTTGCGGTTCGTCACGTTGTAGGTCTGGTAGAAGTTTCTCCTGATGACCGATCCGTCGCGTTTCCTGATGAGCACATATCCTGAGAAAGCGTGTTCCCCGGGGGTGTTGCAGATGGTCTCAAATTTGCCGTTGCCCGATGTGAGCAGTGTGTTGTTGACATACACCTCCGGCTGGGCGGTAGTATCGACAGCCGCCACCACGACCTGTGCCGAGTAGCGTTCTCCCAGGTTCAGCGTGCGGGTTTGAGGTATCACGTATGCTCTTACATCGTTGACCCTGAGGTCCAGCTCGTTGATGTTGGTGTTGGCTATGAATCCGTAGAGCGCCTCTCCCTCAGCGTATCTCACGTCGTCCTGGAACTTGCTGAGCAGCACAATGTCGGCTGCCACGGGGATGTGCTCGAAGTGGTAGTTTGCCCATGCCTCCGCGCTGGTGTGGCTTTTGCCCGGTATGTCGGTGGCCAGGTTCTTTACGATGTTGTCGCGCTTCTGGGGGTCCATAATCATGGACTGTATCATGTTCCGGTAGCTGTTGAGCTTGCCGAACAGCTCTTTTCCTTTGCCTTGCTTGCACATCACGTATGTGCCGGCCTCGAGGTTCTCCTTTGAGTTGATGTTGTGGATGTCGGCTCCTTCGCCGTCGGCCTCCCTGACGATGGTGTTCTTCAGCTCCTCAAGGTAGTTGTAGAGCTCGTCAGACTGCTCTTTCACCTTCTGGGCCTTCCCATACCATTCGCCGGCGGCCTGGGGGTTCTTCTCCATGGCCTCCTTCAGGTCGGACAGCAGGAATTTGGTCTCCGAGGTGGAGGTCGCGACCTTGCGGTTGAGCATCTGGTCAACGAGTGAGAAACCCTGCAGCACGTCGGAGCTGACATTCAGGGCGAGCATCGCCATCAGCACCACGTACATCAGGTTGATCATCTTCTGACGGGGGGAGAGTTTTATTTTGTGTATTGCCATTTGGCTCGTGTGCTGGTTTTGGGGTTATGCTTTTGTGGTCAAATTCATTTTCAGGGCCTCCACCATCCTTGCATAGACGGCGTTGAGCTCCTCAAGCTGCTCTGCCAACCGGCGTGTCTGGTTGTTCACGTCGTCGATGGTGCTGCTCTGCTGGCCCACGCTCCTGAGCTGCATCTCGTAGAAGCGGTTGATGCCGGTGAGAGTGCGGTTCATGGTCTCCATCTCCTCGGAGTCGCGTGTGAGTCGTGCCGACTGCTCCGACACCTGGCGCAGGGTCTCCGTGAGCTGGTTCAGCTGCTCCACGTAGTTGTTCGTGGCTTCCTCCATCTCCGGAGTCATGCCGTGAACCTTCGGAACCGGTATGTTCGCCATGGCTGCTGCGAGCTGGCCGGCGTTTGGAGCTGCCGGTTGCTTCTCTGCGGTTGTGGCTGGTGCGGCTTCCTGCTCCTCACCTTCTGCGCTGCTTTCAGAGGGACCCTCATAGCCATATTCGAACTCGTCCTCGTTGATGGTCTCTATAACCACTGCCTCTTTGGCTCCGGCCTTCACCAGCGCTGCAGGCTCGTCCTTGCCGTCGTCGCGCCAGGGACGCTCGAATCCTGAGAGGAAGAACACCACAACCTCGGTTCCCATACCGATGAAGAGCATGAGGTCGGCGCCGTGGATATGTGTGAGTTTGAAGAGTGCTCCGAGAATCACGATCGCGGCTCCCCAGGAGTATGCGTAGTTGAGAAACATCTGTCCGGTTCTGGAGTCCATCCAGGCCTGCAGGCCGGTTGCTTTTCTTCTTATGCTTGACATGAATTTATCTTTTTTTGGTTTTTTTACTTGATTTTTGGGCTGCTGGGGCTTCCGGACCCGCTAAGCCTAATGCTTTCTGTGCCTTCCCTGGCTGTCAGATTCTATCTGCGTGATCTGCGTACTGAGCGGGTGGGGCCTGACGAGCCTTTTGAGCGTCCGCCTCCTCCGGCTCCCTTGGCCTTGGATGACTTCGAGCCGTTGGCAGTGCGCATCTTGCGGCCTGCCGCTCCCACTTGTGAGCGGACGCATCGGAAACCGATGAACGAGCGTCCCACGTTCTGATATTCGTATGCTCGCCATGCCGACTTGATGAAGCTCTCAGGGTCTTTCCATGAGCCTCCTCTGACGCTCTTGCGCTTCAGTGCGTAGGGGTCTTCGAGCGCGGCGTTGTAGGTGAGTGTCGGGTTCATGTCGCTCATGGAGTACACTCCCGCCTCTGTATATACGGTGGATGTCCATTCTGCCACGTTCCCGGCCATGTCGAAAAGACCGTTGGAGTTGGCAGAGTATATACCCACCTTGGATGTGATGAGGTTGCCGTCCTGGGTGTAATTACCGCGGTCGGGCTTGAAGTTGGCAAAGAAGCATCCGTTGGAGCTCTT
>JAZUMZ010000044.1:0-3685 GCA_045603885.1 Bacteroidaceae bacterium | reverse complement strand
CGCACCATTTCAGCAGTTACGAATCCTTCCTTATCAGAGAGGTGCTGATAGTGTTTGATGAGTTGTGCCTTGATATTATCCAAATCACGGTTGAGTTGCAGGGCTTCACGGCTTCGTCCCTTGGCACGATTGCCTTTTACCTCCCATAAGTCCAATGGGATGCTTTGCTTGCAACTGAACTGTGACTGAGTGCCATTGATGGTCACCCTGCCCATGATAGGTACAATACCATTCTTCAACTTACTCTTGTTCGCATAGAACAATACAGAAAAAGTGCTTCTTGACATACTTCTTTCTCCAATGTTTAAATTCGGGCTGCAAAATTACAATGTTTTGAGCATTCTTCCACTACGCAAATCATGGCAGATTTAGGAAAGTCAGTTCCAAAGTGTTAAAAGTTTGGTCGGCTATGACAATCGGCACCTTGCATATGCCAAAAGCCACCACTTTTCTTTGTCTCTGAGGTCGGTTGACAGGGTTACCTTTAGTTTTGCAGTCGGAAACTAAGAGTACACGAACTCTTAATATCTCTTAATGCTGGTGAGATAGAATGCCCACAAGAGAAGACCTATGAGGCGTGTTATTCCAGCAGAGAGACAATGCAGAGAGAACCATTCCGGGTTACTAGGCTCGTACTTTAAATCGTAATAGTCTTTGCTTCAGAGTTGCTTCTTAGTTTCCATCTTTGAAGATTGCAAAACTAAGAAGATATGAAAAGAGAAGAATTTGAATGCATTGGAGTGGATGTCTCGAAGAAGACACTGGATGTTGCGCTGTACCGTGGCAAGGTTGACTGGAACGACGGACACATCAAGGTAGACAACAGCGGTTCCGGCTACAGGGAGCTGAAGAAGTGGCTGCGCCTGAAGAATGCAGAGAAGAGTCGGCTGCGCGTCTGTATGGAAGCCACAGGTCTCTACACTCATGACTTCCGCTCCTGGCTGGAGAAGGAGGGAATCACCTATTATGTGGTGGATCCGAAGCGTATGCACCACTTTGCGCCTCCCCTGAGCATAAAGGGTATCAGGCAGACGAAGACGGACAAGGCTGATGCCTTCCGCATTGCCATATACTGCTCGCTGTTCCATGACAGCATGGAGCCGTCAAGACTACCGTCAGTAGCCTACTTCAAACTGAAACGGCTCCTTGCCGAGCGCAGGCAGTACGTGAAGCAGTCCGTACTGTACAAACAGCAATTAAGCGACATCTCCATATATGACACCGTAAGCTCCCGCATGCGGAAGGAGAAAGAGGTGGGAAATCTCAAGGACGATATCAGGCAGACGGACAAAGAGATGAAGTCCATCATAGATTCCGACCCGGCAATCAAGAAGAACTACGACCTGCTGACCAGCATCATCGGTGTCGGCATCGTGGTTGCCGTCACGGCCATTGTGCTGACGGAGAACTTCACGACCATCACCAATCCGAGGAAATATGCCAGTTACATTGCAATTGCCCCATTCCCGCATGAGTCCGGCACAAGCGTCCGTGGAGCAACGAGGGTGTCGAAGCAGGGCTTCCGGCAGGCTAAGGCTGACCTCTCTGTCAGTGTGCTGAATGCTATCACGCACGATGCGGAACTCAGGGAATACTGGCAGCGCAAGAAGGCCGAAGGGAAGCACACTGGTGTGATACTCAATGCCGTCAAGTTTAAAATCGTGCTGCGTATGTTCGCCGTCGTGAAGAGAGGCAAGCCGTATGTCAACACGAAAGGATACAAAGGGTAGCCGTAAGAGACAGGGACCTATAAACACACTCAGCAATACTAGGCTACTGTGTGTTTCAGGCTGTCTCTTGCCGGCCGCTCTATGAGGACAGGAAAGGACAGGGAACTATTCTCTCTCATAGACTTGAAGGACTAGTGAGAGACTTAGCCTGTTCCTGATTGCCAGGGATCTGGAAATGATATAAAAGGATATTGGATGTGAGGTGAACTAATCGGTTCAACAGATAAAATCTAAGGTTAGATTTAGAACCTCTATCTTTATCATACGGTTTTCGTTACCTTTGCACCCGGTTGTGCGAAAAGAGGCAAAGCCGGGAGGGGACAGTGAACCATTATTAACTTAGACAGAAGCTCTTTCTGCGATTTGGTCTTCCCCTCCTTCAGACGCTGGCATGGCAATTTAGAAATATAGGTCGCCCCGTGTGGCCGAGGTCCTTTTAAAGGATGTAGCCTTAAAACCAGCCGTCTTCGGCCCATGCCTCGCTTAAACGCGCTGCAAAGTTATGAAAAAAGATTGGTTTGTAGGCATTGATGTCTCGAAAAAATGGCTCGACGCGGCCATTTTCGTTGAAAACAGCGACTTGAAGGGGTATACCCATACCCAGGTGACTAACGACAAGCAGGGCTACCGCGGGCTGCTCAGATGGCTCAGGGAGCATAATGTGGACGCTTCCACATGCACATACGGAATGGAGCACACGGGCTTCTACTCGGACGGCCTGCAGCACTTCCTTGACAAGAATGGCTACAAATACACGATGCTGGAACCTGCCGTCATCAAGCACTATCCCATCCAGCCGCGTGAGAAGAACGACCGTCTGGATGCCGCCAAGATTGCCGACTATCTCTACCGTTTCAAGGACACCGTCAAGCTGAGCCGCGTGCCGGACAAGGCGATGGGGAGACTGCGCGAACTGCATAAGGAGCGTAAGTTCTATGTCGAGGACAGGGTCTGCTACCTGAACCGCAAACAGGTCGTAGGCAAGGAGGAGGCGAAGCGCCTGGACAAGATGATTGCAATGCTCGACAAGCAGATAGACACCATTGAGGAGAAGATACGCGAGATTATCCAGAAGGACAAGGCGCTCATGGAGAACTACCTCTACCTCGACTCCATCAAGGGCATCGGCTTCGTCAATGCCGTCAATGCCATCGTCATCACCCATAACTTCACCGCGTTTAAGACGGCAAGGGACTATGCCTCGTACATTGGCGTCGCCCCTCACACGAAGACATCTGGCACTACTGTGAGGTGGAAGCCAAAGCCACGCAGGCACTGCGACCTGACGGCGAAAGCCGACATATCGCAGGCGGCCAAGATTGCCGTCGTACACGATGTCGAACTCAAACGGTTTTATGAAAGGAAATGTAACGGGAAGGATGATGCGGATACCGTCCGCAAGGCTATGAACGCTGTAAAGTTTAAGCTCGTCTTGAGGATGTTTGCTGTGGTCAAGCAAAAGCATACCTACAAGCAGCTTACGACGATATAACGCTTTTACATACTGCCACCAGTGAACTACGGCAGGCGCGTGCCGACCTGCCCTGAGAGTCTGGAGGCGAGTATATGCGGTTGCTCCAGGTAGAAATCAAGTGAAGAGCCAGTAAAGGTGATAGATGAACCGCGCACCGATTGTAACGAAGACAAGGTCTTCCGTTACAGCATAATTAGTGTATTTTGTCAACAAAGAAGAAAAAAGAACGTCCTTTAAACTTTATTAACGGGCATTCTCTTGGTTTTATCTTAGAAATCGAAGAACTGACTTCGGATATTTGAGCATCCCCGCCAAACGGGGAAGCGGCGGACTCCGAGGGTGCTCGCCTGAGCACCAACGGAGCGCAAGAAGCCAAAGGGGCAAAACGACCGCTGCCCGAACATCGTTTCTGTACGACATTCGGGCAGCGTTATGATGCTAATCTGAAATTCTTACTCAGGCTTCACGGGCGTAACTTCCG
>JAZUMZ010000043.1:0-5496 GCA_045603885.1 Bacteroidaceae bacterium | reverse complement strand
TTGGCCTCCGACTTTGAGCTTATTGTTATAGGTATTGTTGGTATCGATTTGAATAATACGTTGGTGTTAGGATAGAAAATACCTTTCTTCGCAGACCCTGACCAACCCTTCAACGAGGTGATGGCTCTCGTAGCTCTCAGGGCACAGGCCGACAAGATTATTCTTGGAGGTATGGGTATGACAAACGATGACTATTACTTCTTCAAGAACACATTCTCCAACGCAGGTTCTCTTGACAGAATAATATCATTTATGAACACAACCGAAGACCCGGCGGTGGAGCGTCTGCTTATACCTGATATGGCGCTTACAGCTGCTGAGTATTTCGCGGTGGAGAAACATGAGAAGGTGTTGGTGCTGCTCACTGACCTTTCGTCATATGCCGACTCGCTTTCTATTGTGTCTAACCGTATGGACCAGATTCCGTCAAAAGACTCAATGCCGGGATCACTTTATTCCGACCTCGCAAAAATCTACGAGAAGGCGGTACAGTTCCCGGAGGAGGCTGGTGGAGGATCTATCACAATCATCGCTGTGACTACACTCTCTGGTGGAGATATCACACATGCTGTGCCTGATAATACAGGATATATCACGGAGGGACAGCTATATCTGAGACGTGATTCTGATATCGGTAAGGTGATTGTTGACCCGTTCCGCTCTCTCTCCCGACTCAAACAGCTCGTGGCTGGAAAGAAGACACGCAAAGACCATGCGCAGGTGATGAACGCGGCTATCCGACTCTATGCCGACGCAGCTAATGCAAAGACTAAGCTGGAGAACGGTTTTGACCTCACTGACTACGATAAGCGATGCCTCGAATTTGCCAAGGCATACGCTGACAAGATTCTTGCCATCGACGTCAACCTCGACACAACTCAGATGCTTGACACTACATGGCAGCTGTTCAGAAAATACTTCAAACTTGAAGAGGTGAACATCAAGAAAGAATTTACAGACATTTACTGGAAATAAGAATCAGTCTATGGCTATAAAGTTTCAATATAACAAAACGTCCAAACAGCAACTTGAGAAGCAACTCAAGATGAGGGTCAGGACCTTGCCGATTATAAAAAACAAGGAGACGGCTCTGAGGCTTGAGGTGAAAAAATCAAAGGATGAGGCGGACGAACTCGAACGGAAACTGCAAGAGCAGATACAGGGATATGAGACTATGTATGCCCTGTGGGAGGAGTTCGACCCGTCGCTCGTGGAACTTAAGGACGTGAAGCTCGCAGAGAAGAAAGTGGCGGGAGTCAGGGTGCCCGTTCTTGAGAATATCGAGCTCGACGTCAAGCCTTTTGGATTGTTCAGCGCTCCTAAGTGGTATTTCGATGGAATCAACCTGCTGCAGGGACTTGCTAAGACTGCAGTGGAGAGAGAATTCGTCATTGCCAAGCTGAAACTGCTGGATCACGCAAGGAGAAAAACCACACAGAAGGTAAATCTCTTTGAGAAGGTGCAGATTCCGGGATTCGAGGAGGCTA
This sequence comes from Bacteroidaceae bacterium, assembly GCA_045603885.1. GTDB lineage: Bacteria > Bacteroidota > Bacteroidia > Bacteroidales > Bacteroidaceae > UBA3839. The sequence continues at coordinate 4,009 of JAZUMZ010000043.1, read as the reverse complement.
TCCGAAAAATCAAACGATTCATGGAGGATGAGGAGAACCTTTCGAAATCCAGCCAGAAAATTCTCAAGTCCATTAAGGAGAAGCGAGAGCAGGAGGAAAAAATGAACGAAGGAAAGGAGGGTGCTCTATGATTACTAAAATGAAAAAACTCACGTTCCTTGTCACTAATAAGGAATACGAGGGATTTATCTCTGAAGTGAGGAAACTCGGAGTCCTCCATATCGACCAGTTGCAACAAGGGGCGACAAGTCAGGAGTTTGAGAAGGCTAAGGAACTTGACGCTAAGTTTGACGCAACTCTAAAAACTCTTGATTACGCCAAGGAGGCATATAAGACCGACAAAGAGTTTGAGCCTCTCTCAATTGAGAAACTGGCCAGCGAGGGCAAACTTCTTGACAAAGCAAAGGAGATTGTTGCGGAGGTGGACGCCCTTAGCGCAAAAGAACTCAGTACAAAACATGATATTGACGAGGTGGAGAAAAATATCGCCAAGGTGGAACCTTGGGGGGATTTCTCTAAAGACAAAATCGAAGAACTCGGAAATAGCGGATATAAAGTGTTCTTCTGGGCGTGCCCATCAAAGCTGTTTAAGGCTGAATGGGCTGATGAGTATTATGCCACACCGGTCAATGAGGTAAACAAGAAAATATTTTTCCTTACATTCTCACCGGAGAAACCTGACATAACTGCAGAGTCGATTGACTTGCCTGATGAACGACTTTCTGAACTTGAGAAAAGAAAAGATGACCTTAAGAGCCAACTTGAGGATGTTCAGCAGCAGTTCCTTAAGGTTGCCGGAGAGGGCAGGGAAATAATTCTTGCTGGAAAAATAGAGAATGAGAACGACCTGTCATTGTCAAAGGTACATCTCTGCGGTGAGACAGTTGCCGACAACGCACTGAAACTCATAGTGGGATGGGTGCCAGAGGACAAAGAGCAGCCGTTACATCAGTATCTGGACGACAACAAAATATTCTATGAGGAGGAAACACCAACAGAAGAGGACGAAGTGCCGGTTGAAATCAAGAACGGACAGTACAGCACTCTCTTTGAGCCTATACTGAAAATGTATTCACTTCCAAACTATAAGGATTTGGACATCACACCGTTCTTCGCACCTTTCTTCATGCTTTTCTTCGGTCTTTGTCTTGGTGACGCCGGTTACGGACTTCTCGTTTTGGCGGCGAGCATTTTCCTTTTTGCCAAGTCTTCGGAAAGCGTAAAGCCATTTGCGAAACTCGGCATTTACCTCGGCGCAACTACTGTCGTGTGTGGACTTCTTACAGGAACATTCTTCGGAATCGACCTCTCCAAGCAGGACTGGGCATTCCTCGCGCCTGTGAAGGACATGTTTATAAACGAGGATAACTTCACGTTGTTCGGTTATTCGCCGATGATGGTGATATCTGTTATCATAGGTCTGATTCAGGTTCTGCTCGGAATGGTGCTTGCAGGGGCTAAAGCTGCAAAACTACACGGATGGAAGTATGCCATAGGTAAGCTCTCATGGGTGGTGGCGATTATTTTTGCAATCGTGGCCTTCGGGGTGCCGGCATGCGGAGTAGTATTGCCTCAACCGCTCATGTATGTGCTATATGGAATCATTGCTCTTGCGGTAATCGGTATTTTCTTTTGCAACTCACCGGGAAAGAATATATTTATGAATTTCGGCGTAGGACTGTGGGATACATACGGAATGGCGACAGGACTCTTGGGTGACCTCCTTAGTTATATCCGTCTGTTCGCACTTGGACTTACAGGAGGTGTGCTGGGAAGCGTGTTCAACCAGCTGGCCATGCAAATGACCGACGGCATGTCTCCATTCATAAGGTGGCTGCCTATGTTGCTGATTCTCCTTTTCGGACATGGAATCAACTTCGCATTGTGTATGATATCGTCTTTTGTACACCCTATGCGTCTTACATTCGTGGAGTTTTTCAAAAATGCCGACTTCGAGGGAGGCGGTAAGGCCTATGAGCCGTTTAAAGTTAAAAAATATCAACAAACAAATTAATATTTAAATTATGGAAATTGTATTAGCTTATTTGGGAGTCGCTCTATGTGTAGGACTCTCTGGAGTAGGTTCAGCCTACGGAGTAACAATCTGCGGTAACGCCGCTATTGGCGCATATAAGAAGAATCCAAGCGCCAGCGGTTCTTATATCGCCCTTGCAGCACTACCTTCTTCACAGGGTCTGTATGGATTTGTGGGATTCTTCATGCTTAACAGCCACCTTGCGGCAGCAAGCGGTAACATGCCTGTAGCAGCAGCTATTCTCGGTGCAGGACTCGCACTCGGACTTGTGGCGCTTTTCTCTGCAATCCGTCAGGCTAAGGTCTGCGCTAACGGTATCTCCGCTATCGGAGGTGGACATAATGCATTCGGTACTACAATGGTGCTCGCCGTGTTCCCAGAGCTCTACGCAATCCTCGGTTTGCTCGTGCTCATACTCATTGCAGGTACTCTGCCGGCATAAACAAGATAACCAATCATAATAATTAAGGGGTGTGTCATATTGAAGATGGCACACCCCTTATTTAATGATGCAGAAGAATTACTTGATACCCAGTTTCTTCTTGATTGCTTTAGGAACGGCGTCCTTATGTACGAGAATGTTCATTGTCTTATATTTCACGAAGGTCTTGGACGCATACCAGATACCTTTGTACTTACCGCTCTCGCCCCATGAGTTCTTGACCATGAAATATTCTTTGCCGTTCTGGTCTTTGGCGATTCCGTAAATCACCATGCCATGGTCGTCAGTAGTCTCCCAGTTGTCATATGCCTCCTGGCGCATTTCCTGAGTCACCTCAATCTCTGGCATAGGACGGGTGGTGGCCTCTTGAATCTTGCCAGCACGGCTCAGACCCAGCCAGTGAGCCATATCGGATCCCTCGTAGTCGGGAGCCTTGGCTACGTCAGGACATACTGCAACACCGTTGCGGGTGAAGCCGTCCTCGCTTACGTCGCTGCCCCAGGCGAAAGTATAGCCGTTATGGATAGCGTTGTCCATAACCTCCATCAGCTCGTCGATAGGCAGGTTGTAGCTTGAGCCCCAGCGCCAGTTGTCCTGAATCTCAAGGATGAAAGACTCGTAAAACGGATGATGGGTGTAAGAGGTGAGAGAGACATAGTCGTCCATGTTGAGACCTAATGACTCCTGATAGCTCTTGGGAGTGTAAGTGACGCCGTTGTATTCAAATGTTTCGGGAACCTCACCGAGATAAGTGTCGAACACAGAGTTCAAGCCTTTGAACCAAGTGGGACTCAGTTTCTTCTGCTTGCCCTTTGCTATACCGTTTACATAGCTTTCTGCGATAGAGAAGAATTCACCGAAGTTGGCGAGCGTGTCACCGTAGAGAGTGCCGGGGAGGGGCATTGCTGTCTCAGGAATCATTCCGTAGTTCTTCATGCAGTAAACAACATCGTAGAAACTGCCACCCTGAGCGAACGATATGTCGCCGTGGAGACGGACACTTGCCTTGGCGCGGTCTTCGTAGGTCTTGTGGGCTACGAACATCTCACACAGGTCATAAGTGCCTTTGCCCTGACGCAGCAACTCAGCCTCGAAGAAACCAAGGCTGGAGTAAGCCCAGCATGTGCCGGAACGGTTCTGGTTCTTTATCGACGTAATCGGGTTCTCCTTCACGGTGGTGAACTGAAATTCTTTGGCACCGCTTTGTGCCATGGCGCTCATGCTAAATCCAAGCAAAACGCCTGCTAAAATAGTTTTTCTCATCTGTTTTTTTTGAAAATTGTTGATATTCTTTATTGTAATTATCTGAACAAAGGGTCGTTGGATATTTAGATTGCCTATCATCGTTGCCAACCGATCTTGCGGAGAATCTCTTGAGGAACTCCATCCTTGTGAACCATGATGTTCATGGTCTTGTATTTAACAAAGGTCTTGGAAGCATACCATATTCCGTGGTAGTTGCCGCTGTCGCCCCATGAGTTCTTGGCCATATAGTATTCTTTGCCGGTCTTGTCTTTTGCCAGACCGAAAAT
>JAZUMZ010000042.1:0-4447 GCA_045603885.1 Bacteroidaceae bacterium | reverse complement strand
AATCTCCGACGTGGGCTTGTGGTCCGACCCGATGCTGTTGTAGAAATGGGGTAGCAGGAAGCCGGGGAAACCCAGACGGAGCTCACCGCCAAACTCCTTGTAGCTGTCGCCTTCATACCCCTCAAGGCCGCTGATGGCTTCGTAGGCGCCACGAATCTTGAACGATAGTGACTCGCTGCCGCGAAACAGGTTGCGGTGCTGGTAGGTGGCAGACAAGGCAGCGCCCAGGTCACCGGCGGTGTTCGTGCCTTCCACATCGAAACTCACGCCTTGGGGAAGCGCGTGGTTGATGACAATATCACTTGTTATACTGTCTTTGCTCTGGTTGGGAGTGAGGCGTATGTTGGAATATGCGATGGCGCCTAAGCGTATCAGGTTGTTGTATGTGCGGGTCTGGGCGTCGTCGTTATAGAGCTCCCCCTCTTTGAAAACTGTGTTGCGTGTCAGGAGCGAAGGCCTGAAAGGCAGCTTGCCACGGTGGACTATACGTCTGCCGCCATAGTCCAAAGTGTCAGCGGGCTCTTGACGGTTCATATCGACCAGATAGGTCACGTCACCCATGTGGTAACGGGGATGGGGCTCGGGATCCGAGCGACCGTCTTCAAGATGCAGACCCACGTTCATCGTCAGATCCACCTCCGGGCTGCCGATCAGCGTGTCGGCCACGTAGGTCACATATTCTTTGTTGAACTTGAAATAGCCGCTGTTGCGCAGGTTTTTGGTTATGCGCTTGCGCTCGTCGTTCAGAGTGTTTATGTTCAGTGGGGTGCCGGGGCGTATCAGGCTGTTGGCGGTGTCGCTGCTGTTGATATGCAAATTGAGAATGGAGTCCTCAACCACACGGCGCACCGACCGTATGTGGTAGCGTGCGCCGGGGTGCACGCGATACGTGAGCACGGCGTGGCGGTCTTTCACGCTCATCGTGGTATCTACATTGCTGTGGAGGAAACCGGCGTTGCTCATCACCGTCTGAATGTCGGTAATCGTGGCGGTCACCTTGGCGGTGTCTAAAACAGCGGGAGCCTCGCCTATCTTGCGAAGAAGGCGTGAGCTTTTGCGTTTGCTCCCAGCCTTGCTGCTGCAATAGATACGCATGGGAATCTTTATCCCGAACCACTTTGTGTTGGGACGCTGCTTCACATACCCGTCGAGCTGAAGCCCCTTTGTCGCAGCCTCGTCGCTGCTCGCCACCTGCACATTCTCCAGGTAGTACCCACCCTCGGGGATATATTTGTCCACTGAGCAGGAGCTGATCACTGCTATTAGCAGCAAAGTCAGGAATATGTTGAGCCGCTGTCTGATCATTGATCTATACTGGGGGATATATGCGAATTAAAATGGCAAGTCGCGGAATGTTCCTTCTTCGCATAAGAAACAATTTGGTTCGTAGATTTTACTGCGGGCGATGTCCTTTATTTTTGAACGGTAGTCGCCATAGACTTTGAAGTTGTCGATTTCGATGCGACGCTTGCGGCTGATGTCAGCGAACTCCTGTTCACGCTCGATGCCAAGGTAGCGACGGCCTGTGAGGTTGGCGGCAATGCCTGTAGTTGAAGAACCAGCAAAGGGGTCAAGAATCCATGCGTTCTTGTCGGTCGAGGCGAGGATGATGCGGGTGAGCAGGGCGAGGGGTTTCTGCGTCGGATGCTTGCCGCAGGACTTTTCCCATGGGGCAATGGCGGGCAGTCGCCACACGTCGGTCATCTGCTTTTCATCGTTTAAGTGCTTCATCAGTTCGTAGTTGAAATGGTGGGGGTGCTTGGCGCTCTTGCGTGCCCAGATGATGAATTCGGTCGAGTAGGTAAAGTAGCGACAGGAGATGTTAGGCGGTGGATTGGTCTTGGCCCATGTTACGACGTTGAGAATCTTGAAGCCTAATTCGGTGAGACTGTTGGCAACGGAGAAGATGTTGTGATAGGTGCCGCTTATCCATATGGTACCGTCCTCCTTCAGCTTGTCGCGGCAGAGACTTATCCAGCGTTTGTTGAAGTTGTTGATTTCCTCCGGCGTGCCACCTCTGTCCCATTCGCCCTTGTTGACCGAGACGATTTTACCAGCCTGCACCGATATTCCGTCGTTAGAGAGGAAGTAGGGCGGGTCAGCAAATATCATGTCGAAATGGAAATTGAACTGCGGGAGCAATTCAAAGGTGTCGCCACGAAGGAGGGTGAAGTCGTGGGATGCGGAGCGGTAGTAGGGGATAATCATTCTTTGGGGAGGATTCTGTAACGGGCAGACTTTACAAGACGTATGCTGTTGTAATCAGCCTTGTCGGTAAACTCGAACTGCCAAATGTAGTATATCTTCTCGTTATTGATAATACGCTTCTCGAAGAAAAGGGGATAGACGGTCTTCCCCGTCTGGTCTTGCCACTGACGATAGGGGAAATAAAGCTGGCGGATGATAGTATCTGTGTTTGCTGAGTTTTTTGCTTCGATAAGCACGATTTTGTCTTTTCCTTCATAGCCTGCGTCCACTTCGGTCTGTACGCTGGAGATTTCGAGCGTAAAGTTGTTGACTTTGCAAGTGAATGTAGGTGTGTATTTCCGTCCCCGGATAGTTAGCACAAGAGACTCATCGCCCATGAAACTCCTAATGAGGGAGTTCGCATAGGCATAGTCGAGGTGTTGCATTTCTGAATCACCGACCTCAGAGCTAAGCAGTTCAAAGTCCAGCTTCTTGTGGTAGTCCAGAATGGGTGATGTGATGTCGGGCACGTCAATGTAGCCCTCGCCTTTAAGGATGTAATAAGAGCCGTTGTGCTTAGGAAGGATGAACAGACCTTTGTCTTTGAAAATCTGTGGACGGCTGCTTCTCTCGTCCTGCTTGCAGAGAATGCGCACTTCTTTCTCCGCCGTTTTGGTGAATTCCTGACATGCAGCCTTTATTTGGCCTGCTGATAACTCGTAAGGGGCGGCGTTGAAGTCGTGATTATCCATCCCCGTGTGCTCAAAAATCTTTTTCCATGATTTATCGCTTGCCATAATCCTTATATTGCTTCGTTAAACAGTTCGTATTCTTCTGTTCTTTGTTTTGGCATTGCCATTGACCTTGGCTTTGCTTCATAGTTTGTAATAAGAAGCTCCGTCAATTTGCCACGCTTGCTGGCGTTGGAGTTGACCATGCGGGAGGCATAAACACGCTGAATGTCGAAGCCTTCGTAGATATTCTCAAAGAATGTGTCAGCGGGGTTCTTGGCTGAGCAGTCAGAGTTCGAGAGCATCCAGCGTACGTTATCATTATGGTCGATCATTCGGCAGAAGTCTGCAAGGTCTCGCTGGCTGTCATCGTTGAAGTCCTCTTTGACATAGGAGTTGAAACTGGAGGTTGCGTTGAGAGGGCGGTAAGGCGGGTCGAAATAGAAGAAGGTCAGCCCTTTTTTGTCGATAGCCTTTGCCGTTTTCTTGAAATCCCCGTTGAAGATTTGAACATTGTATCGGTTTAATAATTCACTGTCTGCGTGTATAATTTCCTCATTGCAGATGGTCGGATTTGCATATCGACCGAAAGGAACATTGAACTTTCCTTTGGCGTTCTCGCGGTAGAGGCCATTGAAGCATGTACGGTTAAGAAAGATTAAGATAGCGGTCTTGTCAAGGCTGCTTAATGCCTCCTCGTTGAATCTGCGGCGCATTTCGAGGTAGAAATCCTTTCGCTCATTCTCTGTTGTAATACTCAGATATTGTTGTTCAGTGTGCTTCAAACGATAGACAAGCTCGCCTGGTTCCTGTTTGACAGCTCTGTAGGCTTCCGTTAGATTGTGGTTGATATCGTTAATGACCACGCACTTGATATTCTGGAAGTTTTGCAGCATATAGAAAAGCATTGCTCCGCCACCGACGAAAGGCTCTATGTACGTAAATTCCTCCTCATGCAAATCTGCCGGCAACAGTCTCTCAAGTTGCTGGAGGAGTTGACCCTTTCCGCCGACCCATTTAATAAATGGTTTTGCCTGTTCTTTCTTGTTTAAATGTGTCATATACTAATTTATAGAACCACCATGTAATATCTAAATTCGACTTATCCACTAAGTGTGTTGTGGTTGCCAATTGACTCAAAAAGAGGGATGTTTCGCCTGGCTATTCTTTAATCTTACTAATTCTGTGCAAAGTTAGCAAATTTTAGTGATAAATGAAGTGTTTTCAAGATAAAATGCTTAATAAGTAACCAAAAGCCGAAGAGTAAGCTCACAATAGTGGCACACATCCGCTTACTGCCACTTTACAGCCACATGCAGCCAAAACAACAATCATAGTTGCATAAGCATATGAATATCATTATTCGCATATGTGTTTGTGGGTGCGCATTTTTATTGTTTTTTTCCATTTTTCTCCAAAAAGTTGTCACTTTTCTCAAAAGAAAAAGAACTTTCTTTGTTCAACTGGCTTATAAATCCCCAAAAATATGTAAATTTGCTAAATCTTACATCTTACATCTTACATCTTAC
>JAZUMZ010000041.1:0-4771 GCA_045603885.1 Bacteroidaceae bacterium | reverse complement strand
GAACTCACGTTAAGAATAGTATTAATTTGGGATTATTATTGCTCAATTAGATAGTTGTTTAAAGAAAAAAGAGTAACTTTGCAGCAAAGATTTTAACCAGTTTGCAGGCGTGCCTATCTAATTCCACAAAAAATATGTGAGGAATTTGTTTGTATGAATAATTATACGTATATTTGCACCATCTATCGCAGAAAAATGTGATTTTTCTCACATATTTCTGCGATAGACGGTGTAAATGTATAAAATTCCATAAAATATGTATATACAGAGAGACATAGAAAGCAAACTGATAAAGTGGAAAAACAACAGCCATCGTCAGCCATTAATTTTACAAGGTGCACGACAAATCGGGAAGACGAGCAGCATTAAAAAGTTCGGCTCCGACCATTATGACCATATTGCAATTTTCAATTTCGACATCAAGAGTGATTTGGCAGAGATTTTCAAGAAAACAAAAGATGTGGATATGATAATTCAGGAGTTGAGATACTACACAAATGCACCGTTGATTCCTGAAAAAACTCTAATTTTCTTTGATGAGATACAGGAATGTCCAGAAGCCTTAAACTCCTTGAAATATTTTGATGAGAATGCTCCTCAATATCATGTCATAGCTGCCGGATCGCTTCTGGGAGTTGCCATTAATCGTAACATGAGTGGATTCCCGGTTGGAAAGGTGCATTTTGAGAAGATGTATCCTCTCTCGTTTAGAGAATTCCTACGTTGTATCAATCCCAACTTGTTTGTTTTAACCGAAGAGATTGTGAGAAAGAAAGAGAGACTTCCTTTGGCTGTCTATAACAAGCTTGTGGAGATTTTTAAGTCGTATATGATTTGCGGCGGACTTCCCAGAGTTGTGACTGCATTTATAGAAGGAGAAGGAATGGATGCTGTAGAACAGATTTTGTCGGACATACTGAATGCCTACTCTGCTGATTTCATTAAATATTCTGACAGCAGAGATATACCCAGGATTCATGAGATTTGGAGGTCTGTGCCTGCCCAGCTCAGTAGAGAGAACCGCAAGTTTGTTTTCCGAACGGTAAGAGAAGGTGCAAGAGCAAGGGAATACGAGAACGCACTTAACTGGCTCACACTTTCAGGAATGATACATAAGGTATATCTTACAGAGACTCCGCTGATGCCTCTCAATTTCTATGAAGACACAACAGCCTTCAAAGTATATATGGCTGACATCGCATTGTTGAGAATGTTATCGGGATTACCAAAGGAAGTTATCCTAAGCCCGGTTGAGGGCTTCCGTGAGTTTAAAGGGGCGATGGCTGAGAATTTCGTGCTCAACTCACTGATAGCCCAGGGATTTGAGTCTCCACATTACTGGACATTAACCAAGAACAAGGCAGAAGTGGATTTTCTTATACCCAACAAGCTAGATGTCATTCCCGTGGAAGTGAAAGCCGAAACAACGATAAGCGGAAAGAGTTTTGCGGTCTATAATGAGAAATATAATCCTCAACTGAGAATCCGACTATCCATGCTAAACATAAAAAAAGACGGCAACCTACTCAACCTGCCATTATTCCTTACAGACTGGATTCAGTCCTATCTATGATTCAGGAACGTATATTCTTGTTCAAGAGTTTCAGGGTTCAAGTTTCAGGTTTCAGAGTTTAATATCAAACATAAGGGTTATGGAACCCATTCAGGGTTCATAGCGTGCTGTTACGATAAGACCCTGGGTACGCTGCACTGCGTTTGCGACCCAGGGTTATTAACATGTAACCTCTCCGAGGTTATAACAAAAAACGAAGAAACAGCGTGCCTTCAGCACTTGTTTTTTTTGAACACCCTAAATGCCATAAATGTCCAGAAATTATCATTAAAAAAATATTTATGAAAATTCATGGGCATTCATGGAAATTCATGTTTAAAAAAGTTTAGGAGTTCAAGGGTTTAATATCATATAACGCAGGCAACGCAAGCGGTTTGCCTGCGTTGTCTGTCATATAAATATGTGTTTGTCGTCTGATTATTACCACAGGGGTTCCATGCCAGAGTTGCTGCTCTCCCCATAGCCACGGCCTTTGCCAAGAACATCATATCCCGAATTAGCATTATTATTATCATAAACTTTACTTCCATTGGGACTTTGACTGATCATCTGAGTCAAGGCAATTGTCACCACCCTTGTTTCTGGGCTGCTATATATCTTTTTCATAATATTTCTCCTTATTCTTTTATGTTTGTACTACTGCTTATTTCACGAAAACTTTCTTTCCATTCTTGATGTAAATACCCTTTGTCGGATGAGCGACACGAACACCGCTGAGAGAATAGAACACACCTGTCTCTGTGTCTGCCTCAAGAGTCTCTATACCAGTAGGAACATCCTCAGGATAAATAATTCTCATCTTTGAGCTTGAACCCTGAGCCGTGAGATAAGCGCGGAAAGGAGCCGCATAGATGTCAGTGGTTGTTACCTTAAAGAAACCTACGTCATCACCCTGCTTCTGGAGAACGTAGCTGTTTTCAGGAACCGCTGTTCTCTCGAACACTCCGGTCATAGCGCCTGAGGTATTAGCCGCATCTGCATCAATTGCCACAGAAGAACCTGTGAAAGCCGCAGCACCGCTGCCATTAAGCAATACAGGCGTGTTTGCCGGGATTGTAGTCTCCAACTTAGTAGCGGTAGCAGCATCACCGCTTGTGTATGCCAGCGTGTATGCCGTCACACCCTCTGGAATGGTTGCCTCAAAAGGCAGGCAGAGAGTTCCAGCCTGAGCCGCTGCACTGATTGTAGTGTTATAAGATGCGGCAGTCGCAGTAAAGTCAGCTGGAGCCTTGAAAGGTTTACCATCTGTCAGCACAAGGTTAGCACAAGTACCGTTTACAATCACATTGCTGGCATTTGTAACCATACCTTCATTAGCGACTATAAGGCAGTTAGGATTTGCTGTCGTCAATGCTGTGGGAGCGGTAATGCCCGTAGCGTCAATGCTTGTGGCTGTTGCGTCAGACAACGCTGTAGCAGCGGAAGATGTCAGAATACCAGAACCTGTAAAACTGTAGTCGTAAGACGGAGTAATGCTGGTTCTATATAATTGTAATGAATTGACTTGTCCCGTTGTACCATCATAGGGTAGTTTAATACTATTCAAATGAACAAAGGCATAGGGTGTGAGATCTATCTCCACAACACCATCACTTCCGATTTGTGGGGTTAATTCAGTTAGATTATCAGGGGTTTTTCCGTTGTCAATTAATCTGTTCATCAAAATCCTAAGCCTCGTTCCCGATTGGCCTTTTATTATCAGTTTGTCAAACCCAGTCAAATCCGCATAATTAAGATAATAGACATTACCATCTCCACATACAGTAGCACCTTGATTTAAACTTTCATTCAAATTATATTCAGGATAAACCGCTTCAGACACTTGTTCTGCCGAGGCATCGGCAGTAGTCCACTTATGGAACATCGCAGCGGTCAAGTCTGTATAATGAGGATTGGAAACAGAAACAACGTTGGCTATTAATTTTATTGACGTAATTGTCATTGTTTCGGCAGTTGAGTTTGAATTCCATCTCCATATTGTAATGGCAGAAGGATTACCGACTTTTTCAGCAGTCATGTGTTGGTTCAAATCATTACGCCCTGTAACGTTGCTCCAAAAAACATTAGTTTTCGATGTATTGCCAATTTCAAAATTACTGAAAAGATTAGTTCCCGTGTAAGAAACGGAAAAGCCTGTTAATGAAGACAAATCAACACCACCAGATGGGAAATTAATTGAAAGACGTCCCCATGTGCTTGATTCTGCATTATATGTGCTTGTCAGGACACCTGTCTGATCGTCCAAAGAAAAACAACCAGATGCAGTCAAATCAGTTATATCAATTTCAGCATAGCCATTGCCATCAAATTCCAAAGACATAGGCTTTTCCAAATATGCTTTATTCAATACAATGGAACCACTTCCACTAATCCCTCCAAAATTAATGCTTGTTATCTGAGATAAATCTAAGTTTTTAGTCTCATCACGTTCAGAAAAAACAATATTTTTATCACCAGCAGAATAAAAACGTATGGTTGCCACAGCTGTGGAACCATTCATAAAACAAATACGATAGACATCAGTATAATCTGCTGTGTTTAAATGAATAGATGTATACTTTGCAAGTTCTCCGCTTGAAAACGTGAAAATAGGCATTAGATTATTGGAAGAATCAGTCCAAGAATACTTGTTTGTCTCTGCGTTCCATGCACCATTACTTGCAGGAGTGCCATAAGTGGCATACAGTTTAGTTGCATTCAAATTTACCCCCCCCCACAAAGTAAGGGCAAATGCCAATAGTAAAATCTTTTTCATAAAAATTTTGTGTTAATAAATTAAGAATTTTTTTCCGGGTGCAAAGTTACGGATAATCAGAAAAACCACTTTGCTGATATGTTACATATACATTTTTGTCTGTTTCACACATGGTGAAATATTGAATGCGCATATATAATCAAGCTCCCCACCCGTCCATCATCAACATGAATTATGCCTGCGGCACTTGTTTTTTTTGTTTTTTCTTTTGTTGATATCAGAGCATGAAATGTGGCGGTTGGTGTTGATGATGGATGACATAAACTTGTTTAAAGGCATTCACCATCAATGCCAAACGATTATCTTGAAAAATTGATATCAACAAAAGTGTTATTTATGTTTTTGTGAAAATGATATACAGGATTTTATAGGCGTAGATAATTATATGGATAATTATATGGGCAATTACATGGGAATTAATGTTAAAAACAAGATAAAAAAAC
>JAZUMZ010000040.1:0-8260 GCA_045603885.1 Bacteroidaceae bacterium | reverse complement strand
CATTCGTGTTAAAATAATACGGGAGTTTAAAATGAATATAGCTACTTCCTAAAGTTGAATAGACTAATTTCTGAGTTGAATTCTTTCGTTAAGATCAGAAATCGTAATTATAGAGCATCTTCCATATTGTTTAATATCTGTAAGGTCTTTGTCCCCTGTTATCAGAAAATCTGAGTCGGACACTCTTGCAAGTTCAAGAAGGAAGTCGTCTTTCGGGTCTCTGCAAATTGAAGGGATAGATTCGAGTTTATAAAAATGGCATCGTTTACGGAGAAATCGCACTAAGCGGTCAACCATTTCATGTGGGATTATTTTGTAAATTCACAAGTAATTGCAGCACAGAGACTTACGTGATATTCTCAAAAATTGAAAGGTACAAAAAAGTGCATTTGGGCAAAATGGCAAATCTATGAGTTTTGCAGAGCAAAACCAGCCTTCAAAAGTGAGCAAGATTTAACAATTCATTAAGATTATTTAACTTTTAATTTTGAGGCATTTTTGCCGTTTGCCAAGTCGGGTTGACATTGGAAACTCATTTTGGGACTTTGCAGATGGCTCGAAAATCGACTAAAAACAGGGTTCTTGTACCGCCGTTGTATCTCGGATGCTCTAAGTGTCTGGGATTCAATGGCGGTTAATAATTCAAAGTCAACTAAGGTCACGGAATACTGATTGTAAATCGTACCAAATCCGTGATTAAGCGAGAGCAAAGACAGAATGACAACAGCTGCTACAGTCCGATGTGATTGTAGCTGCTGTCATTTAGTATATAGTTATTAGTACCTGTACTTCTTCGAATGCTTACTATAAAAAAAGATGCGCCATAAAAAGACGCATCTTTTATCTATAAATCAAACTTGATTATATATCAAGTTACTTTGTCACAACATAATAGGGAATTATGTCAACTCAATATTGATTATTACAGCTGAATTAGTTTCTCCATTAAGATATAAGGTTATTGTTGCTGTAGCTCCTGGTGAAGCGCTACCCAATACCGATGCCAGATCATTAGAAATCTGTGTTACTAAAGATGTTGCTCCATTATACCAATTACTTCCTGAATTTCCTTTTGTATCATCCCAATTATATACAGTATCCGCATATTTTATTGTATTTACTGAAGCACCATTATTAATGCGGTACAGAGCACCTAAATAACGTGCCAAATCGGCAATTATATCATATGTGTTGCCATCAGATTTAATCAATGCTTTTGTAGCTTCAATCTCATAATTTAATTCATTTCCATTGATGGTGCTAGTCCCATGATATGTATATTCATTACTTCCACCTGTAGTTGCTGTATATGCAAATGTAGCAGCAGCCTTTGCAGAACCAGCGGCATCAATTACGTTAGAAGGAAGCCATACGCTGGTTGCAGATGGAGTTCCAGACTCATTGACCGTACCATTCTCATTGTATGTTGCATTATCTGTATTCTGCCAGTCAGCTACAACAGCCTCGAATTTAACAGAGGTCAAGCCTAAGTGCATAACAAGAGTATAATACTTATTTGATTTCAACACACTTCCATCTAATGTCACCTTGTTTGTGATAACTTGCTCAACGTCTGTATAGCCATCTTTAAGTTTAGGATCTGCTGTACGTACAATGTAGTCAACTGTAACATACAAAGTATTACCATTGGTTCCAGGAATCAATAGCAGTCCAGGCACATTTTCGTCAGCATATACATTAACAGGAGTTCCTGTTGGCACACCTGTAGGGTTGCTTGTTGACCATGTTGCACCACCTGTTGCAAGTTCCTTATTACCAGAACCAACACCTATCTCCTTAATCTCGTCGCTCAGGTTGTATGTTCCCGTTTCTGTGTCAGCAGTAACATCGTATGTAGCTCCTGTATTTGTTACTGCGCCACCAGCACTGGCACCAGCACTTGATGTTGCCTTCCATGTTCCATTCATGATGTCAAACCAACCAGAAGTGAGGAAATCACTATGAGTGTCATCTGTTGTTATTGTTGTTCTGTGAGTGTATGTATAAGCATCCTCAATCTTAACACTTTTTATTGTAACAAGTGTTTTTGTTTTGTCAAAGTTGGTGTTGAGGTAATAGGCCTGATTGTCCAGACCTGAAGTGGCACTATTACTATTTGCATCAATATCAACAACTACCTGAAGACCACAAATCTGATCACTGCTTGCTGTCTCTGTACTTGAGGTGCTTCCACCTACACGAGCGAGTGCATGCTTGAACAAAAACTTAACCTTCTCACTGACAGTCTGCTTTGTGAGGTCAGTATTGTAAACTTTGCCAAGGTCGGCATCATCGATAGTGTTCGTCGTATTGTTTGTCTGGCTATATGACTTTTGCCCGCGAAGTCCCCAAAGAAGGTCAACGGCATGCTCTTCATCAGCTTGCTTAAGCATATACTTAACCTTTACATCCTTGGTTTCAGCATTAGAGGTCATACAAACAATTCCTTCGCTGTCTCCAAAAGCTGCTGTCTTAACAGCACCGTTATTAACTCCTGCTGCGTCCTTCTCACCTGTGTTAAAAGTATATGCTTCGGATGTCGCAGCTATGTAAGGTGCGTATGCGAAGAAACTTAGTTTCTGGTTAGCAGTAGCTTCTGTGGCAGTATTGCTGGGTACACCTGTTGTATTGGCAGCATCGATTCCGTTAGGCCAATACTTTACAGGGTCATAAGTCCATGCATTTACACTTGTATCCCACTGCATCCGCTCGTTGTACATAAAGTTAGGATACTTACCGCTGATTTCCGCAGGAGTTGCTGCTGTTCCATCCCAGTTACCCCATGTTTTTATATCTTCAGCACCTGTGTGATATGCAAATACAGCAAACTGTGCATCATGGAGTTTGTACGTTCCGTTGTTTGTTATGGAACCACCTTTGTACGGATTTGTGCTACTACCATAACCAGTAGTTACCCTTGTAGCAGCCTGACCCAGATACGTTCCGAACTGCACTGCGGATGATGCGTCGGTGCCGTTGCCGTTGAGGGTGGCGTTATCGCTTACCACGTCGGAGTCGGCGCAGGAGGCGAGGGTAAGCGCGGCTGCCGAGAGGGCGACGGTGAGCGCCCTGCTCATGTTAGTAAAGATTTTTGTTTTCATAACCTTCTCGTTTTGTTTTTTAAGTTATTAATTAATGAATATTATAACCTTTTTGTTATTGCGGCCGGAACTTGGAGAGGCGTCCTGAAAGCGTCCTCCGGGCGTCGCAGCCTGTCGCCCGTCTGATTGCGTCACAGAAACAAGGTAACCCTTGTGCTTCTAAGACCGTTAATTTCTTTTCTCCTTTCTTGTTCTTTGTTAGTTTTTTATTTTGTTTTTTATTTAATTTTTAACAATTCAACATTTGATTTTCAAGCATCAGCCGCATACCTCATTATTTTTTTTCCGTCCTTATAGCTTTTACACCTTGCCTGAAGCTTTGGATCCAAGACCTCAATCATCCACTTGTGAGTCCGTGCATATCTGGCCGTCCTGGAAATATTTGTATTATTTATTGTCATCGTTGTTGCTTGCATTGTCTTTTTTTTCTTGTTTTTTTTGTTTTTATTTTGAGTTTTATTGTTATATTTTTTCGAGACTTCGATTTCTCGATTCTTCGAGACTTAGAGGCTTCGATGGCTCAGGGCTTCAAAGCTTCGGGGCGGCGCGGGCAGAGGCTTTAGAATCCGCCGATGACGAAGGTGTCGCCCGGTTGCCAGTCCATGACCTCCGCGTCGAATGCTGACGCGCTGTTGCCCTCCACCGGCGGCACGTAGATGGTGTCGGGAATATACACCTCGACTTCTATGTGCTTGAGCAGCTCCGCCAGAGTAAGCGCGTCGCCCGAGGGCGTGCGATAGACGAGTGTCTTTCCAACCTTGAAAGAGCGGTCCATCAGCGAGTCGTTGCGCAGGAGGAAGTTGATATGGAAGATATTGTCCGCCGAGTCGCGGTTCTCCTTTATCTCTTTTCCGAACGGCAGTCCGAACGTGGCGATGGAGTTCTCGATGGTTCCCCATGTTCGTGTCTCGTCGGCCGGCGTGAATGTCCAGGGTCCGTCGAGCTGCAGGTTACCGAACTCGTTGGTACGAATCACCCGGTTGAGGTAGCATCCGTCGGCAAATCCGGTGATTGAGGCCTCGATTGCGCTGATGCTCGTCGCTCCCTTCACATTACAACGCACGTGGAGTCGTGTGATGAGAGGCTCTACGACCACGGGGAACACATATTCCGTGAGGTTCTCGCTGAGGTTGTCATGCCAGTGCCAGTTGAGGAACTTCTGTTGCTCCTCTATCATCTCCGGTGTGATGGTAAAGGTGTCGGTAGCCACTCCTATGTCCTCTGGCGGCATGAGGTACTGTATGTTTCCGTCCCACGCACGGCTGTAACGGCTCGACTTGAAATATGAGCGTACGGCAGCCGCATAGTGGCTGTTGAGGTCTTCGAAGTGCATGGAATAGAACTCGCTCGTCGTGTTGTTGAACACTGTGAGGTAGTAAGTTCCCGGCTCGAGCATGACACTGTGGGAATGCACGTCGTTGGTGATGGTTGAATAGGTAACCTCGTCGCCGTCCTTGCAAAGCATGAGAGTCATACCCTCTGGCGTGTAGCCGTAGTCGGTCATCCAGTCGACGTCGATACGTATCGCCACCTTGTCGGACGAATATACTTCGAGCTCGCGGCGCTCGCATGCGCAGATGACCGCTATGAACACTGGCAAAAGTGCCAACAGGCGGAGGCATAATCCCCTGCGTTTGTTTCCGCTCATAGGGCACCTCCTTCCTCCTTATTTCCTTTGAAGAGGTTAGGCAGGAGCCACACAAGCGACAGTTTCAGCTTTGTCGGTCCGACATAGAAGAAATCGCGGTTCTCTTTCCAGATGAGGTGCCGGTCGTTGAATTCTCCGTGGTAGTGTCGCTGTGGTCCGAAAATCACTCCTAAGCTTCCTGAGCATTCGAGGTTCCAGTTTCTGCCTAACGTCCAGGAATATCCTCCAGTCCACCCGAGTGAGAGGTATTCTCCCTGCTCGCCTTTTCCGTGACGCTCGATATCATATTTTCCCGACGCGATGTATGGTCCGGTGAACCACCCTGTCAGCAACGGCCGGTCGCCATAACAACGGTAGAACCAGCGGCGGAGCTCAAACCCCACGTTCCATACCTGATATGCCCGATGATTGTGATGCCATACGTACCATGGGAACCAGTCCTCCACCAGGAATGAGTATTTACGTTCCTTGCCAAAGGGCACTTCAACCTCGAAGTTGAAAGCCAGCGCCGCATCGAAGAGCAGATTTGTCTTCACCGCCCACGTCTTGCGTCTCGCCCAAAGTGTAGGCCTGTCGCCTTGTATCATGCCGGCTGCCTCGGGCAGCGTCCAGAGTGTGTCGTCCTTCTGCACATGCTTTGTGCGGTCGGTATGCACATACTCAATCCAGTAGCGTGTGTGTCGCAGATAGGGCATCATGTGTGGATAAATCACATTGTCCCACTCGCGCCTGTAGGTGCGACGAATGAAGTCGAGCTTCTTGTCGGGGTCGTCAAACCTCCGGGTGTCGTCGATTATGTCAATGATCTCTTGTTTATGTGGCAAATCACTTGCTTCCACCATCTTGCGGAACCCTTCCCAGTCTTCAGGCTCGAATTCCACTTGCATAATGCCGGGATCGATACCGTTGACCAGCGACACATAGTCGCTGAGGCTCTCGCTACGTCCTTTCGCCAGACGTATGTTGTTCCAATAAGGGCCTTCAGGCGACGCCCAACCTTTGATTCTCACCCCGCTGATCTCATTGTCGGGATTTGAACGCAAGGAGTCAATGGACACCCTGATCTTGTCGAGCTCACGCTGGTTGTCGTGGTAGTCGGGGTCGAGCTTCATGATGTTGACCACGTAGTCCACGTTGGCTTCACCGCTCACTGTGTGTTTTGTCACCTCGTATGTCGTCTCGCCCTTTATTATCTTTGGTTGCACGGTGCATACCGTGCTCTGTCTCCTTAATGTCTGTCCGTCGCAGTAGTCATTGTCGCTCACCACTATGTCAACTGCCGCATTCTGCATCCATTGCATATATGGCACCGTTGCGACATAGAGCCACCTGTCGGGATGCTCACCCGCCCTGAACATGATGTCGTCGGGGCGTTGGAGCCACCTCTCGGCAGAGCGATAGTAGAAATAGTAAGGGTTGCGCCCGTAAACACCTACGCTCGGCAACACCACCTGATTCCCATCATCCCCGCTTATATATGTCTGTACAAGAACGATGTTGTCCTTATCTATTTTCCCTATGTTTTTGAAATCCAGCTCATAGACCACCAGCACCGAGTCACCCACACGTACAAAACGTACAGCCTGTGCCTCAAAAGCTTGCTCAGTCCGCTGTTTCTCCGACTCCGTAGATATATTCTGCGATATTGCCCGGACAGCAGTAGTTAAAGTCAGCAATATGAGACAATATATCTTAAGCATATCTATCGTTCTGTATTCATTTTAAACAACAAATTTAACACTTTTTTTCGACACTTCAACATTAATGCACATTTTACAGTCACCCCAAGGGGTTATTTAACATTATTTAACAATAGAGGGGGTAAAAATGGGGGCCGCGGGACTAAAAAACAAAATCATTTAATAAAGATTAATGTTTTTCAAATTCACTGATATGAAATCGAAAAAATGTAGATTTTTGTGGAGTTATGCTTGTAATTAAAAAAAAATGTGTAATTTCGCAAAAAATGAGTATTAACCTAAAAACACCGATATTATGAAGAAAAAATTTGAGGCATCAGAACTTCTTATTAATGAGGACGGCAGTGTGTTTCATCTTCACCTGCGCCCCGAGCAGCTGGCAGACAAAGTTATTCTTTGCGGCGATCCAGGCCGCGTAAAAACAATAGCCGCACATTTTGACGAGAGGGAATGCGAGGTGGAGTCAAGGGAGTTCCACAGCATCACCGGCAGTTATAAGGGCAAACGAATAACCGTCGTCTCCACAGGAATAGGCTGCGACAACTGCGACATCGTGATTAACGAGCTTGATGCTCTGAAAAACATAGACTTCACCACCCGGGAAGAGAAGGAGAAGCTTACAAGCATGGAGATTGTGAGAATCGGCACCTGCGGCGGCTTGCAGCCCAACTGCCCCACCGGCACGTTCATCGTGTCGGAGAAAAGCATCGGCTTCGACGGCCTGCTGAATTTCTACGCCGGCCGCAACGACGTGTGTGACTTGGCGTTCGAGGAGGCCTTCTGCAAATATATGGAATGGAATCCCCAGTTATGCGCACCATATGTGATAGACAACAACAAAGAGTTGACAGACAGGCTTTACGACCCCGAATTGGGCATGGTTAAAGGTGTGACCATCGCCTGTGGAGGCTTCTTCGGCCCCCAAGGCCGCGAGCTCCGTGTTCCACTGGCTGACCCCCGTCAGAACGAGAAGGTGGAGGCATTTGAGTATGATGGACATAAAATCACGAATTTTGAGATGGAGTCGTCTGCTATCGCCGGTCTGTCGGCTCTGCTGGGTCACAAGGCCGTGACTGTGTGCATGGTTATTGCCAACCGCGTGGCTAAAGTGGCTAACACAGGATACAAAAACCAGATTGACGACTTGATCAAGATTGTCTTAGAAAAAATTTAAGCCTCGAAACATCGAGGCATTGAAACATCGAGGCATTGAAAATTTGAAACCAAAAGAAATTTTCAAGCAATGAGAGAAGACACAATATGCGCTGTATCAACCGCGAGGGGCGGTGCGATTGGGGTTGTGAGAGTTTCCGGGGCAGACAGCCTCGGACTCTGCGACCGTGTGTTCCATGGTCGCGACGGCAAGAACTTCGGCGAGTGCCTCAGGAAGGCAAGATACGGTATTATAAAAGATGAAGACGGCAAAGAGATTGACGATGCAGTGGGTGTCGCTTTCAAAGGTCCCAAGAGCTATACCGGCGAGGACAGCGTCGAGTTGATGTGCCACGGATCCTCATTTATACTCCAGACAGTGGTGGATCTGCTGGTACGCCAGGGTTGCCGCCTTGCCAAGCCGGGTGAATATACCCAGCGGGCATTCCTCAACGGCAAGATGGATTTGAGCCAGGCAGAAGCAGTGGCCGACCTGATTGCATCGGAGAACGCCGCCACCCACCGCCTGGCAATGAGTCAGATGCGCGGTGATTTCAGCCGTGAGCTGGGCGACCTTCGCGGAAAATTGCTGCATATGACCAGCCTGATGGAACTGGAGCTGGACTTCAGCGAGGAGGACGTGGAGTTTGCCGACCGCA
>JAZUMZ010000039.1:0-8860 GCA_045603885.1 Bacteroidaceae bacterium | reverse complement strand
TTTTTTCGTAACTTTGGAAAGATTTGCAGGATTTCTTTGTATAAAGGCAGTTAGGGAGATTGAGGATTTTGAGGGTTACGGATAAGAGACCGTACTAATCTCCTTGTTCTGCTATGAATTGCATCAAAGAACACCCGATGACATGCCACCAGCCGTTTTTGTGACTCGTCATCGGGTGCAAAGGTATAAAAAATATGCGAAAAAGCCAAATTGTAATGTAAAAAAACAAATATTCTGATAGAAAAGTTGTACCTTTGCGCCTGTTATGATGAAAAGAAGGTTATCTATGCTGATGATTCTGCTGGCCAATATGCTGATATTGACCCATGCTGTTGTGCCGCATCATCATCATAACAAAGTGTTCGTGGCCATTGTCAATGTGCTGGATGACGATGTACGGGATTTGTTTAACCACGAGCACGGATACAGCCATCATCACGACGGAGACAACGACCATCACGACGGCCCCGCACATCACCACAACGGCGACACAGAAGACTGTCTGATGAGTGAGGCGGAGGCTGCGGCTGCGCTGAAGATACAGACAGATGACAGCGGTGGAGGCTTTTTCGTCCCTTTGTTGGACAATGAAGATGCCCAACTAATATGGTTGGCTGCTATTGGGCTTTATGAACTATCATTTACACCAGAATATAGCGAAGATAACGTTCGGCGACGGCCATACGTCGCCCGCGGGCATACGGATTTCGTAGCCCGTAGTAAAGGTCTTCGTGCCCCTCCTGCTTGCTGATTTCTTTATTGAGAATTCGTCGCATGCCATCCACAATGAAAAGGGATCGGTATGCCTATTATCCATTTATTATATAGAATCAGCAAGATGAAAACAAGAGATATCATCTGTGCCGTAGCTCTGCTCATGGCAGGGACTATGGCCGGTTGCAGACAGACGGCAACAGAGGCCATCCCCCGTGAGAACGTGCAACGCAAACTGGTGATCTCGGCCAATGTGTCGGGGCGCGACCTGAAGAGTGTGGTGGAGGATGTGCAGCAGACCATCGAGAGTAAGATTGTGCTGCCCGAAGGCTACCGCGTGGAGTATGGCGGACAGTTTGAGAGTGCGCAGAATGCGTCGCGAACTTTATTCTTTACGACGGCGATTGCCCTGCTGGTCATCTTCCTGTTGCTCATGGGCGAGTTCCGCAAGGCTTCGCTCTCAGCGATTGTCATGGTCAGTCTGCCGTTGGCCCTCATTGGCGGTGTGTTGGCTGTGGCAATCACGTCTTCCGTCGTCAGCATCCCGTCCATCATCGGCTTCATCACCCTCTTTGGCGTGGCTACGCGCAACGGCATCCTGCTCGTCTCGCGCTATGAACACCTAAAGGCTGAAGGAAAGAGCCTGCATGAAGCGGTGTTCAGCGGCTCCATCGACCGACTGAATCCCATCCTCATGACGGCACTCACCTCGGCGTTGGCACTCATTCCGCTGGTGCTCAACGGCGACAAGCCCGGCAACGAGATACAGAGTCCGATGGGCGTTGTCGTGCTGGGCGGACTGCTCACCTCGACGTTGCTCAACGTCTATGTGATGCCAATTATATATATGTGGTACAATAGAGAAGTGAAAAGTGAAAAAATCAGCTACCGCTAAAGAGAAACGAAATGAAAAGTAAAATAATTCCCATAGTCCTGTCGTTGCTGAGTCTTTCCGGCTCGGCGCAGGACACTTTTTCGCCCGTGCTGTCGCAAATAGAGCAGAACAGCACCACGCTGCAGGCTTTGCAAAAACAAATGGAGGCGCAGAAGACCGCTTACCGTACTGGCCTGACGCCTCGCGACCCCGAAGTGCAGTTCGGCTATCTCTGGGGCAGTCCCTCCCCTATCGGCAATCGTAAAGACTTCAGCATTCGTCAGGAGCTTGATTTCCCTTCTGTCTATGCTCGTCGCAATCGTTTAGCCTCAAAACAGGGCGATGCGGCCGAATGGCAGTACCGACAAGAGCGGATGCAACTGCTGCTGAAGGCCAAACAGACCTGCATACGTCTGGTTTACAGCAATGCGCTCGCCCATCTTTATGAACAGCAGGCCAACCGCGCCCGAAAGATGACCGAAGCCTACGAGCGGATGCTACGGCAGGGAAGCACCAATCAGTTGGAACTTGACAAGGCGCGGCTGCACCAGACAACCGTCGAAGGCCGACTGTCTGCTATCCGCTTAGAACAAAGCCAACTCTTAGCAGAACTACAGGCGATGAATGGTGGTCAGCCTATCGCCCTCAACGACACGGCTTTCTCGCTATCGCCCATGCCCGCCAGTTTCGATGATTATCTGGCCGAGGCTGAGCAGCATAGTCCCGTCCTTCAGTACATGCAGCAGCAGAGGGCAGTGGCCAACGACCATATCAGCGTGGCTCGTGCCTCGTCGCTCCCCAAGTGGTCGGTGGGCTATATGGGCGAATTCGTCACAGGCAACACCTTCCAAGGCGTCACCATCGGCCTCAGCATTCCGCTGTGGGAGAACAAGAACCGTGTCCGTCAGGCTCGCCAAGCTGCCACCGCTGTTTCACAACAAACAGACGATGTCCGCCTACAATATCGCACACACTTGCGAAGCCTCTACGACCAAGCCGTACAGTTGCAGCAGACCGTCACCCAATATGATGCAGCCCTCTCTCCCGATGGCCTTGCCCTGCTGACTCGTGCCTTCGAGAAGGGCGAACTTCCCCTGCTCAACTACCTCTTGGAACAAGACTATTGGACCAACGCCTACGACCATCGCCTGCAAGCCCAGCGCGACCAGGCCTTAGTCGTAGCCGAACTAAACGCATGGAAATTATGAATAGTATAGACTTTTTACCGATTGGACATGGGCAGCAGAGCGATGCCCGTATGATGGTGGAAATCAATGTGACCGACAGCCAGCGCGTGGAGCTGGCTGCGGTTCACCGCCATCTTTTCTATGCCGTCTATTGGGTGCATGAAGGCCAGGGCACCCACTCCATCGACTTCTGCGACTATGAGATACAGTCCAACCGTGTGTTTATTGTGCGTCCAGAGCAAGTTCACGTCATGTGCCCAAAGGGTGTGATGCGCTATTCCGCCATCCAGTTCACGGAGGAATACTTCTATCTCTATGCCAAGATTACCGATGCCAAATTGCCTGCCTATATCGATCTGGCTGATGAGACTGTACGACAACGTCTACAGGTGCTGTTGCAGCAAATCGTAGAAGAGAACGGCAACGAACGCTCCTGCAAGATGAGTATGCTGCAGGGAGAGGTATTCCTGTTTATGACAGAACTAAGCCGATGTACTGGTGCATGGCACAATGAGCAGCCATTGCCCGAGGTGCTGGCGCAGTACCGACAGATGATTGAGTGTCATTTCTGCGAGAAGCATCAGGTGGCAGAATATGCCAGCCAGATGGGCATCTCGCCCAACTACCTGAACGTCTTGTGCCGCAAGCATCTCGGTCTGTCAGCACTACGTATGATAGACAGTCGAATCGTATTGGAAATCAAACGCCTGTTGATGGAAAACGAGAAGACTATATCGGAAATTGCCTATAGTCTCGGATTCTACGAACTTTCCTATTTCTCCCGTTTCTTCCGTCGTATGGAAGGCATATCCCCCGTTGAGTTCAGAGAACGTATAGATGAAATGTACCAAAGATGAGCGGGAATGTGTAATGACGGGAAAGGCTTTTTGTCGTACCTTTGCACCCGGATTACGAAATGAAGAAATGAATATGGAAAAGCTGATTCACTTTTTGGAAGGTATGAAGATGACCATCGTGGGCGGTGTAGCTCTGCTGGTTAGTTTGGGACTGTTGTTGGCTGGCATCAGTGTAGCCTTTGACCCTGCGTGGATAACGATTGTGATTTGCGGTCTGCCGCTGCTGTGGCTTGCTGTTACGAGACTGATTTATCAGCGATGGGTATCGTCGGCCCTGCTAATTGTGGTAGCAATGATTGCGTGTATATATATCGGTGAACTGTTTGCCGCTGGCGAGGTGGCATTCATCATGGCACTCGGTGCATTGCTCGAAGACTATGCCGTAGCACGAGCCAAGCGAGGCGTGAACAAACTGCTGTCGCTGGCTCCCGACGAGGCCCGACTGATTGACGGCAACGAGACACGCATGGTGAGCGCCAAGGACATTACGGTGGGCAATGTGGTGAGAGTCTTGCCAGGCGAGAAAATCACCGTCGATGGTGAAGTCGTGGCTGGTAGCACCTCAATAGATCAGAGCATCATCACTGGCGAGTCGCTACCTATTGACAAGACCGTTGGCGACAGTGTGTTCTGCGGTACGATGAACTGCTATGGCTCCATCGATATCCGTGCCACAAAGGCAGGTGAGGATACGTCGCTGAAGAAGATGATCCGCATGGTACAGGAGGCCGAAGCCAACAAGGCACCCATGCAGCGCATCGTCGATAAATGGGCGGCTTGGCTGGTGTTCATCGCACTGGGCATCGCCATCGCAGCCTATCTCATCACAAGCAATCTGGAGCGTGCCGTCACGGTGCTGGTTGTGTTCTGCCCCTGCGCATTGGCATTGGCCACACCCGTCAGCATCATTGCTGGCATCGGACAGGCCACGAAGTACGGTGTGCTCATCAAGTCGGGCGAGGCATTGGAAACGATGGGGCGCATTACGAGCATCGCATTCGACAAGACGGGAACGCTGACACGCGGAGAACTCTCCGTCAGCGATGTTGTCATCTTCAACAGCAACTATCAGAAGGAGGACATCATCAACATTGCAGCCGCCTGCGAGGCACGCTCCGAACATCCCTTGGGCAAGGCCATTGTGGCAGCTAATAAGAGCAAGGAAGATATCGAAGCTGCTGACTTCACCATGACTCCAGGAAAAGGCGTCTGCGCAAAGGTTGAAGGCAAGCAGGCAGTATGTGGCAAGCGCGACTATCTCGTGGAGAATGGCATCTGTCTCAGTAATGATGTGCAACAGTCATTAGAAAAACTCTCAGGCGAAGGCAAGGCATCGGTACTCGTGGGCTACGACGGCCAATGCATCGGACTGATTGCGCTCTCCGACGTACTGCGCCCGGAGGCCCGTAACGTGATGGGGGAACTAGCGGAGATGGGCATCGAGACCGTTGTACTCACGGGCGACAACCGCCATGCTGCCGAATATATGACCAAGCAACTGGGTATCAGCCAGTATCGTGCCGAACTGCTGCCTGCCGACAAGGTCTCTGCCATCAGCCGTCTGCAGCAAGAGGGCAAGACCATCTGCATGGTAGGTGACGGTGTGAACGATGCACCTGCTCTGAAGACCGCTGCTGTCAGCGTGGCTATGGGCAGCATGGGTAGTGACATTGCCATCGAGACAGCCGACATTGCTTTGATGGGTGACGACCTCAGTCGTCTGCCCTATCTGAAGCGTCTCTCCAATGCCGTCGTGTTCAGCATCAAGTTCAACATCACCCTCTCAATGGTCATTAATTTCATCGCCATCACCCTGAGTGTCATCGGTCTATTGAATCCAGTCACAGGCGCCCTTGTCCACAATGTCGGCTCCGTCCTCGTTGTCCTCAACGCCGCCCTACTGTACGACAGAAAGATATAATTGGGGGAGGTCTCTGCTCTCCATCTTCCTGCTCGGCGAACCACTCACACCGTTCTTCATCATGGCAACTGTCATGATGAAGAACGGCTGTTGGATTGCAGCAAAATAAAACTATTATCATTTGCGCTAAGAGTTCATAACTACTTATTTATGTTGTTCTACCAAAAATGAGTATCATTCGAGATTTTTTCTGATTTTTTCTGATTGTTCAATCATAAGGCGTCCTATGCTATCTCGCATTTTTGCTTCCTGTTCCATCTGATAGCGGCGACGAATAGAGTCCTCGTAGTTGATGACGAACTGCTGGCAATGGCGGATGCCGTCCTTATTGCCTGCCCATACATTGCGCTCCAGCCATATCACATTGGCGTTGTTGGCGGGCAGCATAGCCCTTAACGCCCGATACTTCCACCCCGCTAATTGCAGTTCTTCTATCTCTTTTGACTGGTCGTAAATCTTGTTTGCCAGTAGGAACATACAAAAGAAAAGGATTGTGCCGACACCCACTAACCACCATGTGTTAGTTGTCAAATCGTGCGTGACTTTTCTGTTCTGGGGCTTGCTAAGTTGATCCAGAATGTCGTGCTTCAACTTGTAAACTTCATCAGCCAAGCCTCCATCTCCCTTGTTGGCTGATGTTTGGATTTCCTGCTTGACGGTTGTCAACAGTTCTTCGATGCGCTCCAAGCAACCGAAGATGCTTTCAATTAGTTCATTGTTCATTTTTTCGTTTTTGATGGTTATACATTATTGTTTATAATCTCGGTCCACGCTTCTTTTTCTTGCGCTGCATACGCCTACGGTAATCGACGAAGTCGCTTGCCAGAGCAAGAATTCTTCCTCGGCAGGGTCATTGACAGGGTTGTTAGTGTCGAACAGTCCCAAAGAGAAATCGAATGACGGTTGGCGCTGTTCAAGAACTGGCTCATCTTTCAGTTGCTCGTTTCTGATTGTCGGGGTATGATTAACCGTCTGAATACGTCAGCCCTTACTTGTCTTTCAACTGCTTTACTACCTTCTCACTGCGCCTGCGTTCCATCTTATCCGAAATGGTCTTGCCATTATTATCCACGCGGTTATACACCAGATGGCAATGAGGATTGGCGGTATTATGATGCCTGACAAGAAGAAACTGCGTGTCCTTGATGCCCATCAGTTCCATGTACTCCATTGCGATTTTAGTCATCATCTCATCCGTCAGTTTGTCCTTATCCTCTGGTTTGAAGCTCAGCGCAATATGTCCCACAGGCTTTGACACCCTCGGATTAAGCGCTCTTTGGTACTCAAAACTGTCTGCTATCTCACTGACAGAACCGAGTAATACACCGTCAGAGACCAGCACTGTTGCATTGTCCTTTCCTGTTACGTACTGGACGCAACCTTTGAAGGAGGCTCCCTTTACAATCTTGGCTATCATGCAGTCTGTCCTTTCTCCTTTTCCTGTCGGTAGTCGCTGATTATCTCCATCACCCCGTCCAGAACCTCCTTCAATCTGTAGCTGGTACGATAGAGACTTGTCTGATGGCTGAGTTTCGTCAGTTGGTTGAGGTTATTCGCAACTCCCGCAAGGTTGCGGAACACACCCGCGTCCACCGTCGTATGCGATGCAGGTGGCTCCATCTGTAGTGCCGTCTCGCGGATATACTCTGCCAGTCGTCTGTTCGCCTTTCGGCTTCTGATGCGAAGCGTCTCGTAGTCTATCTTTGATAATTTGACGGTGACGGACTTCGACCGCCTGCGGGCTTGGGGCAGTGTCGGTCTGCCTCCCTTGTTCCCACGTCCTCTCATCTCTGTTGGCTTGGTTGATGTTGTCATTGCTTTCTTTGTTTACTTTGCTGTCATTGTTGTCTTACGCCAGTAACCAGACTGTAGAATCTGCGGCCATCGGGAGCGGCTTCGCCTCCATGCGACCCTTTGGAGTGTGGAGCAAGGTAGTTTTCGGGTTACGAAAACACAACCTTGCTTCCACTCCACACAACGTTTTGCGTGGCTCACCGCTTTCAGCGTTGAAATCGCTCCCGTCGCCCATCGGCCAGGTCTTATTGTTCACAATTTACGCCACTGCTCGATGTCATCCTTGTACGTCTCGATGTGGTGTCTGCAGATGTTTTCCAGCAGTCCCGTGACACTCATCCGTCGCGTCTCTGACAGGCGAAGGACTATCAGGTCAAGTTTCTGTCGTACCTCCTCACTGACAAACACGGGACGGCGGTTGACGATTCTCGGCACTTGGAGGAAGGTGGCACGGTATTCCTCAAGGGACAACTTGCGCTGCTTGCTGCTCACACGATGGGCAACGGTCAAGGTATCTTCTTTTCTTGGCGGCATGTCCTTTGGGAATCTTTCACCAGCAACCTGTTCTGCAATCTTGGCAAGACTCTCATCGTCCTCATGGGACTTCGAAGTCGAAATGAAGTCCTTCAGTCTCTCGTCGCTGAACTGCATCTCACTCTCTTTGGTCTCGTTGTTTTTAATACTCATACTACATACATTATTTAAGTTACTACTATGGTCAGAGTTTACACTGCTGACCGATTATCGTGTGCAAAAGTAGTATGCTCTTTCTGTACCGCCAAACGATTGGATTCTGCTGCCCCAAATTGCTGACTGCACCTGCAAATTACTTGTGAAGAGTGTGATAATCTCTGCATTCTGCCAAGTGGATTTGCTGTATCAAGCAGATTCTGTGTATTGTCCCTGTTGGGTATGTAAACTTTGAAAACAATGCTGACAATGGTAGTCATTCCGCCAGTTACAGACATTGCACCGCCACTTGCAGCCAAGGGGTGAAACTAAGATGGATAACAGAATCTGACTTCATATCTTTGCACCCGAAAAAGAAACCTGATAGTGGCGAGGTGACAAATGCTGCCAGTGTGAAGCCGTATATCGTCATGGGGTATGCGAACCTTTGACAGACGGAAAAAACACGATACTTTTGCATCGGCAAGTGTTAAAGTCCGGTTAAAAATCGGCACAACTTCCTAATAAGTTGCGGACATGATTCTGGACATCAGCTTACCTTTGCAGCGAAAACGGCATAGAAGTGTTAAAAATCAAGGGAACTGAATATAAACTTGCTATCAACTTGACAGCCGTTATCAGGCAAACAGCCTACTTTTGCACAGTCAAATAGAGGCTGAATGTCAAAAATGAACGGGAATTGTTCCCAAGGTTGTAAAAAGGTGGGAATTGATATAGATTCAAATGCCTACTTTTGCAGGCGAAAAAGAGGCAAGTCGGAGGCCAAGCGGTCTTAGGAAGACAACACTTAGCTACAACTCCTTGGCTCACAGAACGACATGGC
>JAZUMZ010000038.1:0-3255 GCA_045603885.1 Bacteroidaceae bacterium | reverse complement strand
CATGAACGGCAATTCCAAGATACTTGTGACCGACTATCGTGAGAAATTGCTGAACGGTCCCAACGATGTCTGGATTGCGAAGGATGGCAGTTATTATCTGACTGACCCTTATTTCAAGCGCGACTACTGGACGCGCGACACAGCCCGCCAGCAGCCTGTGGAAGGCCTGTATTATCTTGCGCCTGGAGGCAAACAGTTGGCCATGCTCGACTCAACGCTTAACCAGCCTAATGGCATCGTTGGAACGCCTGACGGGAAATATCTGTATGTAGCAGAGGCAAGGGCCAACAGAATCCTGAGATATGACATTCAGACGGACGGCTCCCTAACAAACCGCCAGGTGTTTGCCGACATGGGGTCGGACGGGATGACGATAGACGACCGGGGGAACATCTATCTGACTGGCGACGGCGTGACCGTATTCGACAAGGATGGCAAGAAGATAGCCCATTTCCCCATCCCCGAGGACTGGACGGCCAACGTTTGCTTCGGCGGCAAAGAGCGTAACATCTTATTCATAACCGCATCAAAATCCGTTTATACTCTAAAAATGCTTGTGCATGGGGTACAATGATGAGCTATAAAGCCAATTGTCTGGAAACAAATGATCTATAAAAATCGAGGAGCTTCTTTGCAGAAACTTCCGTGAGTCCTTTTGCAAGGCATATAGAGATTTTTACGGAACAGTTTACCTGCGTCCGAAGTGGCCACCGTTACCGCGAGTTGTGTTCATTGCCATGTGACGGTCTGAGCCGTGACGGTTATTGTGTGTTGCTGCGGGCTTTCCGTGATGCGGAGCCGGAGCTGGTGCATGGCGATGCACTGGAGGTGCAGGATGATGCACAGCGGGCTTCGGCATGTGACGTCCAGCGTAGAAGCGAGGGTCACGATGGCTGTTGCCGCCCCTGTAGGTAACGAATACCTTTGGGTGTGCGTTGAAGAAACGGCCTCTGTCATAGTGGGAGTACACTGCGAATGTCCAGCCACCTGCATGCCAAGCTACAGGACGATAGAAGTGAGCCAGGCCCATGTACTTATCGAACTGCCAGCTGTTCAGCACGAAGCGGAGGTCTGCATTACGACGATCCCACCAGATGCCGAAGACATCACCGTGTCCGTTCAGGCTCATCAGGTAGTCGAGGTTGATCTCATAGACAGCCTCATACTGTGCAGCAGTGAGGTTCAGCTCGTAAGCCATCTTGTCGCTTAGGAACAGTGCCTCATGCTTTGCTGCGTTATAGCTCATTGCGTTGGCCGAGATAGTCATGACCATCATCACTGCCAGGATCATCATCTTCTTCATATCGTTATCTCCTATACTTTAAATGGTGAGACGTTTATTTCTTTTTCTCGGTGCAAAGTTCGGAACTTTTCTTGGTATCTACAAAGGAAAAATCATAATATGGAGGGGACTCTTCCCTATTTGTGAGTAGGGAAATCTCCTCGTATCGATTTTTATTCGTATCTTTGCACCCGTTATGATACAGCAAATTTTGGAGAATAGGCTATGACAGAAAAAGAAAAGATGCTGGCGGGTGAGATTTATTCCGCCGTTGACCCGCAGCTGATAGAAGAGCTGACGGAAGTGAAGGAGATAATCCATGACTATAATTTGCTTCGTCCGTCAGAGAAGGAGAAAGCAAGGGAGATCCTAAAAGATCTCTTGGGACATATCGCCGATGACGAGATTCTGATTATCCAGCCCTTCTACTGCGACTATGGCAAGCAGATCAGCGTAGGCAAACGCTTCTTTGCGAACTTCAACTTCACCGTGCTCGACGAAGCCTCAGTCACCATCGGCGATGACTGCTTTATCGGCCCGAATGTCAGCATCTACACGGCTTGCCATAGTACAGACCCGGTGGAGCGCAAAAGCCGTAGGGAGTGGGCAGAGCCTGTCCGTATTGGAAATAATGTGTGGATTGGTGGTAGCGTCACCATCCTGTCAGGTGTGACCATCGGCGACAATGTAACCATCGGTGCAG
Organism: Bacteroidaceae bacterium; assembly: GCA_045603885.1. Lineage (GTDB taxonomy): Bacteria > Bacteroidota > Bacteroidia > Bacteroidales > Bacteroidaceae > UBA3839. Next base: position 1,270 of record JAZUMZ010000038.1, on the reverse strand, counting down.
GAAGCGTCGTAACGAAAGATATTCCCTCGAACTCCATTGCAGTAGGCAACCCTTGCAAAGTAATAAAGACTCTATGACAAGGAATGCATTGAACCTGCGCGACCTTGGTGGCATTCCTTTACAAGACGTTAAGGGCAAGACTCCTCATGGCCTCTATCTGCGTTGCGGCAAACTCAGCGCGCTTACTCCTGAAAAGTGCAAAAAGTTGTGCCAGGAGTATCATATTACCTGCGTCATTGACCTGCGTACGCCTATTGAGGCTCAAGAATTCCCTGACCCGCTGCCAGATGGTGTTGAATACAAGCTGATCTCCTTGCTTAAAGATTCTGCCATCGGCATCACTCATGAGACTGGCTCTGACCCTATGACTATCATCCGAAGTCTTCGTAAACAGCCTGAGAAGCTAAAGCAGATGATACCCAGTTTTGCTTCCATGTATGAGCAGATTGTTACTGACGAATATAGCCGTGGGCAACTTGACTTGGTGGTGAACCATCTTAGGAAGAATGCGGCAGAGGGAAAGTGCACACTCTTCCACTGCACAGCGGGCAAGGATAGGACGGGTATCGTCAGTATGGCTCTGCTGAAGTCATACGGTGTCGCCGACGAAGATATCATCCGTGACTACATGCGAACCAACCGCAATGCTTTCTGGCCAACCATCAAAAAATGTCTGGTTGTGCTGATGTTGACCCACAATTGGGAGTTGGTCAAGACATGTTACACATCATTCATGGCACAACGTGATCTGATTGAAACGGCAATTAGAAAGTATTGACGATGACTATAAAATTAGAGTTGAATGTTACCCTCAATAACGATGCCATAAGGCGAGCTTTGCAGACAATTCTCCTTCTCCGTTGATTATGATGGTGGTGGCGTAAGAAGCGCATTTTTTGTGTTCCGCACTCCCCAAACAAAAGTTAAATACGTTAAAATTGCTCCCATTTTTGCACATTCCAAAGCCATCAATCCACTTTCCTACCGTTTAACGTATAAGTAACTGATTTTCAATGCTTAATATATTCGAGGGCTGTACGTAAGTACATTGTAACGTAGGTATGTACGTCCGTTGTTACGGTGGTACATTACAAGTTGTACGCCTGAAGGATTTTAGATTAATGTAAGTTACATACGCAATGCACAAATTTTGGCGCTCGTGGCGCCCTTTATAGCGGCCACGGGGGCCAGTTGGCCTGAAAAATTTGGCGGGAACATCAAGATTATGTAACTTCGCATCGGATTTGAAGCAACTGGTTGCGCAGAATGC
>JAZUMZ010000037.1:0-5628 GCA_045603885.1 Bacteroidaceae bacterium | reverse complement strand
TGATACATTGTTGTAAATGATACAAAAACACTAAATTTGCATTTGGATTAAGTAACGAATCATAAATTGAGGATATGAAATTAAATAAAAGGACATTGTTTGTAATTTTGATGCTGTGTTTTGTTTTTGATAAGTTGTGCGCACAGACAACCCGTCTTTACACGATGCAACAAGGCCTGAACAGCTCATATATCAATTCCTTGTTTGTCGATGACCAGAACTTTCTGTGGATTTCCACAGGACGCTCACTTGAGGTGTTTGACGGCAGCCGGTTCCAAACAATCTCTTTTGGGGAAGCGGGTGAAGAAACGTCTTTCAAGAGAATAAACAACATACGGCAGAAAGACTCCACCCATTATTGGCTTATGTCAAATCTCGGACTTTCGGTATATGATAAGAGCAATAATAGTATGACTCAGGTTCAACTGTCGTCTGACACAGCAATAGCTTATCCCATTAATAACTATATGCCTTATTCAGGGAAGGATAAAAGCATTTTCTCGAGTGAGGGCTATGGTTTTTTTGTCATTGACAACAAAAGTTTGGAAGTCGATTCACTGCAAAGCTCCAAGTTTAATGAGATGATAGGCGAGTCGTATATTTGGGATTTTGTTATAGACCGTAACGGTTGTTTATGGGTTTCCGATTTTCGTAACCGGGTGACGATGGTCAATATGAAATCGTGGAAGAGATTGAGAGTCCAAACCACCTCCGAAGCTCAGGAGATAATGAGTAAGAACCATGTGATGAACTTTGTTGAGGACCGGAATACCGGTGACATCTACATGGCAATGTCGCATAGCGGAGTGTTGGTCTATCGACGCAAAGAGAATATAATCAGAGAGCTCCGACACAACAACCGTTCTTTATACAGCATAGTCATTTATCAGTCACGAAAGGGGGATATATTCCTTGGTACGGATAATATGGGACTGATGTTAATCGACCCCAAGAATGAGACGATTGAGAGTGTTCCCATTCATTTGGATTTGCTTGACAGCGGACAGGCAAAAGTACATGCTTTTGCAGAGGATAAAGATGGCAATCTCATAGTGGGAGTATATCAGAAAGGTTTTTTGGTTGTTCCATCACAGGACGCTGTGTTCAAATACAATGTTTTCTCTGCAAACGATAACGGTAAAAACAGCAGTTGTGTGACTTCCTTTTGTTGTGATTCAGAAAACAATGTATGGGCTGGCACAGACGGCTCAGGTGTGTTTGTAAACGGCAAATGTGTCAAAGAAGGATTAAGGTCCCTTCTTGTCCAAAGCATTATAACAGACAACAGCGGAAACTTGTGGTGCGGCTCTTGGAGAGGCGGCATAGCCTGCTCTGATAACAAACAGTCATTTTATGTTCCTGAATTCCTAAAAGATTATTCAAGTCTGAACATCATGGATCTGGTGTATGACTCAGAAAATAACATAATATATGCCGGGTCAAATGGTGAAGGAGTGCTTAAAATAGACTTAAATGCCAGATCTGTAAATAAAATCAAGGGTAGCGAGATATTCAGGTGGGTGAGTCAACTTCATCTGGACAGCAGGGGAAATCTATGGATTGGCGATGCGATGAGTGTGTTCCGCTATTCTCCGCTAACAGACACATATTCTGAGGTTAAGTTGAAAAATGGCAATATCACCCTCGTGAACTGTTTTTCTGAAGACGATATATATATCTATTTTGCCACCACAAGCGGCATCTATTGTTATGACAAACGTCAAAACAAAGCGGTAGTACCTGATTTTATCAAAAAACTCCCAGAGACTTTGGATTTGAGGAATATTCTGATCTGCGGAGACAATATATGGCTTTCCACTAACCGCAGTATAATGTGCATAGGGAAATCTACCGGCAAAATTACTGAATACAATAGTTTTAACGGACACTATATCGGCGAGTTCCATCTTCACTCATCCATGATAATGACTGATGGCACACTTTATTTTGGAGGAGACAACGGAGCGGTATGTTTCAAACCCGGGGATTTACTGAACAGGTCAAAGAAAATGAAACCAGTCTTTTTCTCTCCATTGTGGATTGGTGACAAAATCAGTGGCTCAAGCTCTTATCATATCACATTCGCTGTACCAGAGATAACGAACCAGGACAGGCTGAGCTATGATTTTATTCTTGAGGGATACGAGGATAAATGGCACACCACAACCTCTGCCGCCCCCGAGGCTTATTACGCAAGCCTTCCACCAGGGAATTACACATTCAGAGTGAAGGCATACTTTAGTGACAGTCCGGAGCAGTTCACGGAAAATCAATTGAAAGTATGCGTGCCATATCCGTGGTATGCCACGTGGTGGGCTTATTTGCTTTATACATTGATGGCTGGACTGGTTGGCTACATCATCTATAAAAACATGAGAGAGAAGCGTCTGTCGAAGGCGTTGCTTGTTGAGGCGGAGCATAATGAGCATATCAAAGAGGACAGGCTGCGACTGTTTACCAGTATTGCCCATGAACTGCGCTCGCCGCTGACCATGATCATGTCGCCTTTGAGACAACTTACGATGAGCGACAGAAACCTTGAGCGACAGGGCAACTATTCAATTATGCAGCGTAACTGTAACCGTATCTTACGAATCGTCAACCAGATGCTTGATGTGAGAAAAATAGAAAACGGACAATTCCACCTGCATTTCACAGAGACAGACCTCAACACATATATCAAGGAGGTAATGGAGTCGTTTATGGGAATCGCCGCAGCCAAGGCGATATCTTTCCGCCACGAGTCATCTGAGCAGGAAATAATGACGTTTTTCGACTTGACACATTTTGAGAAAGTCTTGTTCAACCTGCTTTCCAACGCATTCAAATTCACACCTGCCGGCGGAAGCGTGATTGTCAGGTCGGCATCCAGACTTAACTCGGTTGACCCTGGCTCGGCAAGAGAGATTGATGACTATCGGGTGATAGAATACGCTGAGGTCAGGATATACAACAGCGGCTCACATCTGGAGGATGAGGATATAAAACACCTGTGGGAGAGGTTCTATCAGGGAAAGTCCCAAGCCATGCATGAGGGCAGCGGGATCGGACTGAACCTGTCATACGAGCTTGTGAGGCTTCACCACGGTACAATCCAGGCGCATAATATCGGTGAGGACGGTGTGGAGTTCATTGTCAGAATTCCTATGGGTAATGTTCATCTGACAGAGGAAGAGCTGTCGCCGGCATGTAATGTGACGGGTGATGTCTCTCAAGACTTGGTAATGCAGGCTGATGCGATAAACGGTGCGGTAAATGAGAATACGGTTTCAATAGATGATGTGTATCCGGGCGGAGATGTTGCGGCTCAACTCAACGATGTTGAGACGCTAGAGGGCGAAAAAGCTGAAGATGACCAGGATGAAACCTCGTCGGAGCAGGTGTCAATCCTTATTGTGGATGATGACAAGGAGCTGTGCGACTATATGGCAACTGAACTGCAAAAAAAATATATAATCAGCACAGCCAACAGCGGAAACTCAGCATGGCAGATTATTTTGAAGAAAAGGCCAACGATAGTAGTGACCGACTTGATTATGGCAGATGGTGACGGATATGACCTTTGCCGGCGTATAAAAGCCAATCCTGAGACAGATCATATAGCCGTCATTGTACTCACAAGCGAGTCAAACGAGGACAGCCGTTTGCGGTCTATGAATCTGAATGCCGACCACTTCCTTCCCAAGCCGTTCAATCTTCCTCTGATTCAAAGCGCCATATCCCAAGTTCTCAGGGTGCGTGAGAATATACGTAACAAAATGAGACGCACAGAGATTGGATATAGCTATAACAGTATTGAGATTGACTCTTATGAGGACAAACTTATTCAGAGGGTGAAAGAGCTTGTGCTCAAGCACCTTGACAACTCGGAATTCAATGTCAACGAGCTGAGCCGGGAACTGGGAGTCAGCAGAGTACAACTCTATCGTAAACTGAAAGAGCACTTTGGTATTTCGCCCAACGCATATATCCGGAGTGTCAGGTTGAAACAGGCTGCCCATCTGCTTGTCAACAACAAAGTGAATGTGTCGGAGGTGGCATATCGTGTGGGATTCTCATCCCATAGCTATTTCTCCAGTATTTTCCACACGTTCTTTGGTATGAGTCCGAAAGAATTTGTCGCTACCTACTCCGACAACCTCAACGATGAGACCCTCCAAAAAATGTTGGAGTAAAATATGCTTTCTTTGATTCTTATGCAGATGTGTCAGACATCTGCCAACTTATAAAAAACATGTGTTATGAGAAAACAAGTTTTATGTTTTATCCTTGCCGTCTCTTTTTTTACATTCGGAGCTAAGGCAGAGAGGGGACGATTTATCGTAAAGACCGTTGCTGAAAACGCGGTCAGGATTAAATATGTTGAAGGGGAAAGAAAGACAGACCTGCCCGACTGGGTATATGTAAGTCATGAAGATGTCAAGTCGGATCAGATAAAGGTCCGTGTCAATAATCATAAGGGTAGCATAAAGGTGTGCGACAAAAACGGAAAGGTTGTGTTTAAGGCCACGGGACATGACCTGACGGACTCATCGGTTGCTGGTGAGCCTACACAGAAGGCCACTATGCGTTTTGCCTCGCCCTCCGACGAGTTTTTGTTCGGACTGGGACAGTTCCAGGATGGATTTAACAATATCCGCGGGCTGTCAAGGAGGTTGACACAGGTAAACACTCAGATTTCAGTGCCCATGATTATTTCCAACAAAGGCTATGGGCTGCTGTGGAACAACTATGGGCTGGTGGAGTTCAACCCCGGTGACAAATGCGTGGAGCTGAAGCGGAATGCCTCGAAAGGAGAGAGTGAGATTGTGAATGTGACAACTACGGAGGGAAACCGCCAGGAGAGGCGCGAGAGCAATCAGTTTGAGACTTTCATAGACATTCCTGCCGACGGGCATTATTCGCTGCTGCTCGACGTGGGTCAGAAGATGGCAAGGCGGCATAACCTTTCAATCGACGGCGAGACGGTGATTGAGATGCAGAATCTGTGGCTGCCGCCAACAGCGTCGCAGATTGTACATCTGAAGAAAGGACTCCATCGGCTGACAGCCGAGCTATCTGGTGGAGACAAGCCTGTGGTGTGGTATGGCAGGGTGGGGAATGAGAGCGTGCTCCGCTCGCCCGTGGCTGAAGCTGTGGATTACACGGTTTTTGTCGGCACACCCGATGAGATAATCGCTACATACAGGGAACTGACAGGGCCTGCGCCTAAGATGCCCGACTGGGCACTCGGTTATATCCACTGCCGTGAGCGTTTCCATTCGCAGGATGAGATACTCAGCACAGTCAACCGCTTCAAAGAGAAAGATATACCTTTGAGCGTGATTGTACAGGACTGGCAGTACTGGGGTAAATACGGGTGGAACTCCATGCGTTTTGACGAAGATAACTACCCAGATCCTAAGGCGATGACCGACAGCCTTCACAGAATGGGTGTGAGGTTAATGGTAAGCGTGTGGTCGAAAGTGGACAAGAAATCGGAGGTTGGTAAGGAACTTGGCTCAGGCGACTATTATATCCCAGGCACAGACTGGGTGGACTTCTTCAACCAAGATGCTGCCGATGCCTATTGGAGGAACTTCCGGAAACGGTTGGTTCCGTTAGGCATCGATGCATGGTGGCAGGATG
>JAZUMZ010000036.1:0-2039 GCA_045603885.1 Bacteroidaceae bacterium | reverse complement strand
ACCGCTTGGCCTCCGACTTAGGGAGAGAAAATTAGTTGTTTTAGTAGTTATGTTATTGTATTTGATGGAAAGCACATTCTGCTTGCAACTGAGGTGGAGGCAATATATCGCCGGTCGGCAACCGCCGAGTGGTATGTCTATGACACCGACACACGAATGCTGAGAAAACTCTCCGAGGGTGGACGACAGGAAATACCTTCGTTCTCGCCCGACGGACAGAAGGTCGCGTTTGTGAGGAATAACAACATCTTTCTTGTCAGAATGAATCCGTGGAGCGAGACACAGGTGACTACAGACGGACGGTTCAACTACATAATCAATGGAAAGCCAGACTGGGTATATGAGGAGGAGTTTGAATACAACAAAGCCTATACATTCACACCCGACTCCAGGATGATCGCATGGATGCGCACCGATGAGACTGACGTAAAGACGTTCTCATTCCAGTATTTTATGGGAGAGAGGCCCAAGATGGAGGATAACCGCCTCTATCCCCGGAATTACTCGTATAAATACCCCAAGGCAGGGGAAGACAACGCGAAAGTGAGCGCACTCAGCTACGACATCGAGACTCAGGCGATTCATGTGCTTAACGTGCCGCTCGATGACGACGGCTATATACCCAGGATCCTGCCTATGAGCGAAGGGGTGCAGGTGGCTGTGGTAACGCTCAACCGGCATCAGGACCGGTGCGTCGTGTATGCTGTGGATGCCTCTACAGGAGATGCTTCAACGCTGCTGCAAGAGTCGGCTCCCAAATATATTGAGACCACATTCTACAACACCCTCGACTTCACGAAGGGCGAATTCACCGTCCTCTCTGAGCGTGACGGATATCAACACCTTTATTTATATAATAAGGAGGGAGAATTGCAGGCGCAGCTCACGAAAGGGGAGTTTGAGGTCAAGGAGTTTTATGGGGCAGACCCGAAAGGGGAGACTTTCTATTTTGCATCCAATGAGGGGAGTCCGCTTGAGCAGTATGTGTGGGCCGTGAACCGTAAAGGGAAGAAAAAACTGCTGACACCCGACAAAGGCACAAACACTGCGGATTTCTCAGAGGGATGCAGGTATTTTATCAATGTCTTCTCTGACATCAACACACCCTACGTTACAACCCTGAGAGACGACAAGGGCAGGGTGGTGCGCACACTCGAGGATAACGCCCTGCTTAAGGAGGCATACAGCAAACTGAATATTGGAAAGCCGGAGATTTTCTCGTTCACGACATCAGAGGGGGTGACACTCAACGGGTGGATGGTGAAACCGGCGGATTTCAACCCGCTGAGGAAATACCCGGTCATCATGTACCAGTACAGCGGACCGGGCGACCAGCAGGTGCATAACTCGTGGGCAAACGGCAATGCGGGAGGACTCATCTGGGAACACCGACTTGCGCAGAAAGGATATATAGTGGCGTGTGTTGACGGACGGGGAACAGGTGGAAGAGGACGTGACTTCCAGCAGTGCACTTATCTGATGATGGGAGACAAGGAGTCGAAAGACCAGGTGGAGACTGCCATATATCTCGGCGGTCTGCCGTTTGTGGATAAAGAAAGGATTGCGATTTGGGGGTGGAGCTTCGGAGGATTCAACACCATAATGTCCATGTGCGAGGGACGCAAGGTGTTCTGCTGTGGAGTGGCCGTGGCGCCTGTGACCGACTGGCGCTATTACGACAGTGCCTATACTGAGCGGTATATGCGTACGCCACAGGAAAACCCGAAAGGTTATGACTGCTCGCCAATGCACAGATACCAGAACCTCTCAGGTCATCTGCTTATCTGTCACGGACTGGCGGATGACAATGTGCACTACCAAAACTGTGCAGAGCTGACAGAGAAACTCGTGCAGGCTAACATCCAGTTTGAGATGCAGACCTACACCAACCGTAACCACGGCATTTTCGGAGGCAACACTCGACGTCACCTCTTCACACGCATCGAGCAGTTCTTCGACAAGCACCTCCAACCGGCGAAAAGCGAATAGGACAGCCTCGATATCCCGCAAACAAAGCGCGGCCGTGCTTCAAGCACGGC
>JAZUMZ010000035.1:0-7406 GCA_045603885.1 Bacteroidaceae bacterium | reverse complement strand
GTGTGCATATTCACAGGGCGAGAAGAAACATGACTGCAATAAAGGCAAGAAGGTGTTAGTAGCCTATTTCTCCGCATCAGGAGTGACAGCCAAAGCCGCTGCCGAGGTAGCAAAGATTGCTGGCGCAGACCTCCACGAGATTAAACCCGCTATTGCCTATACACCAGCTGACTTGGACTGGCGTGACAAACAGAGCCGCTCCACAGTTGAGATGAACGACAAGAGCTCTCGTCCTGCCATAACCGACAAGCTGACAAATATGGATGATTATAAAGTGGTTTATGTGGGCTTCCCTATTTGGTGGTACACAGCCCCCACGATAATAAACACATTCTTGGAGTCCTACGACTTCAGCGGCAAGACCGTGATTCCGTTCGCCACATCTGGCAGCAGCTCAATCACGAAAGCCGAGCAAGACCTTCGTGCCGCTTATCCTTCAATCAACTGGAAAGAGGGTCGCCTACTGAACAGCATCAATACTGAAGATTTGACTGAGTGGATAAAAACCACCTCTAAATGCCAGCATCAATGCTGTCATTAACAGAATCTTTGGAACTCATCGCCTTGATTGCCGGCTCATAACCCTGAGCAGCAGATTTTTGCAGCCAGTATGCCGCTACTCCGAGGTCGGCTTTCACACCCGCCCCATAGTAATATAGCACACCCATGCAATACTGCCCCTCGGCATTTCCGTGAAACGCTGCTCTTTGGAACCACTCATGAGCCTTTTTGAGGTTTTTCTTACGGCCTTTGCCGTAATAATACATATATCCCAGATTGAGCTGAGCCGAGACATCATCCAATGCCGCGGCCAGCTCAAAATATTTTTCAGCCTTACCTTGGCTCGATTTACACCCGATACCGTCCCGATAGCATATTGCAGTCTGCATCGCTGCATTGGCATCATTTCGGTCTGCGGCATTTTTCCACCACTCAAAGGCTTTGACATAATTGACGTCACATCCCTTTCCGAGATAGTACATACACGCTACATTATACATAGCGTCCATCTCGCCCCTCTCTGCAGCTCTAAGGTACCACTCATGTGCTTTCTTGTAGTTCTGCCTAATACCGTCACCGAAATAATATTTCTGGGCAAAAGCCAGCATATTTTGTGAGTTTGTAGCACCTTTCTCAAACCATGCTACAGCCTTATCGTCATCCTCAACCACTCCATAACCAAACGCATAACAGTTTCCAAGGTGCATCATGGCATTACGGTCACCAAGCTCAGCAGCTCTTCTCCACCAGTTTACGGCAGCACTGTCGCTTTGCTCAACCATTTCACCATATCTGTAGCAAATACCCAACTGCACCTGAGCCGGCAAATAATTTTGTTCAGCCGATTTTGTCCACCACATAATAGCCAGCGAATCGTTTTTGGCTACATATTTATCTCCTTTTTGAAATCGCTGCCCCATTTTGTACTGTGTAGCAGGGTTTTCCATATCGAGTTGCCTCGCACTTCTTTTTTTTTTATCCGTCTCCCTTTTTTTGTTATGTATTTCCTCTTCTGTCTTTCTATCGCTTAATGAACGACGTGACACTCTCACTCTTACTGGTTCCTGTGAATAAGAGTTTATCATAACAACAAAGCACAAAAAGCATAAGAAGAGTCTCATTGTTCTTTGATTTGATTGTTCACGGACTCTATATAAGAGAGGATATCATCACGTCCAAGAGTTGTTGTAGCACTTGTAACGAAATAAGGGGGCAACTCCTCCCATTGGTTCTTTAGGTGCGAAAGATAAGACTTGGTCTGCTTCTGTATTGTTTGTTTTGAGATTTTATCCGCCTTAGTAAACACAATGGCAAACGGGACACATTTCTCACCAAGAAACTCCATAAACTCCAGGTCTTTCTTCTGAGGCTCATGGCGTATATCAATAAGAAGGAAGAGGCAAGTAAGCTGCTCTCGTTCAAGCACATAATGAGTAATCAGATTTCGTAGTTTCTCCATTTCCCGTTTGCCTCGTTTTGCGTATCCATAACCCGGTAAATCCACAATATACCATTCACCATTAATCAAGAAATGGTTTACGAGCATGGTTTTACCCGGAGTAGATGATGTCATAGCCAGCTTCCTGTTATTGACAAGCATATTTATAAGGCTTGACTTACCGACATTAGAGCGTCCGATGAACGCGTATTCCGGCTCAGTGGTCTCGGGGCACATATCCGCCCTTGGGCTGCTGCAAACAAATTTCGCTGTATTTACCTTCATAAGAATATTTTTCGTTTATTATGCAATATATCAGATAATTCTCACACAAGCTCTGAGAGTTCAAGCCATCGGTCGGTTTTTGTATCTAACAGTGAGTTGACCTCAGAGAGACGTTTTGACATTTGTGTGATTTCATCAGGAGATGAGACAAAACCGCTGAGTGCAGTCTCAATATCTGTCTTTTCCTTCTCCAACTCCTCAACCTCTTTCTCCAGCCGCTCATATTCCTGTTTCTCTTTGAAGGAAAGGCGTCGTTTGCGTTTGTTTTGATTTTCTTCCTTATATGCGGTTTGCCTTGTCTTGTCTCTCCCTGCTGAATTCATCTTCTCCTGTTCATCCTGCTCACGTTTCCATTCACGGTATTGTGAGTAGTTACCAGGGAAGTCTTTCACATCTCCCTCTCCATTGAACACCAGTATGTGGTCCACCACCCTGTCCATAAAATAACGGTCATGTGTAACCACAATCAAGCACCCTTTGAATGTCCTGAGATATTCCTCAAGTACTTGGAGCGTTATTATATCAAGGTCGTTAGTTGGCTCATCGAGAATAAGGAAATTAGGAGAGCGCATAAGCACTGTACACAAATACAACCTGCGGCGTTCTCCCCCACTCAGCTTTTCAATGTAATTATACTGCTCTTTAGGTGAGAAAAGGAAATTCTGGAGGAACTGAGAAGCAGAGAGTTTGTCACCGTTTCCAAGCTCCACATACTCTGCGATATCCCTTACAGCATCAATAACCTTTTGATTTTCTTTAAAGGTTATACCCTCTTGAGAATAATATCCAAACCGAACTGTTTTGCCCACATCAATTTTTCCGCTGTCAGGTGTCAACTCACCGATAAGCATCCTGATAAATGTGGTCTTTCCCGCTCCGTTGTTACCTACGATTCCCATTTTCTCATATCTTGAGAAAATATAAGTGAAATCTTTCAGAATGACCTTTTCACCAAACTGCTTGCAAACATCATAAGCCTCAAAGATTTTCGACCCTATGTATGTCGCAGTTGTCTTCAGTTCAACCTGCTGGTTTATAATTCGCTGTCTTGCAACCTTCTCAAGGTCGTAGAATGCGTCCTGTCTGTATTTTGCCTTATGTCCTCTTGCCTGCGGCATACGTCTCATCCACTCCAGTTCCGTGCGGTAGAGGTTGTTTGCCCTTTTGATTTCCTCTGTCAGATTGTCAATGCGCTCTTGTCTTTTTTGCAGATAATAGCTATAATTACCATCGTATGAGTAAATCCTTGAATCATCCATCTCTATGATGGAGTTACAGACACGGTCAAGAAAATATCTGTCGTGTGTGACCATCAGAATACTTTTAGTCGTAGCAGACAAAAATTTCTCCAGCCATTCAATCATTTCCAGATCGAGGTGGTTGGTTGGCTCATCAAGAATGAGCAGATCAGGGTCTTTCTCAAGAACAATTGCCAGCGCCACTCTCTTCACCATTCCTCCTGACATGTTCCCAAAAGACATCTCATAATCAGTCATCTTCAGCTTGGTGAGAATCTGCCTGATTTTCAAGTCATCATCATGTCCCAGGCATAACTCCCTAATATTGGACATCGGGTCAAAAGTAGGTGTCTGTTCGAGATAACCAATTCTGAGACCGTTTTTTGATATGATTTTGCCTCCCTCATATCCTTGTATTCCTGCTATAATACTTAAGAGAGTGGATTTTCCTGTTCCGTTCTTGGCGATAAGCCCTACATGCTGACGTTCAGCCACAGTGAACGAAATGTCATGGAAGAGCATCCTCTCTCCAATTCTCTTGGTAAGGGACTGAACCTCAAGATATGGTGTGATGTTAGCCATAAATTCTCTATATATTATATGCAAAGTTAGTAAAAATTTGTTAAAAATGCAGAAAGCTTAATTATAAAATCATCTTCCAAGATTATAATCAGAAAAAAAAGGTTAAATTTGTTGTCAGAATAAGAGAAGAAGAGACTAACTACTTATAAACACATTATTAAAACTATGAGGAGAATTTACGCAATTGCGGCCTTTTTGGCCTGCTCTATGGGTGTTAGTGCCCAGGTCGAGCAAAACATAAAGCCATCCACACTTGTTGACGGTAGTCAATATGTGCTGGTGAACAAAGCCATGAATCCTACGCAGTACATGAGCCGCACCAGCTGGGACGGTGCCATGTATTTTTTAGGCAGGGATGACTCCAACTATGCCAACCACCAGCTGACGGCAGTAAAGAATGAGGATGACACTTGGTCGTTCACAATCGAAGGTTCACTGGTATATGAGACTGGCGAGTATGACGAAACCGGTAAGCCTATCACTGCAACCTACGAAGGAACACTGTGGATGTGTGTTCCCGCCGAAACAGACAACGTGAACATCAAGAGCATGAGCCCTGTTAAATGGAGAGTTGAAGAGAGCGCCAAGTTTCCTGGCTTCTACCAGCTGACCGCAGGCGAAGGAACAGGAAACCAACTATGTCTTGGTCTAAAGATGCACCTCAATGGAGGACATCAATATGTTGTAATCTCAGAAAGCTCAAACAGATGGTATCCCGACTTTGCCGGCGGCGTTGTGCGCGACTACGACGAGGAGACGGGTGAAGAGAGCATTACGGTAAACGACTCCACGTCGTTCAACTGGGGATTTGTAAAATTGGAAGACCTGCCGGCCTACATGGGCGACTTGTCAGCCTCCATAGCCATCAACGACTTTCACGCCACTTATATTGCATCGGGTGACTATTCAGACTATGAGGACGGTTTCCTCACAAGCTACAATGCCGCATCCGCGATATACACGGGCGCAGAGTACAACTGGGAAGAAGACCCTGCCACCATCTCAGAGATGTTGAACGCAAAAGTCAGTCTTTACAACGAGATCGACCAGGCAGAGCTGTTGGATGAGCCTACTGATGCACTGACCTCCGCTATAGCCACTGCCAAGACCTCGTTTAAGACCGCAACCATAACATCGGAGATATCTAATGCGATAGAGACATTGAAAAAAGCTGTAGCCGCTTTTAAAGAAGGAACTGGCGACCTCACGGCGCTTGGCTCGAACATGAGCTTTGAAGACTTGTCCGTGCAAGGTGGTTCAGAAACTTCGTCGCTCGCTGCTCCCCCTGCCGGGTGGAATATGTATATAAACGGAGCTCAAGTGACCTCAGTTGAGGAGATTCGTCCTTACATCGCCAACTGGTGTGGTGTGAACAAAGACTCCAACGGTGAGGGCAAGGACGGCGATATGGCGTTCGGAATATGGACAAGCGGAGTGCCTGAGTTTGAGCTGTCACAGACTATCAGCGGCCTGGAAAACGGAACATACATCGTTAGCGCGGGACTTATGGCTGGTTCAAACGGCAGCGGCTCACGCCTTACCACCCAGCGTATCTTCGGCAACCTGAACTCCGCATACTACGGTGAGGAAGGTCTATATAACGAAGATGAGCTCGACAAGAGCGAGGCATACGCATTCGCAAACAATCCAGAGATCCAGACAGACCAAGAGCTTCGTAATGTATCAGTAAGAGCTTATGTTTATGACGGCACACTGACATTCGGAGTAAGGACCAACGGTAATATCGCTGCCACAAACCGTATCTCGTCGAACCCCGCTGGTGGTGACGGCTGGTTCAAGGTTGACAATTTCACAATACAGAAGGTAGGTTTTGACGCTTCCGACGCCGCTGCTACCGCCAACCACTACATCGATGTCCTCAACGCCTATCTCACAGAGGAGGTATTTGAGGCCACACTCGAGGAGAAAATAAAAGAGCAGATGCCCGAAAGCGAATTGACCTCAGAGACTCCGGTTGAAGAAATCAACAACATAATCACCACCCTTTCCCCACAAATACCAATCATTGAGCAATCAATCGCAGCATACAAAAAATTGAACGAGGCATTAGAGAAGATGTATGTTGACTCAGAGGAATACTCATACACACCGTCTTTCACAAGCGACATTCTGCCTGCAATAGAGAATGTAGAGATTGCTATTGACACCCGCAATGTTGATGCAGCCGGTATAGACGCACTAATTGCAGCCATGGAGGCAGCTCTGGCAAAGGCCCAGTCTGAGGCTGTTCAGGTTGGCGAATACACCAACGTGATAAAGAACGCCAGCTTCGAGGACCTGAGTGCCCAGGGAAACCAGAACAGCAACGGTGTTGTCAATCCTCCGGCAGGCTGGACACTTGTGTTCAACGGCCAGGAATGTGCTGCTTCATCTGACTATGCATCAGCTGGAGTGAATGTAGGTTGGTGTGCCATCAACGGCGGCGACGGCATCGACGCAAGCGATGAAGGCGGCAACTACTGGTCCACGCAATATACCGACGGCGACCACTTGTGGGGAATCTGGGGTCAAGACATGCCAGAGGTTGAGCTTTCGCAAACCTTCAAGGGTATGCCAGCCGGTACCTACGTGTTGAGCTGCGACATGGTCGTTCAATGGAACTGGGGCGGCCAATGCCTTACCACTCAACGCATCTTCGCCAACGACTACATTCAGATGTTTGGTGCCGCAGACACATACGCAGAACATCCCAACGACACCAAAGACATGACTATAGCATATGGTATAGACAACAAGAATCCCAACACCGAAGTGAAGCATATAACCTTCGCAGGCCATTACCAAAGCGAGCAAGGTGGTGTAACCGACTGTCCACGCCATCTGGAGATGACATTCGGTCTCACTGAGGGCTCAGACCTGAAGATTGGTTTCCGAACAAACAACGTGGATGTCGTAACCGGAACTCCACATCCATACGACAGTGCCGGCTGGTTCAAGCTTGACAACTTCAAGCTGCTCTATCTCTCTGAGACTGTACCAGCAGGAGCCGATGCAAAGGGAACTGTAGAAGGCGATGTTGATGAAGATGGTTTAGTCAACATATCAGACGTTGTTGCTGTCATCAACCATATCGCTGGTATAAAGAGTTATCCGTTAGCAGATGTTGACAACGATGACAGCGTGAATATTACAGATGTCGTTCGCATTATTAACATTATAGCCTCAAACTAACGTTACGGAATATAAGAGTAGATTTTAAATATGCCTGTATGAGTCAGCTCATACAGGCATATTTGGCTTCGCCGAAGTTACTTGCGCTCGGAAAAAGCAAATAAAATTTGCTTTTTCTCTCGTTTATTCGTTATTTGGCTTCGCCGAAGTTACTCCCACTCGGAAAAAGC
>JAZUMZ010000034.1:0-6508 GCA_045603885.1 Bacteroidaceae bacterium | reverse complement strand
TCTTGTAGAGTTTGCGGAACTTGAATTATATTATAATAAACAAACGGTGCTGGTTTGAAATAACCAGCGCCGTTTGTTTATTATCAGTTGTCTGTTATTGATGTTGCTCGCGAAGTAGGTCGTTGACGGTCTTTACAGGGTTGAATGTGGTGAGGGGAACCTCAACGAATATGGTGTTCCAGTTGCTCATCGCACCGTTCCAAAGTCCGGGAAGCTCAAGGGCTTTCAACTCACGGCCGTCTTTAGACTTGTAGGAGATAAAGCCGGTCTTAGGGTCAACGAAATCGGGAAGGTTGAACTTGTTGCCCTGGAAGTCCTTGATGGAGCATACCAGGTCAACTGGGTTGAAATGGGTGCCTTCCTTGAACATTTTCATGTATTCGCTGTTCTCCTTGTCAATCTGGGAGCTCTCCAGAATCTGAAGGGAGATTGTGCCGTCGTCATTGTAAGAGAGGAACGGACCGCCGCCAGGCTCCCCGACATTCTTTACCATGCCGCAGACGCGGATAGGACGGTTGAGCTTGCGCTTCATGTAGATAACCAGCTCGGCATCCTCAAGATTCTTTAAGTTGGGGTTGCGTATTCCAAGCTCGTCGCGCATGAAGCGGATGATACCCTCCAGTTGGGCGTGGGTGTACTCACCGCTCTCAAGAAGCTCCATATACTGGAATATCTTAACCTGTATGTCGGTCAACACTCCGGCTATCAATTTTTTGTAGGTCACGGTGTCTTCTTTCAGACGGTCGGGAACCACGTTGTCTATGTTCTTTATAAACACGATGTCGCCGTCAAGCTCGTTGAGATTCTCGATAAGCGCACCGTGACCGCCCGGACGGAAGAGAATCTTGCCGTCGGATGTACGGAATGGCTCGTTGTCCATGGTGGCTGCGACTGTGTCTGTGCTCTTCTTCTGCTCAGAGAACGAGATGTCGTATTTGACACCGAATTTCTCCTCGTACTTGCCTGCCACGGAAGCAACCAGCTTCTCAAACAGTGGACGGTGCTCGGGAGACACCGTGAAGTGGATATTTACCTTGCCGTCATTGCCACCTGCATAGAGCGCGCCCTCCACGAGATGCTCCTCAAGAGGCGTGCGGCTGCCGTCTTCGTATTTGTGGAATTTCAGAAGGCCTTTGGGCAGCTGTCCGTAGTTGAGACCTTTGGATGTGAGCAGGTTCTCCACTACTGCCTTGTAAGAACCCTTGGAGATTAAGGCGGAGATGCCCGCTCCCTCGTTCTTCTCGCATGCAACGTTCAGGTCGTCGAAGAAAGCAAATTCCTCAATGCCTCCGAAGAACTTTTTGATAAAGTCGTTGTCGGGGGTGTCCGACGGGCCATTCAAAAACTCAAACAAGTCTTTGAACATACGGCTGGCGGCACCACTGGCAGGAACGAACTTGACAACTTTGTTTCCAGACGACAGGTATGTGTTCCAGGTCTTTAAGTATTTCTTCTGGTCTGAGGTGCTCAACACCGTTATGCCGTGTCCGGCGGAAGCGGCGGCATAGAGTTTCAGATAGGGAAAACCGCTGACAAAGGAGGATAGCTGGGAATTGAGTTTGTCCTCAGTGATTCCTTTTGCCTGCAACTGCTGTAAATCTTGTTCGGTTAGCATGACATTATGTGTTATTTAGGTGAAATTTTATCAGGTCTTCTGTTATTTTTTCATAATATTTTTACAAAATTACATTTATTTTTTCAATTTCACGTAATTGACACGAATATTTTTTAACTTTGTATCGATTTTCAGGAGCTTTATCACACAATTTGTGTGATTTTAGCATGGATTTTGATGTTTATCATAGAATAAATTGAGAATTTTTATGGAGAATGAAGAAAACAAAACGCTGATAGAGGATTTCAGACATCTTAAAGAGATTACATCCGAAGTGCTGACTGACGATGACGTAAATAAAATAGAAACGCTGATTAACGAGAATATTGACAACCTGCCGCAGACGTTACTGCCTTTCGGACTGAACCCGCTTCATACCGCTGTGCAGACTGCAATCGTTTATTCTGAGGATATCGGACTTAACAGGGCATCACTCATTTCTATGCTCGCTATGCCGTTTGTGTTTTACGGAGGTGTGAGTGCTGACGAGATGGGAAAACTGTTCGGAGAGGAGGTGACGACAGTGCTCAGAGGAATGGAGAAAGTGCACGAGCTCTACTCCAACAGCCCGGCGATGGCGACAGAGAACTTCAGAAGCCTGCTCATGGTGTTGGCGGAGGATATGAGGGTTATTCTCATTCTTATTGCCGACCGCCTCAACATTATGAGACTTATTAAAGACCTTGGCGGAGACGACGACAGGAAGAAAATTGCAAGAGAGGCGGCGCAGCTGTATGCGCCTCTGGCACATAAGCTCGGACTTTATCTCATAAAGTCGGAACTGGAGGACTTGTCGCTTAAATATCTTGAGCACGACATCTACTACATGATAAGGGAAAAACTCCACCAGACGAAAAAATCACGTGACGCCTATGTGGAGTCTTTCATAAAACCTATTGAGAAAGCGCTTGCCGAGGAGGGAATGAGATTCCATGTCAAAGGACGGACAAAATCCATACATTCCATCTGGCAGAAGATGAAGAAACAGAGGTGCCGCTTTGAGGATATCTATGACCTGTTCGCAATCAGAATTATTCTCGACTCGGAAAAGAAAAAAGAGAAACACGACTGCTGGAAGGCGTATTCGATAGTCACAGACATGTATGTGCCTAACACAAGCCGCTTACGCGACTGGATTACCGTGCCCAAGAACAATGGTTATGAGAGCCTCCATACCACGGTCATGGGGCCTGATGGTAAGTGGGTGGAGATTCAGATACGCACCGAGCGGATGGATGAGGTGGCAGAACGCGGTGTCGCGGCCCACTGGAGATACAAAGGGGTGAAAGACAGCGGAGCGAAGATGGAGGAATGGCTGAATGACGTGAGGATGGCACTCGAGCTGAATGACGACGATCCGCTCGCTCTTGAAAAGCAATTTAAGGTGGATGTCTATAACGACGACGTCTTTGTCTTCACACCTAAGGGCGACCTCGTAAAGCTGCCGCAGGGATCTACGCTGCTGGATTTCGCATATATGATTCATACAAATGTTGGCACACATTGTTCTGGAGGTAAAGTGAATGGGAAGAACGTGCAGCTCAAGACGGTACTCAAGAGCGGAGACCAGGTGGAGATATTCACTAACCCAAGACAGCAGCCTAAACGAGACTGGCTCTCGTTTGCGAAGACCGCCAAGGCAAGGGCTAAAATCAAGCAAAACCTCACGGATCAGGAGATGCAGGCCGCGACTATGGCTAAAGAGACCATAGAGAGGAAATTCAAAAACCGGAAAATCACATACGATGAGGCGGTGATGATGAGGCTTGTCAAACGACTTGGCTACAAGCATGTGATTGAGTTCTATAAGGCTATTGTCGAGGGAGTGCTCGACGTGAACACCTTTATCGAGAAATATGTGGAGGCATACGACCGGGCGAACGGCTCAGCTGACATACAAGAGTCGGCTCAAATCCACAGTGCTGAGGAATGGGTGTTCGACGATGAGGAGGCGGATTCACGATACAAGGATATGCTTGTCATCGACAAGAATATCAAGGGGGTGGACTATTCTCTCGCAAAGTGCTGCAATCCTATATACGGAGACAGGGTTTTCGGGTTCGTCACATCGGGACGAGGTATCAAGATTCACCGCTTTGACTGCCCCAACGCAAAGCAGTTGCGAGAGAATATGGCATACAGAATCATTCCGGCAAGATGGGCGGGTAAAGGCAACAGCCTCTATCCTGTCACACTTACAGTCGTGGGTCACGACGACATTGGCATTGTGAACAACATCACGTCAATACTTAACAAGGAACAGAACGTGATTTTGAGAAGCATAAACATCAAGTCGGCTGAGGACGGACTGTTCTCGGGAACTCTGACTGTGCAGATCGATGACAACAACAAACTGAAAAATATTATTAAAAAACTCAAGGGCGTGAAGGGCGTGAAGAACGTCACACGATGATTGGAGAGAAAACATGAAAACATTGCTGATACTTGTGGGAAAAACCACAGACAAGCGCTTGCAGAGTCTGTTTGACGACTATGCCGACCGTTTGTCTCATTACAATCTTGGATTCTCTGTGGCTGTCGTTCCTGAGCTGAAAAACACCAAGAGTCTAAGTGAGGGGCAACAGAAGCAGACTGAGGGCAATGCGATAATGAAATTGCTACAACCGTCAGATTTTGTGCTACTTCTCGACGAGAGGGGGAAAGAGCATACAAGTGTCGGCATGGCGGGATATATGGAGGAGAAGATGAACCAGTCAACAAGAAGGCTCGTCTTCATCATCGGAGGCCCTTATGGTTTCTCACCTGAGCTGTATGCGCGAGCCAACGACAAAATCTCTCTCTCCAAGATGACCTTCTCCCACCAGATGGTACGCATTATCTTCGTCGAGCAGCTCTACAGAGCCATGACCATCATCAAAGGAGAGCCTTACCACCACGAATAACCCATTTTTCTATGCCTTCTCAATCTTGCAGGAGTGCTGCTTTGTCCTGGTGTCGTAGTTGATTCCCACGAGCAGGATGTCCTCGGTGTGCTGTCGCACTTTGGCGATGTAGTCGCGCGAGCGGATCTGTGCGATGGCATCCTCGGGCGAGGCGTCTTTCTTCAGCTCTATTATGACCGCCGGCTTGCTGACGTTCTTACGGGGAATCAGCACAAGGTCGGCGAACCCCTTGCCAGAGGCGAGCTCACGGTGTATCACATATTTGTCGCGTGCCTTGTAGTATGCGAGGCTGACAACGCAGGAGAGGGAATTCTCGTCGTTGTATGTGAACATGGCGGCGTTGTCATCATGTATTTCCTCCAGCCCTTCCGCCACGGCCTCCTCATCGCCTGCCAACGTGTCCTTGAGCAGCTGGTCTGACTTGCGCAGGGCCCTAATCACTTCTGTCCAGTTGTTTGATATGACAGCCTTCTCCATTTCCTTGGCCACCTCAAAGTTTGGTATGTAGCACTCATCCTCACGCCAGTTGTACGACAGGTAGCCAAGATGGATAAGGACGGTGAGCACGTCATCGCGGGTTTTGATTTCTGAAAGGTCGTTCTGAAACCATGTGGGATCCACCTTGCTGCGCTCTCCGGCCATCATGGCGGTTATGTCATCGCGAAGTCCCTCATAGTTAAGGTCTATGTAGTCGTTGACGGACTCAAAAGTGCCTGTGGCAGTCCAGTAGCTTCTGCACCTTCCCCGTCGCACCGCCTGCATCACGGAGTTGGGGTTGAACATCGACATCTCGTCGCCGATCTGGTAGCCGTCGTACCATTTTGTCAGCTCGTCATAATCGATATTGTATTTGACAGCTAATGCACGAACTTCCTGTTCTGTGAATCCGAAGAACTGCCCCATGTTGCCCGGCTCCACCATGGAGTATTCTATGAAGTTGTTGAGCGCCGATTGTGTCTTGAACTTCTTAACCGGCAGAATACCCGTCATATATACCCCGGCGAATACGGTCAGTCCGTTTGCGCTCTTGAACATACGGCGAAGCCAGTTGAGATAGTTTTCCATTGCGGCTGTCTTTGGTGAGAACTCCCGGCAGATGGCATCCCACTCATCAATGATAAAGATAAACCGCTCGCCGGTGGAGTCCGTAATCCGAAACAGCAAGTCCATCAGGTCATCACCCTCCTTGTGTGGTATTGCTGGATAGGCATGGTGTATGTCATCCCTTATTGCCTTGTCAATCTGACGGACAATTGTATCGTCTTTGCACCTTGTCATGAAATCCGTGATGTCCAGATATATCACCGGGTATTTGTTCAGGTGCTCCCCGAACGAAGGGTCAGATGCGATATTCAGGTTGGCGAACAGTTCCCTTGAGTCGCATGATTTGTCATAGTATGCACACAGCATCTTCGCCGCCATCGACTTTCCGAAGCGACGGCAGCGTGTCACGCAACTGAATGCGTTATCTGTGAACAACGTTGAGTTTACTACGGCGATTAATCCCGATTTGTCAACATATTCACTGTTCAACGTTCTCTTGAACCACTCGTTCCCTTTGTTTATAAATGCACCCATAACTTATTATTTTTCTGCGAAGATACGAAATTGTAGAAAAACAACAAAAAAATGGTTGAAAAAATTATTTGTATCAAGAAAACCCTGACTTTTTTCTTCTATATCGAGTGGAATAATCAAAAAATAATTGTAAATTTGCAAACAAACTGTAAAATGTGTCATAAAGTCATTAAGATTTCAAACTTCGAACACTTGGGATCATCACAGATGACGAGATGACGCTTGGGACATTTCTGATTGTTTCTTTTTTGTTTTTTCTTTTGTTGATATCAGAGCATGAAATGCGGCGGTTGGTGTTGATGGTGGATGACGTAAACTTGTTTACAGGCAGACGCCATCAATGCCAAACGATTATCTTGAAAAGATTGATATCAACAAAAGTGTTATTTATGTTTTTGTGAAAATGAAACAC
>JAZUMZ010000033.1:0-6690 GCA_045603885.1 Bacteroidaceae bacterium | reverse complement strand
GCGACCCAAATAAAGAGTGCCTTAGTGTAAAAAAACAAGTCAAGATATTATTTCATGTTTATAAACTCAAAATAAATTATGCAAAAGATGAAATTATTGGTGATTGCCGCCACCCTGATAATCTGCGGCTCCGTGAGCGTACAGGCTGAGACCCTGCGTGGAACGGTTAAAGACGCAATCACCGGTGAGCCGCTGATTGGAGCAACGGTGAGGATTGTAGAATTACAGAATACAGGTGCGATGACTGATGCAGATGGAAACTACAGGATTAGTCTGAGTCAGGGCGGTCGTTACACGGTTGAGGCCTCATACCTGGGATATGAAACAGGCGTGATGAAGGAAATCCTGATTTCCGGCGCAAAGGAGGTTGTGCTCGATATCGATTTGCATGAAAACAGTTTTGAGCTGACCGAGGTGGTTGTGAGGCCGCGTGTGAACAAGGAGGCGACCGTAAACCCTGCAGTGCTGACAGGAGGCGTGATGCTGTCGATGGAGGAGGCCAGCCGATTTGCCGGTGGAGCGAACGACCCGGCACGACTGGTGATGGCCTTTGCGGGTGTGTCAGGAGAGGCTGACGGAAGCGGACTCTCTGTCCACGGAAATGCACCGGAGCGTATGCAGTATCGTATTGAGGGGGTGGAGGTGTTTACCCCTAACCATTTTAATGATATGTGGAATGCGGGATACGGACTGGTGAGCGGACTGAATTCAAATGTCATAGGCAACAGCGACTTCTTCACATCTACGTTCAACGCCAACTACAATAATGCCCTGAGCGGGGTGTTCGACGTGAAAATGCGACCGGGTAATAACTCCAAGCATGAGAATATCCTGCAGCTGGGTTCGGTGTTTGAGGAGCTGACACTCGAAGGACCGCTCTCGAAAAAGAGCAATGCCAGTTATATCGTGAACTACAGATACGGATTCTCGTCGCTCGTTGATAAAATGGGACTTATCGACACAGAAGGGGATCATATCACGTTCCAGGACTTCTCATGGAAGTTGAACATGCCCACCAAGCATGCGGGAACCTTCTCACTCTTTGGACTGGCTCTGTTCGACAAGACGCACACTGACCGACTTGACCTGAAGGATATTCATTCTGCCTACGATGCAAGCAATAATGATGGCGATATGATGCAGTTGCTGGCAGGGGTGTCGCATAAGATTTACTTTGACAACAAGTGGACATGGCACACCACCGCGGCATACAACATGCAGCATATCAACATTGATAACAAATACTACGGGCTGGAGCGAGATGTCAACGGCGTGCTTAAAAGCCCGCTGGCATTCGAGGAGCCGGAGACACAATATCTCTTCAGCAAGCAGAAGCAGAATGAGGACCGGCTGCTGCTGAGCACCGAACTCTCGAAACAGGTGACAGGAAAATGGCTCACCCAGTTTGGAGCAGAATACTCACACCGATTCTTCAATCTTAGATACCGATCTGTAGATTATCTATATGCCGACCCCTCGACCATGAAGACATATACAGACATGAAGGACAACACGGGACTGGCATCAGCATTCTGGCAGAACCTCCTCACGCTGAGCGACAAGTTCAGCATGTCATTGGGACTTGCAGCCAACTACTTCCTGCTCTCAAAGGACTTCTCGGCAGAGCCGCGAGCCAGCATGAAGTGGCAGCCATATAACGGGGGAACATTCTCACTGGGATACGGGCTACACTCGATGGTCGAGAAGCTTGACGCATATTTCTATCGCGACGAGAACAGACAGCTGGTGAACAAGAAACTTGGACTGACCAAGGCACACCACATGCAGTTCACATACTCACACAAGTTCAATGACAACCTCAACCTGCGCATGAATCTATTCTATCAGTATGGTTTTGACACGCCGGTAGGAACCAATGGCAGTAACTACTGCGTGACCAACCGGCTATACGCATACACTGACGAGCAGTTGGTCAGCAAGGGAAACACGCGAAACTATGGAGGCGACATCACACTGGAGCACTACATGAGTCACGGATTCTTCGGACAGACCAACTTCTCGCTCTACAAGTCGGAGTACAGGGGGGAGGACAAGGTTTGGCGCAACCAGTTGTACGACCGTGGATTCATGTTCAAGATTCTGGGAGGTAAGGAGTGGATGATTGGTAAGAATGTGCTCAATGTCAGCGCGAAGTACTCTATTCAGGGAGGACTGCGATACTCGCCAATCGACGTGGAGCAGATGAGGACCAACGTAGATGCGGGATTCATCGACGACACACCTGTTTACAAGCAGGGCGAGGATTTCTCGAAGCGGTTCGACCCCACTGGTGTCGTTGACCTCACGGTGAGCTACAAAATCAACAAGAAGAAGGTGAGTCACACCATCGCATTCGAGGGACTCAACATATTCGGAGCCAAAGCTCCCTTGTGGCAGAGATTCGACCTCGGCACGCGTGACGTGCGCATCGACAAGGCTGGCATATCGCTGCCTAACATATTCTATCGTCTCGATTTCTAATAATATAATTTAACGTCCTCTTTAACTCCCCTTTTAACTCCCTATTTAAAACATTATTTATTATGTTCCAACGTTCAATTCTTATTCTTACAATGACAATCCTCAGCTGTCAAGTATTGGCACAAAACGGTCTGCCGAAACTGATGAGGAAGGTGGGCACGCTGATTGACTCGATGTCGGTCAAAGGATTGGATCAGCGTTATATCTATGCACCGGAAAAACCATGGCAGGTGATACTGAGAGGGAATGTAAACCAGACCATCGTGGATATGAAAAGCTATGGGGTCGCATACGAAACGGATTATGACATTAATGCCAAACTTAAAACCAAACCATCCAACTATGTGGGATTCTGGGCTGGATATAGAGGCTATGGACTGGGCTACACCGTAAACGTTGGCGGAGACAAGGGTAGCTATTTTACGATAGGAGCCACAGGAGGGGCTTATGGAATCAACGTGCGCATACACTCTTTTGATAACAGCCGGCCGATTATTAATATGAACAGCGACCTTCTTATAGAGGAAGACTATGAGGAGATGAAGAAAATAAAGCTCATCGACCCAATACATGTTAACACCGTAATCGCCGACGGCTATTATATGTTTAATGGCAAGAAATTCTCATACGCGGCGGCCTACGACCAGTCGGTAATACAGAAACGGTCGGCAGGATCGCTGATGGCAGGGCTTATGTTCAACTACACGCATATAGACTACTCTGCCAACTCCAACGGCGACATGATATATCTCATGCATGGTCTTGGGCGTGAAAAGATGTGGCAAGGCAGCGTGGGAGTAGGATATGCCTACAACTGGGTTCCGGTGCGCGGTCTACTCGTGAACATCATGGCGATGCCCATGCTGACATGTGTGAATAAACTTAAGGCATACGGCTATTCGACCAACATAACGGAAATGATGGAGGACCCCATGTTTTGGAACAACAATATTTCCTATGAGGATTGGGATAAGTGGTATTATGCAAATGTGCGTGTAAATCCGATGGGAAACCATACGTATAACAGTGATATCAGATTGGGATTCGACGGGCGTGTATCGCTCACTTACAACTTCAGCAGGTATTTCATCAACGCTTACGGACAATTCAACAACATACGTTATCATCACAATAAGACCAAAGGGTATATGAACGACTGGTTCGTCAACGCATCAATTGGTCTGAGGCTGTAGAGCTTAATAGTTTAATCGCTTAATCGCTTAATAGTTTAATAGTTTAAATCAACACATATATTTATTAACTAAAACTTCTAACATAATGAAAAAGATTATGCAATGGGTGTTTGCAGCCACCCTCGTTTGCGGCGCAAGTGTTATCACCTCATGTTCCGACGACGATGATTACAGCTCCAAGGAAAAGACTGACAAAAACCGTGAGGAGTTTGTAACACACATACGTCAAAACATGAAGAACCTGGC
Source organism: Bacteroidaceae bacterium (assembly GCA_045603885.1). Lineage (GTDB taxonomy): Bacteria > Bacteroidota > Bacteroidia > Bacteroidales > Bacteroidaceae > UBA3839. The sequence goes on along the minus strand of JAZUMZ010000033.1, from coordinate 2,770 downwards.
GGAGAACCTGAACTTCTACTCATGGACTTCAGCATCGTTGACGAACCAGTACATCAATATGTACATCCTCAACAATCCGGAGTTTGAGAAAACAATAAGCAGTGCGTTCTTCCAGAATGCCCTTCAGACCTTAAAATCCGTTGAAGAAGGTAGCGAACTTGAGGCAATGGGATATACGAAGTATGCCACAGTTGACCTTGCGGGTCTCAACTACCGATTCATTGCTAAAGAGGATTTCTCAGGCTTTGACGTAGAGTTGGCCGACCATCTCGAGATTCTACTCAACACCAGGAACCCTGCCTCAGGTCAAGTAGAGTCTGAAACGATGAAGATTACACTTGAAGCCGGAGGTGGCAACAGTTTCAAATATGTTGTGCCCGTGCGCAAGCAGCAAGGAATGGCAATTGTCATTCTTGTTCCGAAAGAGGTCAAATTTGACCTGTCAACCAAATTTACAGGCACATGGGTGAGCAACTACTCAGGAAGTTTCACCAACAGTATCACACTTCTCGGAAACTCTTCTTACGCAGTGCCGACTCAAGACAGTTGGAGTGTAAGCGGTGAGATAAACTCTTCTTTGGCTCTTCCGAATGTTCAAAAGGCTGCTGACAACACCACACTGACATTCTCTATTACAGACGACCGCCAGAGCAAAAGCGGTAAGCTGGAGCTTGGCTGGATCCAAAACGGCCGCAGAATGGTTGACCTGTCGATGAAGGAGAGCTGGGATGAGCCTTTCAGCTTGTCAAAACTCAGCCAGTCACAATACAAATCCAACTCATCTATTCTCGAGGTACTGGCAGCTTGTATGGCCACTCACAATCTTGACGAGGGCAAGCTGACCCTGCTCGATGACTTGACCACCACCATAAGCATAAAGGACATGGACAAGGCCATCGCACTGGCTCTTGCATCTGCTGAGGCACGCCGCAGTTACGCCGATGAGGAGACCATCGACGCTTACACCCAGCAGCTGAACAAGCTGATTAACTGCGAAATGACCTGCAAGGGGGTGAACCAAACAATCCCTATGAAGATGGTGACTGCCAAGTTCGGTGTTGACTACTGGACTATGCCAGGCCTCAAATTCTCTGACGATGGTGAATATGTACCCCTTATTGACATGATTGACTCAGAGACAATGCAGTATGGAATCAACATAATCGACCATGCCGCAGAGCCAATGCAGCAGAGTATCATCGTAATGCGCCAGTTGTTAGAGTACTTCAAGATGCTCATGGACGCATACGAGTACCCTGAAGAAGAGTAAGTGACTTAACTACTTAATTCCAAGGAGTCAAGGAGTGAAATTAAAAAACTCTAAGGAGTCAAGGAGTTAAGGAGTAAAATAAAAAAACTCCTTTCCTCCTAAACTCCTTAGACTAATAATAAAAAAACAATGAAAAAAAATTATTCGAAACCAGCGATAATCGTGGTTAAGACAGAAGTGACCGGCATTATCTGTTTGAGTGAGGTAAAAAGCAATGCCGATATCACAAGCAAAGGCGAATTTAGTAATCAGGCAGCCCGCTCACCGCTTCGCAACATGTGGGGTGATGAGGGAGAGTAAATGACAATCCACGATGCCAAAATCCCACAAATCCCACAAAATCGGTTTTAAAAAAATTTTTGAACAATTTGTATGATTTGTCAGATTTCTCGCGAAGTCCTCATTGCCATATGGCAAACAAAAATGGGTTATAACAAGCTTGTTAGAATTTTGTTATATAGAAGCGACTAAGAAAGAAGTGCTCTTTGCGTAGTATCTGGAGCAGATAAACAGCACAGGCCAGTGTGGGCTCGACTCCCACACTGGTTACAACGAAACTAATAATAAAAAGACAAACTATAATTTCTAAAGACAATGAAAAAGATTATGCAATGGGTATTCGCCGCTACCCTCGTTTGCGGCGCAAGTGTTATTACCTCATGTTCCGACGATGACAAGAACTCTAGCAAGCAGATTGAGAACCTTAACGAAAAGATTGTCGGAAAGTGGATGGTGGCTGAACTGGACGGCCAGCCATGCCCTACTAACTTGAAGACGGTACTGACTTTCGTGTCGGCAACCAAAGCCTATGGAAGCCTTTCTGATTTCTACAGCTTGTCGTGGAACGAGCGCGTGCTGGCAGATGTCAAAATCGAAGGAAACAAGGTGAGCGTTGTGAATGAGGCCGGCAACATCTCAAATGTGTTGGACTGCACCATTTTATCCATTACAGACAAAGAAATGCTGATGAGTTCCGATTGGACTGTCTATGTAGATGGAAAATCTGTTCAGCATGAGGTCTATGGCAAAGAACGCTACGCACGCATCACCAACGACTATAAGGATGCCATACTTGGCACATGGGAAGGAAAGGTCACAAGCGAGGACGATGAGCACACCGACGGTGAACTGCACCGCTGGGAATACCGTGCAGACGGCACATATGTTTACTACAACAAGGCAGACGAAGAATGGGTGGAGAACCATGATGTACTTGCCCAGTACTTTGTTGACGGCATCTTGCTCTGTACCCGTTGGAAGAAGACTGCAGGCAGCGAGGAACTGCGTGAGTGGTGGGAGATTGAAAGCATCGAGAACGGTGTGATGAAGTGGACTGCACTGCGTGAGCGTGAGGACGGCTCGACATACACCGCTACGTTCGAAATGAAGAAGGTGGATTAATTGGATGTGAAAGAAGCAATCGAAATTATCAACTATTCTTTGTTCACTACCGAAAATCAGGATACGAAAAAGGAGTTGCGAATCTAAGTCGGAGGCCAA
>JAZUMZ010000032.1:0-18184 GCA_045603885.1 Bacteroidaceae bacterium | reverse complement strand
TTGTGTATTGTGTGCTTTTAGGCGGTATTAACAAACTAAAATATAAACTAACTATTCTAACTTTCTATGTTTAACAAAGCTAAATGGAAAAAGATGTGCAGACAGCTTGTAACGGGTTCTGCTCTGTGCATCGCTGGGTTCTCCATGTTCGCTTGTTCTGACACTTATGACCTTGATAGTGAGCAGCCTTCAGGACTGAACACCATCTTTGGTTACCTGCAGCAGCAAGGGAACTTCACGAACACAGTGAAATTGATTCAAGATCTCGGCTACGACGAGGTGCTTGCAAGAACAGGAAGTAAAACTCTGTTCGCTGCCAACGACGAAGCCTTTAACGAGTTCTACAAGTCCAACGAGTGGGGGGTAAGCTCCTATGACCAGTTATCTTTGGCTCAGAAAAAGCTTTTGCTTAACTCTGCCATGATTGACAACCCTTACCCTACAAGTATGCTCTCAACAGCACAGGGACCGGTTAAGGGTGAGGTCTGCAGACGTGCGTCATCATTGTCGCTCTATGACTCGGTGCAGGTAATCAGCACCACTTCGTCTGAGCTGCCGCAGACACCAACTTGGTTTAACTTAAGGGAGAAACATCCAGAGATAGTTCTTTTTAAGGATGCCTCAGGCTCAAACCCTATGATTCATTTCACTCCCAAGTTCCTTGACTCGGAGCAGATTGCCAGCACTGACATTGATTTCCTCTACAATGATCAGCCAGGCACTCGCCAGTCAGACGACACCTACGTGGATAATGCTAAGATTCTTGACACTGAAAATTGTAAGAACGGATTTATACATGTGGTCGATAGGGTAATCACACCTCTTGACAATATGTCAGAAGTAATTCGCAAGAATGGCAACATGAGCATATTCAGCTCTATAATTGAGCGATTTGCCGCACCTTACTACGATCAGACACTTACACTCTCATACAACCAGAACAAGGGCACAGATTATGACTCTGTTTATGTGAAAAGGTATTTCTCTGATAGAAGCGCCGGATCAGGCACGTCTAAAGAAACGAGAAAACCTTACAATTCAACTGAGTATAACAATATTTTCAACTCCGGATATACATTTGACGCATCATTGAAGTTCGACCCGGGGTGGAATACTTTCATAACCGAGATTTTCAATAACCGTACCCCCATGATGGAGGATATGGCGGTTATTATGGTTCCTACAGATGACGCCTTTATGGATTGGTGGAACAATGGAGGCGGAAAGGTTATCAAAGACGCTTATGGAACGATTGAGGACACGCCCAGCTCTGTGTTTGCTGAGTTGGTTAACGTGAATATGCTCAACTCGTTTGTGGCTTCTGTTCCTTCACGTTTCACGTCTATCCTTAATGACGCAAACGAACCGATGAATGTCACACGTGAAAGTATCAATAAGGTGTATCTCGGATGCAATGGTGCGATTTATGAGACCAATAAGGTTTATGCACCTGCTTCTTATTCTTCTGTTCTTTTCCCTGCAGTCATTGATACGGAGAACATGAGCATTATAAAGAATGCGATAGATAACCTCGACTATAAGGCTTATTTGAACTCAATGGTCTCTGATTACCGATTTTTTATCCCGACCAACGACGGAATGTTGAACTATGTTGACCCTGTCTCTTTCGGACAGACTTCAACCGAAATATGGGAGTTCCATCTCGATAACAGCAAGGCTTCAAGTAAGCAGATTTATGCAGATGTCTATGTCGGAGAGAAAGATTCCGAGGGAAATTGGGTTAAGACCGGATCGCGTCTAAGACAAGAGACCGGAGGTACAGACGCTGCCAAAATTAAGAACAGGATGGAGCTGATTCTCGATAATATAATAGGTGTGATTGAGAACAAAGAGGCTGACTCCCAGAAAAAATATATCATAACCAAGGGAAAGAACTTCATCAAGATTGGTGGAGATGTCGATGTGCCTGAGAAAATGACAGCAAGTGGAAGCTGGCAGGTGCAAAATGAGGATCCTCTGCCAGTTAAGAGTGTATATAGCATGGGAAATGGTAAGGCTTATGTCATTGACGGAGTTATTGAGGGGACTCAAAACTCTGTTGCCGACATTCTGGCCACAAATGACGAGTTCAGTGACTTCTACCAGTTAATGGTACGTTCAGGTATGTTCGGACCTACCGCGACAGGCGACTACACTGCAGCGTCAAGGAACAAGGACGACCAGGAGAATGTTGATAAGGGTACTTCTACCCGTGGTAACTTGGTGACCATTTCTTTAAATGGAACAAAAAGTACCATCAACCCGCTGCTCAACTCATTCCATTATACTGTTTACGCACCGACAAATGAAGCCATGAAGAAGGCCTATGAAGCAGGACTGCCCACTATCGAAGACCTCACTGCCGCAGAGCAGTATGACAAGGAACATGAGGACGACGAGGGAGGGTCAAATACAGCTGAGGAGATTATGGCTGTCATGAAAGACTTCGTGCGTTATCACATCCAGAACAACTCCATCTACCTGGACAATGGATTCAACACAGGCAACTATGAGAGTCTCAAAAACAAGATTGAGTTTACAGATAAGGATGGAAAAACTCAGAACGAGGAGACAGGAGCATACTATTGCTTGTCTGGAAGCCCTTACCGAATCACTGTCAATAGCGTAAACTCCAGTGCTATGACAATTACCGACGCTATGGGACACACTCATAACGTGGTTACATCGGGAGGACTATACAATTTGCAGGCACAGGAGTATTGGATTAAAGGCTCAAACGTGGAGAATACATCGTCTGTGGTGGTGCATGCCATTGACGGACCGCTGTTGTTCGATGCCGACCAGTTCACATACGTGCCGAAGGAGATTATTGCAGATAATGTTAAACAACGTCGATAATACTTTGCAACATGAAAAGAATACTATCAATTCTAATGATTCTGTGTCTCTGCTCAGCAGCCAAGGCACAGGTGAAGGCGGGCGACGTGATTTCCGGAACCGTGTCTGACGACATCGAAGGTCTGATGATGGTGAACGTGGTGGAGAAAGACGCCAACAACCGTATCGTTGCGCATGGTACTACCGACATGAACGGACATTTTTCGTTCCGCATCAACAACCCAAAGAACAAACTGACAATCTCATATGTGGGATATGAGACACAGGTGATTCCGATAGACCGTAAGGTGTTCAACATCAAACTCAAGGAGAAAGGACAGATTCAGGAGGTCGTGGTCAAGGCCACACGCAAGACACAGACCTCCGGACTCGCCATACCGGTGACGGAGATATCGGTAGCACAGCAGACTATCAGTATGAAGGAGTTTGAAGGCTTGGCCATGACATCTGTGGACGAGGCTCTGCAAGGACGTATCTCCGGACTTGACATCGTGGCCAACTCTGGTAACCTCGGAGCGGGAACGACCATGCGCTTGCGTGGTGTCAGTACAATCAACGGTGACGCCAACCCTCTGATTGTCGTGAATGGAAACGTGTGGACTAACGACGCCAACGCCGACTTTGACTATACTAATGCCAATGAAGAGAAATTCGCAGAGCTCCTCAACGTCAATCCTGAGGATATCGAGTCTATTTCAGTGCTCAAAGACGCCGCAGCTACTGCCATCTGGGGTAGTCAGGGTGCTAACGGTGTGATTGAGATTAAGACAAAGCGCGGATCACGTGGAGCAACTAAGGTTCAGTACTCCTACCGTCTTACTGGTACCTGGCAGCCCGAGGGATACAAGCTCCTCAATGGTGATGACTACACTATGTATATGAAAGAAGCGTTCTTCAACCCTCAACTCAACTCCGCTTACGGAACTAAGGGCAATGTCGACTATATTCCGGAGATCAACTACGACAAGGATTTCTCTGAGTATGAGATGTACAATAACAACACCAACTGGATGAAAGCGGTGAAACAGACTGGATGGCAACATCAGCACTTTGTCTCATTGTCAGGTGGTGGAGAGAAAGCCAACTTCCGTGTGTCGGGAGGTTACGATAACCAGAGTGGATCAATCATAAAGCAGCATCTCGACCGATTCACAACACGTGTGGCTCTCGACTATTTCGTCAGCAACCGAATAACTGTACGTACCAACTTCGACTTTACATATACTAAGAATCAGAAGAACTACCGCTATGGAGGTGAGGATCTCCTGGCTATCGCCTATAAGAAGATGCCTAACCTCGCAATTTATGAGGAGGACGCTGATGGCAACAGCCTGGGACGATACTACACAATGAACCAGTATGTGCGCACTCCTGTTCCGGCGGCAATGCAGGTGATTAACAACGAAAGCCATGCATGGCTCAGCGACCAGTACGGTCTGCCAAACCCTGTGGCTGTGGCACATGAGGCCATTAACGATGAGAAGACCATAAAACTCTCTCCTGAGTTCATTCTCAAATACGATATGTTGGGAACACACGATGACGAGACACGTCTTGCCTACGAGGGACAGGTTATTTTCGATATCTACAATCTCGATGACATTTCCTTCTTCCCTGGTACTCTCATTTCGTCAAACTGGTCATCTGGCTCATATAACGCAGCGACTAAGAACTCTTATAAGAGTAACGCCATCTCAACCAGACACTCATTCACATTCGTGCCTCATTTCAAAAATGACGCTCACTCTCTGCTTATGATGCTTCGCGGACAGTATAACAGTGGAAACTCCACAAGCCAGTATGACGGTACAAAGTGGTTGCCTACAAGTTCCATCAAGAACTCGCTCGGAGGTGGTGTCACAAGCGGACTGAGCACAGGAGCCGGTGAGTGGAAAAGCGTTTACTACCTCTTCCAGTTACACTATGCTTACAAGGGTAAGTATATGTTCGACGCGACCGTGCGCCGTGACGGATCCACCAAGTTCGGAAAAGACAACCGTTGGGGTACATTCCCCGGTATCTCCGCACGTTGGAACATCTCTGATGAGAAGTTCATGGAGAAGGTTAAGTGGATCAACATGCTCTCTATCCGCCCGGGTTGGGGTATTGTAGGTCGTCAGCCAGGGTCTGAGGGAACATTCTACAGCAAGTATTACACTGGTTCCAACTATATGGGAGAGGGTACTACAATTCCTTCAAACATCCGCCTCTCTGACCTCAAATGGGAGGAGAAAGAAACATGGAACCTCGGATTCGACTTCGCATTCTTCAACAATAAGATTGACGGAGACCTTTCCATCTATACCCAGAAGACACGCGACTTGCTTATGGCAAACCGTGCCATACCGTCATCCTCAGGATATACTGCTTTGTCATGGCAGAATGTTGGAGAGATGAAGAACAACGGTTGGGAGTTCAATATCAATGGACATGAGATTGTGAAAATCAAGAAATTCTCCATGGATTTCAATATCACGTTCGCCAACAACCGCAACGAAATCATAAAGATGGAGCCTACAGTACTTGAGACACTCAACAATGAGTTTGGTTTTAATAACGGAACTTATCTCTCACGTATTCAGCTCAACAACCCTCTTGGATCTATCTATGGATTCCGCTACAAGGGAGTGTATCAGTACACCGACTACAGCCCGGAGGAAATCAAGGGCGTGAGCGGTCCAAACGCACCCGTGGCGCGTAATGCCGAGGGCGAGGTTATCCTCAATGCGGTTGGCAACCCTAAGAATATGTATTTCGACTATGAGGGAAAGCGCTATAAGTTTGTTGGAGGTGATGCTATATATGAGGATATCAACCACGACGGAGATATCAATGAGCTTGATATCGTCTATCTTGGCTCGTCACTGCCTAAGCTCACAGGTGGTTTCGGTGTGAAGTTCAAATATGCCCGCCTCTCTGTTAACCTTCAGTTTAACTACCGTTATGGTAACAAGGCTATCAATTATGCGCGTATGGGGCTTGAGAATATGGCAAGCAACAACAACCAGAGCCGTGCCATCAACTGGCGTTGGCACAATGAGGGTGACGCATTTGAGAACATACTGCCAAGGGCACTCACCACAGTGACAAACTTCCAATCGTTCAACTGGCTCGGAAGCGACCGCTTTGTTGAGGACGCATCTTTCCTCAGACTGAACTATGCCCAGATTTCCTACTCGCTCGACCCGAAAATTCTCAAGCAGTGGGGAATGAGCACACTCAGTTTCTATCTCACGCTCAACAACCTCTTCTGCATAACCAAGTACTCGGGGGCTGATCCCGAAATCGTGCAGGCTGGTTATGCACCGGCAGGTGACTATTCTCGTACACCACGCTCTAAGTCTTTCACATTCGGTGCAACCATCGCATTCTAATAATATATAAGGTATGAAAAAGTTTAATAATATCATAAAGTCTATAGCGATAGCTACTATCGCCGCACCGTCGCTCGTGTCATGTGACCTCGACTTGCTGCCGCTGAATGAAGTGGTGCTGGAGAATTTCTGGAAAGACCAGGATGACGTTGACAACGTGCTCCGCTCATGCTACGTGGGAATGCAGGAAGACTATCTTACCAAAATCATCACATGGGGTGAGGTAAGGAGCGACAACACATACATTGGTCAGGATGTACCCGACTACATCAGGCAAATCTGTATGGGAAACCTAAAGCAGACTAATGCCGCTTGTAACTGGTCATCTATATACAATGTGATTAACCGATGCAACACAGTGCTGTTTTATGCGCCTAAAGTGGCGGAGGAGGATCCAAACTATACTTCTTCAGACTTGAGGGTCACACAGGCGGAGGCGCGTGGTCTGAGAGCGTTGTCGTATTTCTATCTCATCCGCACGTATAAGGATGTGCCCTTCTCTTTCCAGCCTTCAATAGATGATACGCAGGAATACACCATTCCGGCAAGCAAGCACGAGGCGATACTCGACTCGCTCATTATGGATATTGAGGAATGTAAGGACTGGGCTCCGCGTAAGTATTCCGACGATAAGAAGAACAGTGGACGTGTCACACGTTGCATGCTCTATTCACTTCTTGCCGACATGTATCTGTGGAGGGCGTCTGACGCAAACCTCGGAGCTGGTCAGCAGGCTGAGTACTACAGGAAGTGCGTCGAGGCTGCCGACTATGTGATAAACTATAAAATCAACCAGTTTGTCGAGGATGAGAAGGGCGATTTGAACGCATTGATGGACACTTATGTCTATGGACAGTTTGGATATCCGCTCATTGCAGAGAAAAGCATTTCTGGAATGTCAAACACTCCCGCTGCCTACAACCGCATATTTGGTACGGGTAACTCATATGAGAGTCTCTTTGAGCTGACATACGGTACGGAAGACAGTGACATTAAGAATACAGCAGTCGGAAATATGTACGGATCACATACTGATGCTGATAACACATCTAAATATGTGCAGTATTTGACCGCGAATACTGAATTGCTGCCAAGAATCATCGAAAATGACAAGAAAACATACGATGACAATACTCTTTTCACTGTTACGACAGACTACAGGTCGCTTTACAACTTCATGTTCAAGGAAAGCGGTTCATACCCCATACTGAAATATGTGGTTAGCTCATTCTCTTCACAGGATGAGTTCGGAACTGCATCTACTACATGGTCGGCGGCTCAGTGGGAAGCATCTACGAGGGTGTACAAGGGTATGTACATGGGATGGATTATTTATCGTCTGACTGATGTTATGCTTATGCGTGCCGAGGCTGAGATTGAACTCGCTGGATTGCAATCAAAAGAGGTGAATTGGGATGAGATTACACCAGACCGCACATTTAAAGAAGGTGCGTTACTCTCAACACCAGAGGAACTATACCAAGACGCGTTCAACATTATATGCGCCGTATATCTGCGCTCTAACCCTTCGGCACAGACACAGCAGCCACAGTCTTGTCCAACTCTTACAAAATACACGTCATACGACAGTTTTGTAACCCTCTGCGAGAACGAGAGACACCGCGAGTTCCTTTTTGAGGGCAAGCGTTATTTCGACCTTGTGAGAAGAGCACGAAGAGAGGGCAACACAGCTCACTTCTCTGAGGCTATCAGATCCAAGTTCGGAAGTGCGTCAAAGGCAATTCAGATTAAGATGGCAATGATGGACTTTATGTACATGCCATATGCTGAAACCCAGCTTGATGTCAATCCTAACCTGAGTCAGAACCCGGCGTATGCCGAGGAAGATGATGTTGTTAAAAACTAAACTTTTATAGGCTATGAAATCAAAGAATTTTTATATCAACTTAGTGGTTGTCGCAATTGCCGCACTTTTCACACAAGCTGCTTTCGTCAGTTGCGACGATGACCCGGGAGCTGGCAGCTACTATACATCAAAAAAAGAATATGCGTCAGACTTCCTTGTGAACCGCGAGAAATTCACGGAGTTCACAGCTATCGTCAGACGCTCAAAAATGCTCGACCTGCTCGGAACATGGGGGTCATACACCGTATTCGCACCGACAAACGAGGCTGTGGACATATACCTGCACTCCAAGGGACTGACTTCGGTTGACGAGTTGTCACAGTCCGACTGCGATACGATTACTTATAACCATATCATCGAGCAGGAGTTCTTCACTACTGACTTCAACGACGGAACTTATCCGGTGATGAATATGCTCGACCGGCCGCTTACAGTAAGCTGCGATTCCGACTCCATATCTTCACCGGGACAGATTCAGCTGGCTATTTATATCAACAAGACTGCCAGGATGATACAGATGGATGACTCTGTAGAGAACGGAGTCGTCCACACTATGGATCGTGTGATTGGAACCAGCAACTCTATGGTGGCAGACTTGCTTTCTGAGGACGAGAATGTGTCGATTTTTAGCGAGGCGTTGGAGGCTACACATCTCACAGACTCACTTCAGAAATTTATTGATGAGACCTATTCTGTAGGCTCTGATTCTATAGACTGGACAAACGACCGGCTGGTAATCCATACTGCCAGCGAATACGACAACGTGGCATATATGGAGCACAGGTATTTCAAGTACACAGCATTTGTAGAGACCAATGATGTGTATGAGAGATATGGAGTGACGGATCTGGAAAGCCTGAAGGCGTTGGCGGCTCAGATTTACGACCCCAAATATCCGGAGGATGCTGATGTGACTGACGTGACCGACAGGAGGAATTCCCTCAATAGGTTTGTGTCTTATCACCTGTTGCCGTTCCAGGGAACTTACTACTCCTTGACATGTGTTGACGGAGGTAACAATACCCTTGCTAAAAACTTCAACCGCACGAAATGGGATATTTCCGACTGGTATGAGACCATGATGCCATATTCAATCATGAAGTTCTCATTCCCAAGCGGTCAGGCTCAGGGTCTGTATATCAACCGTCGTGGAGTACAGACTCGTGCTGACGGCAGAGGTTACAAATATCGCGGGGCGAAGGTGATTCCGGCTTCAGAGGTGTCTGTGGATCAGACAGCCGTAAACGGAGTATACCACTACATTGATGATATTATCAGCTATGGAGTGCAACCCGATGGAACTGACATTCAGGACTATGTGTTCAGTGAGCGTTTGCGAATTGACTGCTCAACACTCTCGCCTGATTTCATGACAAGCGGTGCACGTGGTCACTATACTAAGACGAGCTATGAGAATGGTAAATATGGTACATTAGATGGAACATCCAATGCCAACAACAAGCAAACTTGCCTGGGATTCAAAGCCGGGTCGGCTATTAATTTCTCTTTTACAGACGAGACTACTCATGTGCACGTAAGGCCGCGAACACTCTCTTTCTGGTCTTATCAAGGTGATGAGGTGACTGTCAAGGGAAGATTTGACCTTACAGTTAAATTGCCACCTGTGCCGGAAGGTGATTGGGAAGTGCGTATGTTTACATGCGTCGGATTCCAATCACGTGGAATCGTACAGTACTATATTGACAACGTGCCTCAGGGTATTCCGTTTGATATGCGCCCGAGCGGTACAAATGCAAAAATCGGATGGAAGAGCGATACCAGTCTTGGTGATGAAGAGCAGATTGCGGCATTTGATAAGGAATTCCACAACAAAATGTGGATGAAAGGTATGAAATCATACGGAAATGCCACTTCTGAGGCGGGAGGTACTATGAGTGAACCGTTCAGAAATCGTGATAACACGCTGAGAAAAGTTATTGGTGTGTTCCATTCCGATGGAAGGACTAATCATTATCTGAGGTTACAGCAAAAGATGGAATCGGAGAACAACGAGTTGAACTTCGACATGATTGAGCTTTGTCCGAGCACAGTCTATGCTAACCCCGATGTGGCAGAAGACAGATGGTAGAATCATAAAAACACGACCTAATTATATGAACAGAATTATTAAAAATATTATGTTGGCCGGAGCCTTGTTGTTTGCTTTCGCAAGCTTCAACTCTTGCTCCGACACATGGGATGACCATTATGAGACTACTGCGGGACTGACGTTCGACGGGTCTCTTATGGCATATATCGATAGCCAGGGAGAATTGTCCGACTTTGCCCAAATCTTGAGAGCGACCGGTTTTGCCGATGAGCTCAATTCAGGACAGGTGCTTACTGTCTTGGCTCCAAAAAACGGTTCGTTCGACAAGGACGCATTGATGGCACAAATCGAAAGTGGTGACAAAAAGTCCGTTATCGACGAATTTGTGAAAAACCATATCTGTCGATATAACGTGTCAATGGGTGCAGAGCAGCAGAAGGTTACTATGCTCAATACAAAAAATATGGTCATCGGCACATATTCAGAGAAAAAAATTGGTGAGAGTGGCGTTGACGTGATGAATGTAAGTTGTAAAAACGGAGTGGTTCACGTGCTCGATGCTGACCTGCCTTATCAGTATAATATCTATGAGTATCTTGGAAAAGACTACAAAGCGAACTGGGCTGAGTTTGCTGCGGCACATGAGGACTATGAATCATGGTATGGTTACCTGAAAGAACTCTATGTGGACTCTCTTGACGAGTCGAGGAGCGTGTCGCGAGGTGTTGATGAGAACGGAGATAACATCTGGGTTGACTCAGTCACAATTTCCAACAACAAAATATTGAGAAGACTCGATGCATATCTTTATCGGGAAGACTCAACCTACCTTACACTCTTGCCTTCATATGAGGCATACAACAACCGTTACAAAGGCATATACAGCCTCTTTAACTGGAATGTGTCGTATAATACCGATCCTGTGGTGCGAGATTCTTTGTCACGCTACAACGCTCACTATTATGCTATGTGCGACCTCTCATATAATATGAGCGAGAGTATGAACGGAACTAACTTCAGCACAACTCAAGACTCACTTTATTCAACTATTTTCAGAAGAGCCACATGGCCTTATAACGTATATTATAATCCGACACAGGAAGGCGGTATTCTTACAGGAGTGACAGAATATTTTGAGTGCTCAAATGGACAGGTTGCCAAGGTGGACAACTACCCGTTCTCAGTGTTTACTAACGTGTTCAAACAAATCGACTTGCAAGCGGAACGAAGGAACTTTATATATGAGGATGGAGCTAATGCGTTTACAAACCAAACGACAACATCATATGCAGGTCGCACAAATACCGCAGACTCTATTTCAGCGGGAGGGTATCTGCTAGTGTCTCCGGCTACATCCAACCGAAACACTGAGATTACTTTCCAAATTCCTAATACGCTGTCTGGACAGTATGACATTTATATTAAGTTCCTGCCTCCACAGGTTGCCGACACAACTAAGGCTATGCTGCCGTTGCAGTTCCGTGCGAGCATATACGAGCGTGATGAGAAGTCAGGAGCATTCCCTGCTGAGACAAAGCCTACTTATGAGTTCTTGAATGGAAATTCTAAGAACTTCCAGACTAAAGGCACGGAAATCGACTCCATATATGTTGGAACATATAAATTCAATTACTGCTATCTCAATACCACACCAGGAGTATTGCTAAAACTGGAGAGTTATGTACTGACATCACAGGCTAAGAAATACACTAAGGAGATGCTTATCGACAAAATCTGTTTTATCCCCAACAGGGAAGCGCATGATGCAGATGGAGCATACGTGGGACTGAGCGAATCAACACGCAGGAGAAAGTAATAATCGTAAAAAATTCTGTAAAATGAAAAAAATACAATCTAACAACAGTTTTCTGATGAAAACGCTGAAGACAGGACTCTCTGCGGTGGTGCTTTCCCTTTGCGTCGCTCCGGCCATGGCACAGGACTACGGTGAAGAAGGTGAGTTGCAGATTGAAGGTGCGTCTGTCAGCAAGAAAGTGGAGAAGCCACAGAAAACATATCCTATGACCGAGATTCAGGGAAAGGTGGTGGATGCTTCTACTGGAGAGCCTCTTGCGGGTGTTCAGGTAAAGTCATTCAATAATCCCTACTATACAGCAATGACAGATGAGGAGGGCGTGTTCTGGATTTCTGTGCCTGAGTTCGTCACTTCTTTGCAGGCGTCGCTCGAGGGATATTCTATTGCACAGGTTTCAATCAACGGGCGTAAAGACCGTGTGAATATAAAGTTGTTCACAGACCGTTACCTGCCAACTTACACGGATTATCAGTCTGCGGCTAAAACCGTTAAGACAACAGGCTTTGAGTATTCGTCGGCTGTGTCAGCCAACGATGAGGTGGGTAAGCGACTCGGAGCGGATGTCAGGACAATCGGACGTGGCGGACAGCCGGGACAGGGTGCTGTCATGTTTATCAATGGACTGAACTCTCTCAACAGTAATGCGCAGCCACTCGTTGTTATCGACGGTGTGGTGCAGGATCAGATCTACGACTCGGAAATGCTCCATGTCGGTTACTGGAACGACCTCCTCACAAACATCAATATGGATGATGTGCAATCAATAGAGGTGCTTAAGAATGGAACCGCAATCTATGGAGCAAAAGCGGCTAACGGAGTGGTGCTTATAAAGACAAAGCGAAACACGTCGATGGCGACACGTATCGACTTCAAGGCTTCTGTTGGAGTGGAGCTCACACCAAAAACTATGGACGTGATGAATGCTGAGGAATATCGCTCATATGCGTCACAGCTGCTGGGTTCTACCACAACCAAACTGACTGAGTTCAAATTCCTCAACACCGACCCCACGTATTACTATTATAATATGTACCACAACAACACCGACTGGAAGGACGAGGTGTATCGTGAGGCTTGGACACAGAACTACTCACTGCATATCCAGGGTGGTGACGATGTTGCTAACTACAACCTTTCTGTGGGATATATGAACTCAAAGGCTACGTTGAAAAACAATGACATGAACCGCTTCAACATACGTTTCAATACCGATATCGTGCTGAACAAGTGGTTTACTACTCAGTTTGACGCGTCATACACCAATCTCACACGTAACCTGAGGGATGCAGGACTACCTTCAGAACTGATTATGGGAGCCTTAGCGTCAACCAACTCCCTGGCGCTTGTGAAATCACCCTTCCTCAGCCCGTATGATTTCTCTACCGACGGCAAGGTGTCGAGTTTCATTGCTGGCTCTGACGACTATCTCGACGAGGTACTCGGCAAACAGGCTTCAATTGCCAACCCCTCGGCAATTTTGAAAAATGGTGAGGCGAAGAACAAAAACCACACCGACATGACTCAAATCAACGTGGCGGTGGCACCAAAATGGCAACCCAACGCAAAATTCTCTATTACAGAGAGGTTCAGCTATACGTTCCAAAGTTTTGACGAGCGTTACTACACTCCGCTTGTGGGTATGCCAAATTACACCATACCGGGAAGTGGTACCGTGAAGAATGCGAACTTGTCAATTTTTACAACCCACCATGCTGTGTTCAGCGATACGAAAGCTGACTGGCTCGCGCTGAGAAACGACAACTATCTCAAAATCTTTGGAGGTGTGCGCTATATGAATGACTCCTACGAACTCTCACGTGAGGGAGGATATTCAAGTGCCAACGACAAGATGCCTAACCTGTCGAACTCTCTGTCATACAAGTTGCTTAACGGTGTGGACGACTCTTGGAGATCTTTGGCATACTATGCGAACGTTGACTATAACTATAAGGAGAAATATTACTTGACTGGACAGTTCTCAATGGAGACATCATCCAGATTCGGTAAGAAAGTAGATGCTGGAATGAAATTGTTCGGAGTGGCTTGGGGACTCTTCCCGTCAATCAATGCGGGATGGGTTATTACCAATGAGGATTGGTGGAAGCCGAGCTCACTCATCAACTTCCTCAAGTTCAATGTCGGATTTGAGTCTGTTGGTAACGACAAGATGGATAACAATGCCACTCTGACATACCTTGCTTCAAGATCTATGCTGGGTGACGGAATGACATCGCTCAACCTCACTAATATTGGTAACACAAAACTACGCTGGGAGACAACCAACCGCCTCACTGCAGGATTCGAAGGTAACTTCGCCAACAACCACCTCAACGTGAAGTTCAACTACTTCAGAGGGTGGACTAAAAACCTGCTGACATTGCAGTCGCTGGCATACGTGACCGGACTTAATGACTACTGGACTAACGACGGAAAGCTTGAGAACCAGGGATTCGACGCAAGCATGATTGCAAAGGTTGTGAACAACCGCAATTTCAAGATGGAGTTCGGACTCAGTATGGGACACTACAAGAATAAGATAACAACCCTTCCTTTAGGACAAGATGAGTTTACAACTGACCTCTATGCCGGAACTATTCTTACAAGGAAGGGCAGCCCTGTCGGACTATTCTATGGTTATAAGACTGATGGAGTTTACGCCACCAGTCAGGAGGCCATCAACGGTGGTCTGGCAATAGAGGATGCTGCAGGAAATCTTACCTCGTTCCAGGCCGGAGATATGATTTTTGTGGACAAGGACAAGAATGGTGTAATTAATGAGGATGACAGATTTGTTATTGGTGACCCTAACCCCGATATCTATGGTAATGTGTTTGCCAACTTCTTTATCGGAAAACATTGGACACTCAACCTCAACTTCGCATATTCAATTGGTAACGACATCTACAACTACCAGCGTGCGCTGCTTGAGGGAGGATCGAGGTTCATCAACCAGACCACAGCGCTGAACCGTAGGTGGATGGCGGAAGGACAGGCCACAGATATACCGAGAATCGTGTATGGCGACCCCATGGGTAACAGTCGGTTCTCAGACAGATGGATTGAGGACGGGTCTTTCTTCAAACTTAAGAATGTCACACTCTCATACCAGATTCCTATCACAAACCAGTATATCCAGGGACTTTCTGTATGGGCTGAGGCTAACAACCTCTTCACTATCACGAAATATCTTGGTAATGATCCAGAGGTCACCTGCGGAAACGGAGTGCTTATGCAAGGCATTGACGCCGGATATCTTAACCCGGGACGCAGTTTCATACTTGGTGTAAAGATTAACTTGTAAACGTATATGAAGATGAAAGCAAAACATATAATTCTTAGCATGCTCCTGCTTTGTGGAGCAGGAGTGGCAACCACGTCATGCGAGGATATGTTCACACCGGAAAACGACCTGGTTGAGACCGACATGCAGCCTCAGGACACTCTCTATCAGATGATGGGTATCGTGAGAAGTATGCAGAAGGTGGCAGACAAGTCAATTCTTTTTGGTGAGGTGAGGGCAGACCTTGTTGACATCAACGGATTTACAACCACCGCATTGCAGGAGCTGTCTAACAACAGGGTGAGCCTGTCAAATGAATATAACAGTCCTCAGGATTTCTACCACGTTATAAACTCATGCAATGTCTATCTTAACCATGTGGACTCTTTGCAGGCCACCATGGGAGTGCGAAAATACAAGAAGGAGATTATTGCGGCTAAATGTTTCAGGGCATGGACTTATCTGGAGCTGGCTAAAATTTATGGAGAGGTGCCGTTCTATACAGAGTCGCTGCTCACAGCTTCTGATGGAGACAATATTATTGCTGACACAAGCAACCGTAAGGACCTTGTCGGTATTTGCGACTTCCTGATTGATGACCTCAAGGAATATGCGTATCTCGATGAGAATGATGAGTTGATACCGACATATTCAGCCTCTTTCCGGGACATTTCCTATAAGTATTTCTTTATTCCTGTCAGGCTGATGCTCGCAGAGCTGTATCTCTACAGGGGATCTTTCACAAGAAACAGTGAGGATTTCGTGAATGCCGTGCGTATGTACCACGACTACCTTGCGTTCCGTGGGGAGACAATTACAACATCCACCAACAGGAGCGCATGGAGCAGAACTACTCTTGATTTCTTGTCGTCAAACTATATGCTCAACTTCTATCTCAATAAGGATAATAAGTTCGATTACAGGGTTTATGTTCCTATGGACACCATTTCCTATTATGGAAATACAACAGACCTGCGTGCTGTGTTCAACTCACAGTATTCCAACAACTATTATGCTTATGTGAATCCGTCAGCAAGCTATTTGGAACTTTCACAGAGACAACTCAACACAATTTATGTGTATAACAGCGCTACGGAAATTGACACCTTCTATGTTTCTCAAAGTCCTGCGACTTTCTCTACATGGACTAACCCTGAGAGATATATTGGCGACCTCAGGTTTACAACTAACTATGTCACATACGACATCAGTGATATGTACCATGCGGAATATAGCACAAATCGTCAGTATATAACAAAGTACACTAATATCTCAGGTGGAAGAAATACCTTGAATACTGATGAGCGCACATATTATGTTCCGCTTTACCGCACAAATACGATTTATCTACATTTTGCTGAGGCTCTCAACCGTGCGGGACTGCCAGAGACTGCATTCGCAGTGCTCAAATACGGACTATCTGAGACTGTCCTCCAGGATTCTACAAAGGTGTCGAAGGCTGAGTATGAGATCCTAAAGGGAATCACCTCTTATGGATTTGCATCAAATGCCGCTGACTGGGATAAGGAGAATTTCCGCACACGTGACCAGCAGTCTGGTGGCAACAACTCAAGTGGAGCCAGCACTGGCACTAATGCCACGGCTGTTAACCAGTGGGGCATTCACTGCTTCGGCTCTGGTGATGCTTGGGCAAACAAGTATTACTACATACCTACAGATTCCACTGGTTTGCAGGAATATCCAGAATTCAACCCTGTCGATGAGGAGGGTAATGCTCTTATAGACGAGGCCCTGGATGCATATAACGAAAACTATAAGGCGCTATGTGACGCGGTGGACGAGGCTAACACTGCTTATCTAAGGTCTGATGCCGTTCTTTCTGCCAGAATGGCTGCGGTAGATAAGATGATTCTTGATGAGGAGGCATTGGAATGTGCTTACGAGGGAACAAGATTCTATGACCTTATGCGCTACTCCATGTTCAACTATGGAAACTTCCAGGCGGTTGTCAATGCTGTTGCCGCGCGCAAGGGAGAGGGCACTTCTAATCCCACTGGAACTCTGACATCCTCTAATGTCTATGTACAACTAAAGACAAAATAAATATTTAGGGGGCGGATGTCCTCACATACTCCAAGTAATAAGGGAGTAAGGGATTTTCAAATTCCCTTACTCCTTTTTTCTTGTGTTGAGAATCTGGCATATAATCCAACTTTCAGTATTCCTTCCATTGTGTTATAACCTCGTAGAGGTTACATATTAATAACCCCGGGTCGCAAACGCAGTGCGGCGTACTTGGGGTATTACAGACACAACCCACAGAGAACCCAGAAGGGGTTCCATATCTCCTATGCCCAATCAGCATGGTTTTTGTCAAGCGCCAGCGTTTTTTGATTTTATTCAACTTTCGCAAGTTATATTGGTCGGTCTGTCGACCTCAAAATCTTTAACTTCGTTGACTTTCCTCACGCTCGGCATAGCTCAAACAAGTTTGGCTTTGCTCTCGCTTAATCGGAAAGTTCAAAATTTTTTTCAAAATCCTTCAAAATTTATTTCTGGCCATTTATGGCCTAAGATTTTATATCAGATTTTGTTAGATTTCAAGCGCGGCGCCCCATAGATATGTAATTGAAATCCTCCCTTATTCCCTTATTCCTCAGGTTTGAAAACCACAAAAAGTTCCTTCCCTGAGTGCATTCTTTCATTTTTTTTGATTTTTTCCAAACTTTTTCGCTGAAATATTTTGCCGTTCCGGAAAAATGTCGTAACTTTGCACTCGCTTTCGGAGACGGGGGCGGTTGAACCGGGACGCGCGCCTTGTGACGTGCGTCTTTTTTGGCCGCTTTTTTGAGTCCTCCGTGGCACATGAGTTCGCTCATTGACAGACTGGATCAGA
Source organism: Bacteroidaceae bacterium (assembly GCA_045603885.1). Lineage (GTDB taxonomy): Bacteria > Bacteroidota > Bacteroidia > Bacteroidales > Bacteroidaceae > UBA3839. The sequence continues at coordinate 81 of JAZUMZ010000032.1, read as the reverse complement.
ATACAGAAGACAAGGCAGCGCGCCGCCCTATATTATATATATGTGCGCGGCGCAATGATACGTCAAGCGTAAGTCAATCCT
>JAZUMZ010000031.1:0-5487 GCA_045603885.1 Bacteroidaceae bacterium | reverse complement strand
TGTAAACAGCATCTCGCCTGGCATTATCATAACCCCGTTGGCCAACGATGAGCTGCATGGCCCTCGCAAGGATGGTTACCTGAAGATGATTGAGGGTATGCCAGCCCGTCGTGCCGGAACACCTGACGAAGTGGGCGATTTGGCAGAGTTCCTGATGTCCTCTCGTGGCCGTTTCATCAGCGGTGCCGACCTCCTCATTGATGGCGGCTGTACCGCCAGCTATTGGTATGGCGACTTACAATATCTCAAGGCAACACATTAATGAGACTTATCATAACGATTCTTATTATCATCATGACGGCAATGAACTCCCAAGCACAGCAGGCAGACAAGCGACAACTGACGAACGAGACGTCAACAGATGGCAAGATTGCCACTATACCTTGCAATGAGGAAGAAGACAAACGTCAGATAGAATCCCTCTACAAGAAGATGTACACTGCGATGATATCCAAGGACATCGTGACACTCAGCTTGTTGCTCGACGAGAACTCCGTGCTTATCCACATGACGGGCACTCGTCAGCCAAAGCGCGAATACCTGCGTGCCATTAAAGACGGCACACTGAACTACTACAGCGTGGAGGATGATGAGATTATCATCGAGGTCAGTGGTGAAAAGGCGACGATGACAGGCCGTAGCCGTGTAAATGCCGCCGTATATGGTGGTGGCCGTCACACATGGCGACTTCAAATTAGGTCAACACTCGTCAAGAAAAATGGCAGCTGGCTGTTTGTAGAACAGCGGGCTTCAACCTACTAGAGGGTACTTCTATAAATTAGTTGTTATTAAATCAAGGGTGTTCTGTTGCGCTTCGACGCTTTTCGTTTCTTAGCGGCATCTGATATGCGCAAGCAGACTTCAGTTGACTTGTTGTGGTTACAATAATCTACACGTTTTTTGAGTTGTAAACATCTTCTATTGTCATCGGCTTCTTGATGCTTCCCAACAGGCGGTGGCCGGTGGGCGTGATCACGTAGTTGAGCTCATTGCGAAGGCCGGTAAAGTCTCGCCAGGCGTCAAGCTTGTCATAGCAGATAAAATCCTCAAACAGATGCTCTGCACGCCATTTGTCCATCAGTTCGGGGATGAAATAGATGCCTGGTTCCACGGTAAAGACGAAACCCGGCTCTAACGGACGTGCCAGACGCAACGACTTGAAGCCGAACTGACGGCTTTTCACCATACCTTCGGCATAGCCCACATACTGCTCGCCAAGGTTCTCCATGTCGTGTACGTCCAGTCCCATCATATGACCCAATCCGCAAGGGAAGAACATGGCGTAGGCGCCAATCTCGGCTGCCTCGGCTGGGTCGCCCTTCATCAGCCCGAGACGTTTCATGCCCTCCGCGATTTTTGTGGCGGCTGCAATATGGGCCTCACGGAAAGGTACGCCGGGCTTCAGCTTGTCAACAGCGGCATAGAAACTCTCCAAATGGATATTGTAAACCTCGGCTTGGCGATCTGTAAAACGTTCGCCGACAGGCATAGATGATGACAGGTCCCCGGCATAATGACCCTCGGTCTCGGCTCCGGCATCAAGCAGGAAGATGTCGCCCTCTTTCAGCTCGTGGATGAAACCGTGGTTGTGCAACACCTGGCCCTGCACCGTAGCGATGGTGGGAAACGCCAGCCGGTTACCATGACGGCAGGCCACCTCCTCAACGACGGCTGCCACCTGAGACTCGTGGATGCCTGGGCGTACCATGCGATAGGCTGCCAGGTGCATCTCGGTACTCAGATCAACCGATGCCTCAATGGCCCGCAGCTCATCCTCGTCTTTGTGGTTGCGCTGGTCAACTACAGCTTGGATGAATGGTATCGATGCCTTTTCAGCCTGCGCCTTTGGCTCAATACCGAGAAGCTCAAACAGCCACACACGGTGATCACCTCTGTAGGGCGGAAGGAAATGTACTCTCTGACCCTTGCTGATGGCTTTGTCCACATAACTCTTCAGCTCAGACAGCGCCATGGTTTTTGATATGCCTACAGCGGATGCCTTCTCGCTGAGTGTCGGCTGAGTACCTGTCCAGACTATGTCGTCGATAGTCAGCTCATTGCCGAACACAATCTCTGTGTCGGAGTCAATATCGATCACGGCGGCCAAGCCCGCATAGTCAAGGCCGAAGAAATACAGGAAAGTGGAGTCCTGACGGAATGGGTAGGTGTTGTCGGCATAGTTCATGCCTGACTCGTCGTTTCCCAGAAAGAGCAGCAGACCGCTGCCTATGTCTTTTTTCAGTTTCGTCCTGCGACGTACATAAGTTTCTTTATTCATTGATATTGGTTTTAATGGTGTTTGATGCAAAGATACTACTAAAAAATGAAAATTGCTAATTAAGCATTTATAATTATCTTTTAACTTCGATTTTTTATTCTCTAAGAAGTAAAGGAGTAAGGGAGATTATTTTACTGCTTTACTCCTTTTGCTGAAGAGATATCGTTATCGTTAACGTTATGGTTATCGTTAACGTTACTTCATTTACGTGCCTCGTTGAAATGCTTCACCATCTTTGCCAGATTCTCAGGGGTGTACATATTGAAGCCATGTCCACCTTTCTCCTCTTTCACGAAACCACAGTTTTTGACCCCTCTCTCCACAAGCACGTTGTAAAGCTCCTCACCCTGGCAGCAGGGAACCACATTGTCCTGTGCACCATGGAACACCATGATGGGCACAGTCTTGGCGTTTATATAATAACAAGGTGACAGGAGATTGTACGCATTCTCGTGTCCGGGATAAGCAAAGCCCATAAGTGCGTGCTCAGGCAGAAAACCTTCTTTCTTCTTGCCGTCGCACTCCATATTCATAAGGTCGATAGGACCTGACCATTCGCAGCAGGCATTGACAAAGCTGGACTTTTTCGTGTATCTGCCTATATTTCCCTCTATGTCGTAATCCACCTTCTCTCCGCCGTTCACATCGTTGGCGGTTGCCGTCTTCACACCGTTCGTGGCTGCGCAGAGCGATGCGAGGTGGGCGCCCGACGAGAAACCTGACGTGCCGATGAAAGAGGTGTCGAACTTATACTGCTTAGCGTTCCCCCTGATCCATCTTACAACGGCCTTGATGTCGTTGATCTGGGCAGGGTATTGTGCGTCTTTGCTGTTGCGGTGGTTGGGGCAGACCACGGCATATCCAGCGTCGAGCAACGCGGCGCAGATGGTGTTGATGTCGGCGTTGCCCTTGCTGTTGTTGCTGAACCATGCGCTGCCGTATATGTGGAGCACCACCGGGTATTTCTTTGCTTCTTTCTCGGGGAGATAAACGTCGAGCGTGTGGTATGCCTGTCCGTCGTCGGCATAGTTGATGTCTGTGAATTTGGCTGAGTAACGGGCTTTTGAGCTGCTTTGCTGGTTCCCTCCAAAACCGAAGTCCTGAGCGTTGGCAAATGCGGTTATGAGCATCAGGCTCAGAGTGATTATTGTCTTTTTCATGTTTTGTTTGATTGTTGGTTCTTTAATCTTTTTTTATATGCAAAGCTAATAAAAAATCAACTCATGACCAAAAAAATCACTGTTTTTTACGATTTAGTATGGTTCGCTTATCTTGAACGCGGACACATCGGATTATGACCTACAGCGGGAGGTTATGGAAAAGTTTGCACAACGTTATCCCGACATGAAAGCTGCCGACTGGCGGCATATTGTTGAGAACTATACGTTTATGGTAAGACAGGCATCCAAATCCAACCCCAAAATATATACTATGGATACCTCTTCAGTTCCTAAGGCCGCGGAACGTGATTTTGATACAGATTCATCCTCATAATTACGCCCGTTTTGTTGCTACTCTGAAAAAAATATGCTAACTTTGCATTTTATTTCAGTATATAATTTTTTTAACCATATTGCAATAGATGGAGTGGTTGGTTCAGCTTTTTACCAATGGTGAGTCTGTGGCTCATATCGTTTTGCTTTACGCAATCGTTATTACTGCCGGTGTGCTGCTCGGCAAGTTGAAGATCGGGGGGATATCGCTCGGAGTCACCTTCGTGCTTTTTGTCGGTATCTTTGTGGGACATTTCCTGCATGTGGGGCAAACGCAATATAATTTTACGCCTGAGCCTCTCAACGTGCTCAATTTTATCCAGGACTTCGGATTGATCCTGTTTGTCTATTCCATCGGATTGCAGGTGGGACCCTCATTCTTCACATCTCTTAAGGGCAACGGAGTGAGGATGAATATGGCGGCGTTCTCAATCATTCTGCTCAACGTGGTTGTGATGTTGATATTGTATTACACATGCATGGACAAATCAAAGCCCGACAGCTTCCCTATGATGGTAGGCGTGCTGTGCGGAGCGGTCACAAATACTCCGGGACTTGGAGCCGCTAACGCGGCCCTTGACCAGATTGGACCGGAGACATTCGGAAGACAGATTCCGGTGATAGCCAACGGATATGCCTGTGCATATCCCCTCGGCGTGGTGGGTATTATCGGAGCGATTATACTTATCAAGGTGGTGTTCAGGATTAGCTTAAAGAAAGAGGAGGAGGATTATTACAACAAGGACGGCAACAACACAGCCGTAAAACCACATCTCATGCATCTGAAAGTGGTGAATCCCTCAATGCAAGGTAAGACAATCCTCCAAGTGAGATATTACCTCGGACGGGATTTCGTCTGCACGAGATGCCTGCAAAACGGCCATGTGGTTCTGCCTAATAAAGACACGGAACTTCATGTGGGCGACCTCCTGTATATTGTATGCGCGGAGGAAGACGCAGAGGCGATAACCGCATTCATAGGAGAACCTGTGAAGGTGGAGTGGGAGAAACAGGATGTGCCAATGGCATCCAAGAAGGTGCTCGTCACAAAATCCAGCATCAACGGCAAGACCTTGGCGTCGCTCCATCCGTCAAGCATGTATGGTGTCAATGTCTCCAGGATCTATCGTTCGGGTATGGAGCTGTTCGCCTCGCCCCATGTCACGCTTCAGGTTGGCGACCGTCTCACGGTCGTCGGTCCGGAAGACGCGGTTGACAGATTCTCCCATAAGCTCGGAAACATGGCTAACAGGCTGGATAAGCCAAATCTTGTCACAATTTTCTTCGGTATCCTGTGTGGTATTATTTTCGGAAGCATACCGTTCAATGTAGGACTCTCAATGCCTGTAAAGCTTGGACTTGCAGGAGGACCGCTGATTATCGCCATTCTTGTGGGACGATTCGGATTTAAGATGAAACTCGTGGCTTACACCACCACATCGGCGTCGATGATGATACGCGATATCGGACTTGTCCTGTTCCTTGCAAGTGTGGGTATCAAAGCCGGTGGCAACTTCCTTGAGACAGTGATGAACGGTGGTGTTGCGTTCGTGATCTACGGATTCATCATCACGGTCGTTCCGCTGATTTTGGTCGGAGGCTTCATGAGGCTTAAATATAAGCAGAATTATTTTTATATCATGGGACTTATTGCCGGAGCCACTACCGACCCGCCGGCACTGGCTTACTCCACCGCGACAGCAAACAACGACGTCC
>JAZUMZ010000030.1:0-4559 GCA_045603885.1 Bacteroidaceae bacterium | reverse complement strand
AGCTTCACAAAGGAGTGTTCTGAAAGAACCCCTAATTCGACGAAGTCAAATTACAAAATAATCCCTTACTCCCTTATTCCTCAGAGACAGAATCTAAGGAGTGAAGGAGTGAGGGAGTGAGGGAGCACTTATTTCATAAGTTTTGTCTATGGCAATATTTGTTATGATTAATAGCGTTCAACCTCCTTGGGTTCCACCCTCTTTATGATTCTGATACTTATCTCGTAAAGCAAGTATAAAGGAATAGCAACAAGTACCAACGTCATCACATCGGGCGGGGTGATTATCGCCGACAACAACATGATGATGACTAATGCATGTTTGCGGTAGTGGGAAAGCAAGCCAGCCGATACAACTCCCATCTTGCCGAGGAAGAATGCGATTACAGGCAGCTGGAACACCACTCCCATTACCAATGTAAGTGACACGAACGTAGAGATATACGAGTCAAGCGTGATATTGCTCGCCACCGCCTCCGAAACGCTGTATGTGCCGAGAAAACGGAATGAGACGGGAAACAGGATGAAGTAGGACATCAATACACCAATGATGAACATGACGTATATAATTACCGCCACTCTCAATGAGTATTTCCGCTCATTGTCATACAAAGCCGGAGAGACAAAGCGTATCAGCTCAAAAAGGATATAGGGCGAAGCACCCAGCAGACCAAGATATACCGAGGTGGTTATATGCGTCATAAACTGGCTCGACAGGTCCGTGGCTATCATGCTTACATGGAACTCCTCAAACCTGAAATCCGCTCCCATAGCATTCAAAACATTCTCTATCCAGCGATAAGTGCAGAAATTCCAGCGACTCGGACCAAGAAGAATGTCAAACGTGATATTCTTAAAACAAAACACTACTACAGCCAACACACCTGTCACAGCTACTATACGAAACAACATACGGCGGAGCACCTCAAGGTGTCCGCCCGTTGTCATCATAGCCTTGTCATGTTGACAATCAGTGCTGCTCCTCTTCTTTCGAGTCTGGCTCCGGCTCTCCATCCTTTTCTCCTTCGTCATCCTCTTGGGTGTTCTCTGCGTTTTCCGCCACCGGCTCGTTCATACCCTTCTTGAAGCTCTGCACCCCCTGCCCAAGCCCTTTCATCATCTCCGGCAGTTTCTTGCCACCGAACAGCAACAATGCAAGCCCGCCTATCAGAAGCAACTCCGTGGTGCCTATAAACAACAGCTGTAAAATCATCTTTTTATTTTTGAATTCTGAGGAATAAGGGAATAAAGGATTTTTGAGCTAATGACACATGCCATCCCTTAATCCCTTACTCCTCAGATTATTATAATTAAAATCAATCCTGGGATTTCTCAATCACGTGGTCACGAGGAATATCTCGCACGTGTCGAAGTTAATCTCCCAGTTGCCGTTCTCAACCGACTCCCACTGGTATTTCTGCGCCATGCGGTCCCACCAGCCCTGGAATTTAGTGCCGGTCTCGCCCATGTCCTTCACCAGTTTCTCATACAGCTCGGCGTTGTCAGCGGTCAGAATCTTTGCCAGCTCGTTCAGTCCGTTGCGACGTTCGAATAGCGTCTGAATCTCATCACGCTCCTCGGGTGTCACCTGCCCAACAAGTTTTTTATTCATTCTCTATGGATTTTATGTTTCTAAGGAATAGGGGAATAAGGGATATGGTTCTTTGAGGTGCTTGTGTTTTCACCATTCATCTCTTTTGTCAAACGGGTCGAGATAGTCAATATCATTTATGTCCTCATTCTCCGGCAGGAAAGTGCCGTGCTTGCGGATATTGGTCAGAAGCTCTTTCGAGGCGTTGCGCTCCAAGTGCGCTACAACACATTGTTCATGGCTTGGGGTGTTCACCTCTAACGTGGTCTTGCGGTTGAGCCAAACACAGCGTTTGCACTGCCATGCGTCGCAGTGGCGGCAGATCGGGGCGTAGTCAAGATTGTAAAGCTGTCGGTTCTTGATGTCAAGACCGTTATCAAGGTCTCCAACGCTGTCTCTCTCATCCTCATAATAGAACGCCGGGCACACATAGAACTTACCGTTCGGTGCAAGCGTGATACTCGTGTCGCCAGCACCGCAGTTGTTCATCTCCCTCAGCATCATGCGGTCGGTCAGTATATTCAACTGAGGTGACTTTCCTTCTACATAGAGCTTCTCTGTTGTTTCAGAGAGTTCTTTCAGCACTTTCTTGTATGCGTCGAAGTCGGTATCCGTGAATGTCTCAACATCTGTTATGACGATGTTAAGTCGCAGGACATTTCCGAGAACTTCTTTCAGCTCTTTGTACTTACTGAAAAGCTCAGTCTTTGTGGTTCTCAGTACAACAGGAATATCGGTTGGCAGATCCGTGAGACTCCACTCGTTCAGAACAAGCACATCAGCGTCATCATCGGCTTTAGGCTTTATCTTCGAGTGGTCTATGGTCTCTATCTCTCTGCGGATATCCTCGGGCAGCCCATAGTCCGGATAGACGAACTGGATCATCAGGTTCTCCGTCATCGCATAGCGTATTCCCTTGCGCAGTGTCTCCACGTCTATAGGTCTGCGCTCCTTCTTGGTGTTCGCGTAATGACAGAACGACGTGCTGGTGTCATCCAGCAGTATAATCATATATTGTAGCATGGCATCAGCATATTTCAGGTTTCACATCACGTTTGCTCCTCTCATACTCCTCACGCTCACCCTCAAGCTCCAGCTTGCGGTAGAGTTTGTTCCAGTAGTAGTTGTTGGCTCTCACCCTCGCCTTGTGCATCTTGCAGATGGCGATGGCGCGCTGGTAGATAGTGGGCGTCTCGGCTGCGTCGTAGTTCTCTCCCTGGCACCAGGCACAGCCGCTGGCCACCTCGCAGTCGAGGCACTTCTGCGGACTTTGCGTCGTGCGGTCGAGCGTCAGGCACGGCCGCAGCAGGTTCTGGTTGATGCCATCGCGTATGTTACCAATAATAATGGCCTTTTTATTTCTCATAGAGTATTGTGCAAACCGTGTACAGGGATATAAATTGCCCGCCGCGTCGACAGAAAGCATCTGTCCTGCGCCACACCAGTTGTTGTTATGTTTATTGTCAAGTGGTTTACCTATCCTTTCGCTGAAAAATGAACACGAAAAATCCTGATACCAACCACCGTCAATTATAGCATCCGCCAACTGTATCAATTGTTCCTCAAAGAGCATATCGTCACCTTCTTTCCACACATTTTCAAAAACCACATTTATGTTTACCTGATGGATACCGAGGGAGAAAAGATGCAATACGCTCTCTGTCACATAGGGCAGGTCTTCACTACTTACAGTAACCTTTGTAGCAGCCTCCGGAAATTGCGAAAGCCATAGTGGAATATTGCACACAACATCTTTGTAAGACCCTCTTTCCGTTAAGTTTGTTCCCTTATACGAAAAACCATTTGGATGTTTGTACACCCTGTTTAAATCGTGTTTCTTCTCTGTTCCATCAATTGTAATGCCGATACTTAGATGGTCATGATTCTTACGAATAAACTCCTGTACTTTGGGTGTATGATAATTGATACCATTGGTTGAGAAGGAGAAACGGTAGCTATTAAACCAATGGTGGTTCAGTTCATACATTCGAAATTTCAGATAATCACAAATTTTGTCTATTAGTTCAATCTCCAAAAATGGTTCGCCACCAATAAAATCCCAAACCACACTCTCTTCCTTGAACTCATCCTCTTTTGCCAGCACAAAATCGATAAATTGTTTTGCTGTATCCCATGACATTCGCTCATGTTCATTCTTCCCTACAAGATAGCAATATTTGCATGCCAGTTGACAGTCTTTAGTGACGATAAAAGTAATAGATTTTGATCTACCACTTTGCCAAGGTTTTCCCGTCGGTTTTATTTCCATATAACTCTTCTAAATAATAAAGAAGTGGCCTGTATGCGTATTCCAACAGACCACTTACAAACATCAGGTTTTGTAGGTCGACTCGCAGTATGCCCAGCAGTCACCACCACACAGACTGTCGCAGTTGTTGGTGCAACCACTGTCACAATCTCCGCTACAACTACTTGAGCACGAACCGCTACAACCTTTACACCCAGAACTACTGCTACTACTTCCTCGACTGCTGGTACTAGTACTCTCTTTTTCGCACGATGCTAGAATTGTAGAACCAACTGCAGTCAGAGCAAGAAGCGGAAGCGCTTTTCTAGAGGCTTCTTTGAAAAACTCCCTACGCGTCTGGAGTTCTTCCATCTCGTTCTTCTCTTTCATGATGTTGAAGAATTTAATTTCCCCTACTCACTTACAGGCTTTTCGGGTTACTCCTATGACTAACAGAATACACGTTCTAGTAATCACGGTGCAAAATTACGACTATTCTCCTGCATTCCCCACGCCCGATGCAGGCACCGCGCCCACATCGGGCGTGGGGCTATCTCTTCCAAAATCACCAAATTTATATTGAATTTAGGGAATTAAATCACCAAATTTATATTGAATTTGGGGATTATATTAAAATAATTATGTATCTTTGCAGCATAAAATCAACAGCCATGATACAAAGAATCGCATCCCAACTTATTAAGAATGATTTTAATAAAGG
>JAZUMZ010000029.1:0-6444 GCA_045603885.1 Bacteroidaceae bacterium | reverse complement strand
CAGTGAACATACTGGCTACTGCATCACAGTATGTGTTAGATGGTGATGAACGGATTGCCTTCGTTGGCGGCGCATTTGGAGGAAACAATATTGCAGATGACGGTCATATAACTGCTACACAGGTGATAAATCCGACCGACTTGAAGAAAATTGGTGATTATACAAGAACTGACCCGATTATTCACGAAATCACAGAGGCTTACCAAGGCGCACTGATATCGAGGAAAAAAGGAGAGAGCAGTCCCCGTTCAGAACTTCATGGATCAGTTTATAAAGAGGCTCATAGAGATGCTGCGTATAAGCAGCACTTTGAATTAAAAATATTTGGATTTGACAGAAATGGTTATATCACAAAATTAGAATACGCAACAAAAAAAGAATATAGGGTATATAGGAATAATAATGAATACATTATAATCCGAAAAGTAACAAATTTATAATCAAAATGATAAGAATTTTAATTGTTATAATGCTTGTCTTCATCCTTCCTGCAAACGGGCAGGACATACATGTTCCACTGTTAAAAAGAGACTTAAAGATAGAAAAGATAAAAAAAGGGTATAAGGATGTGTATTTCATCTATGCGTCGTGTAACGATACATTATATAAAATTGTCTCCTATAATGACAGGAAATATAAACAAGGGAAAAAAATGAAAGAAGGCGAAACCCATTCTTTATGGATTCAGTCAATGCTAAATATCTCATGGAATGGCGTTAAAGATATTCCGCAAATCAATCTTTGTGCTAATTATGCCAATCATGGAATAAGAATAGAACCAGACAAAGGTATTTGGGATGTTTTCACATCTCGTCAGTTAAATGGCAAACGAATTATCCATAACAGCAATGATAATTATGAGGAAATGGGTATATGCCCATATCTTAGGCTTGACCCCTATCATGTAAAAAAATTGAGAGACGAAAGCCATGGAAGATTTGGAAACATGGAGTCAGACACAAATATAACAGTAATCGGACTGACGAAATATGACTCAGAAATGTATCCTCCCATTAAAAAAGACTTAACTATAAAGAAGATAAAACGAAAGTTCAAAGATATGTACATTATAACCGCGTTTTGTAATGAAACAACATATTTTATTCTTTCACGCTTAATAGACTACTACAAGTATGAGGAAAAGCTTAAAGTGGGTAACACCTATTCCTTGGAAATTCAGCCTATTTGTCCTCGAAAAATCAATGGAAAAGAACAATTACCTCCTTTGGATCATGGTTTTTACTTTGCAAACCATTACATTTCTTTAAAAGGTGGCGAAAATCTTCATGATTATTACACATGTGAGGGGTTAAATGGTAAAAGAATATTTGATGAAAGCAGAGTTACTGTCTTTCATTACGGCATAAATAATTAGTTATCAGGATTTTCCCTGGAAGACCCTACTGGAATAACAATCTATAAAGCAGGAAACGAACGATGAGAACCTGTTAGAAAAACAATCTATGCTCAAGGAGGAGTGAATAACACTGGGATAATCTATGTAAATAATAACAGAAATATGATTAACAGAAGGAAAAACAGAAGGAGAGACAATCGGTTTATATGCGCTCTTATTGTTGTAATCTGCTTGTTTTGCGGTAATTCAGTTACAGCGGAGGCACAGGATGCCAATTGTGTCTATACGTTTAAGGCTGATTCGCCATGGGAAGTACTATACAAGATGGACAAAAAGAATTACAGTCATAAACCCAGACATCATGCAAAAATTCACAACAGAATCAGAAAAGAGCATTTATCCGAGGAGATACAAAGAATCTTTGTCTCAGACACAATATATGTCGTGCATTCTTTTTCCCATGGTGAGGGAAGATATCACGAGATTATATGGAGTGTTTCAGACAGTATCCGATACAATTCCCGCGGAATAAATGACGTAACCATATATGATAACAAAGATGCATACGAAGAAATATCAGATATCAATCCGAGCACATCATTCTTGCAGTACAATCACGAAATTGTGTATGACTGTCATGATTGTATTCAATGTGTTACACTTTACCGCATATACAGAAAAACGGCCAATATTTATGAGGCAACTATCGAGCATCCAAGATACGACCCTTTGTACGACAGGCTTGTAGTCAGAGACAACTCACATCCGCAATGTTCGATTGAAGGGCATGTAACTATAATAAACAATGGAGACACAATAACTCCTGGACATGAGGAGGTGACTTTGTCATTAAACAGACAATACACATTTACAGACAAGAAAGGGAATTACTCATTTCACGATATGAACATTGCGCCGGGAACTTACACTATTAAGGTGCGGAATCCTGAATATAGGGGTAAAACTGTCACTGTTAATGTTGATTCTGTAAAGACAATATTCAATATTGAGGTGTTCATTGACGGAAGAGATTTCATAAAACAAGCCGTAAAAGAATTAGAGGGTAGTACCCCGGTCATTTATGATGAAATCAGTGACAACATCAAGTTGGCAAACAGCATCAACGAGACATTCAAGACCCGATTTAACACTTCATACCAGGTGGTCGACAGATATCACTATCTGAGTATGGCACCTCCGAAGGATGTTCTTGCGGCTAAAAACATAGCCGTATTCATGTATCTCACAGAACGGTATGGAAACCAATGGGAGCAGTATGTAAGCGAGGATTTGTCGGGATTCAAGACCTTTAAAGCAATACAAAGCGGACAGATTAAGTACTGAATATATGCATCCGCTCAACACTGATGGTGAGCATGTACAGTTTATGATTAATCCGAGGAATAAGGGAGGAAGGGAGAATCCTTTAATCCAGCGCAAAGCGCGATGTTGTTATCTGCGAATTCTGAGGGTTTTCATGACTTGTCCTTTGAGGATCTATTAGCCTGTAGTTATTCTATAGAACAAGTGAATCAGTTAACTTTGGATTTGCACAACCCTTTCTTGTTGGACTATTGCCTCTTGTTTTCCAAAAGTCTGACGTTGGAAAGATTTATTTTTGCTGTCTGGGCATCTATCTGCTGCGCATCTTTGTTGTAGGTGATTGTGCAGTCGGATATATTGATGTCGTGAACACAGTTCAAGTCTGCAATACCTTTGGCACGGATACCAATCTTGCAGTCTCTGCAAGTGATATTTGATATATTAATACCTTGGAATTCAGGCACATTTTTTAAGTTTTTTAAATCTTGGTCAGAAGGTCCTTTCGCTGCACGTCCTGCAGGTTGGTCTGCGTAGTCACATTGGAAAATGATGGCCTCGGCCGCAATGTCAGTCATAACGATATCTGAGATATACAGGTCCTCAGTCCTGCCACCCCGCCCTATTCCACTTTTGAACCTCAGACCGGTGTCTGTTCCGCAGAACCTGTTGTGTCTGACCACTATACGTTTCATTCCCGTAACCGTCTCACTTCCTAACACAAATCCACCATGGGCATGAAACACGGTATTGTCCTGAATTACAATATCCTCGCAACCGTTCGCAGGAGACTCCGGCTTATATGCTCCGCTTTTCATACACAGCCCGTCATCGCCCGCATCGACTGTGCAGTTGACAATCAGGCCTATATTAACGTCGCTGAAGTCGATGGCATCTCCATTTTGCGCATTCCAGGGACACCTGATGGTGACTCCATCTACAATCACATTTTTGCTGTTGCAAGGATGCACATGGAACCGTGGCGAATTTTGGATTGTAACACCTTGTATCAATATGTTCTCACAATCAGTGAGACGGATGAGGTCATTGCGCATTCCTTCCTGCTGCTTTGGCGTGGGAGCTATGTCCTCATAGCCGTTCTTCATCTTCCAAGGATACCACAGCGATCCGTCCTCAGTGACCTGACCGCCCATTTCCTGATATTGTTTCCACTCCACATCGCTCTGCTTGCTCCTCTTCACCGGCCTCCATTGACTGCCGTTTCCGTCAATAATTCCAGAACCGGTGATGGCTATATTCTTACGCTTGGAGGCACGAATACACGGATATGCTCTTTTGGATGTACCTTTCGGTTCAACATACAGACTTTTGTCGGGTGAGAAATAAAGAATGGCGTTTTTTGTGATGTTAAGCTCAATGTTGTCTTTCAGCATTATAGGACCGGTAAGCCATACACCCTCTGGCACGATTATTTTCCCTCCTCCCAATTTCGTGAGTTTTGAGATTGCCTTGGTAAATGCGTCAGTGTTTAATGTGGCGCCGTCGCCTACCCCACCCATCTCAGTTATGTTCACGACATTGTCTGGAATTGTGACTGGTGTGACTTGTGAAACCTCGACAGGAAGGTTCTCATAATATCTCTGATAGTCCTGAGCTTGGGAAACAGTTGTGCAAAGTGTCAAGAACAGGAATTGTAAAAGTCTTAGTCTCATCATGATAATATGAATTTGGAATAAAAACTTATTGTATTTGAAGTGAGTCAACCTTTTGGAGTCTGGCTACTAGTTTGGGAATTGAGTCTTTTCGTATAGACAATGTCATTTTGCAGTCATTGTCGAAGCTCTGGTCAATAATCTGGGGTGATTCCTCTTTTACAATCCTCATAACATCGTTCATGAAAGGATATTCAAATGTGAATGACACAGACTGTGTGACCTGCCGCTCAATAATCTCCGCATTGTCTAACGCTTCCGACGCAGCTATCCTATATGCGACGACCAAGCCTCCGGTTCCCAACTTGACTCCTCCGAAATACCTGACAACAATAATCAAAATGTCTGTAAGGTTTTTGGAGTTGATTTGTCCCAGTATCGGCTTGCCTGCAGTTCCTGATGGCTCTCCATTGTCGTTAGCCCTGTATAGCTGGCGTTCCGGTCCGAGCATATATGCGTAACACACATGGCGGGCATCGTAGTATTTCTTCTGAAATTCAGCCACCCGCTCTTTGACCTGCCCGATATCAGTAACAGGAAAAGCGAAAGCAAGGAATTTGCTTCGCTTTTCTGTGTATGTCCCCTGTGAAGGGGCGGATATGGTCAGGTAAGTATCCATTTATTATGGTGCAGTGCTTATTATGTCAGTCGAGTTTATGAATAACCAATCCAGAGCGAAGTTTTGGCTCAAACCACGTTGCTTTTGGCGGCATGATGTTTCCTGAGTCGGCAATATCCATTATCTGCCTCATAGTCACCGGATATAATGCAAGAGCCATCCTCATCTCACCGCTGTCAACCCGTCTCTTCAACTCGTCAAGACCTCTGAGACCGCCGACAAAGTCAATACGTTTGTCTTTCCTGAGGTCTTTGATTCCGAGAATCTCATCGAGTATAAGCCGGGAAGAGATACTGACATCGAGAACCCCAATAGGGTCGCTGTCGTCGTATCTACCGGCCTTTGTCATCAAGCTGTACCAGTGTCCGCCGAGATACAGTGAGAACTCATGTATTCTTGAGGGTTTGTAGTTGTCTGTGCCTTTGTCTGTCAAATCAAAATCTTTTCTGAGAGCATCGAGGAATTCCTCGTCAGACAAGCCGTTCAAGTCCCTTACAACCCTGTTGTAGTCAAGAATTGTCAGTTGTGAGGCAGGAAAACATACAGCCATAAAATAGTTGTATTCCTCATCACCTCTATGCTCAGGATTGTTCCTTGCCTTCTCAGCCCCTACAAGCGCAGCCGCAGCAGACCTGTGATGGCCGTCGGCTATGTACAGGCACGGCATTTTTTTGAACTCCTCAGTTATCGTGTCAATGTCATCGCTATCAGATATTACCCACAACTTATGGCCAAAGCCGTCGATAGGCGCGATAAAGTCAAATTCCGGCTCTGTTGACGCATATTTTCCAATCAGCCTGAGCAATACATCGTTGTCGGGATAAGCAAAGAACACAGGCTCAACATTCGCATTGTTCACCCTGACGTGTTTCATACGGTCCTCTTCCTTGTCTGCCCTCGTTAGCTCATGCTTTTTTATTACTCCGTTAAGATAGTCATCTACATACGCACCTACGACAAGCCCGTATTGCGTCTTCCCGTTCATCGTCTGGGCATAAATATAATAATGCTCGGATGAGTCTTGCACCAGCCAACCATTGTCTTGGAAGAGCTTGAACTGCCGTGCTGCCTCATCATATACTTTGGGGTCGTGCTCGTCAGTCCCTTCAGGGAAGTTGATCTCGGGACGTATTATATGGTATAAAGACATAGGATTATCTCCGGCTTCGGTCCTTGCCTCCTCAGAGTTCAGGACATCATAAGGGCGTGACTCCACTTTCTCTACTAAATTCTTTGGGGGTCTCAATCCTCTGAAAGGTTTTATTATAGCCATAGATCAGATGTTAAGATTATTTGAAGGGTACTTCTATAAATTATTTTTTTTACTATCTTTCGGGTGCTCTATTTAACTTCGACACGTTACGTTTCTTAGCGGCATCTTGGCTCTTCCCAGACTTGAACCATAGCCCGCTATGCTTCTTCGGCTGCTAAAACCAACCTGTTCGCTAATAAACTGTAAATCGTCTGAAGCTAAT
>JAZUMZ010000028.1:0-7161 GCA_045603885.1 Bacteroidaceae bacterium | reverse complement strand
TTTAAATCTCTTAGTTCTTTTCTGTACTGTTCCTCACGTTGTTTGGACGGTTGCGGTTGCCGCGAGGCTTGTTTTGTGGCCGTTTGGCGTCATAACCGGCCTGTTGTGCCCGGTGGATACGCTGCTGGGGCCGCTCCTCCTGCTCACGCTGACGTTGGCTTTGGGCGGCAGACGGTTCTTGACTCTCAGACTGGGCGTTTGCGGATTTTGACGACGAGTGTTTCTTCTTGCGGCGGGCTTTGTCGAAACGGGTTATGTTTTCCTGGTCGAGAAGGTCTTTTGACTCTACCACAATCTGTTCGCCGTCTTCGGTCAAGTCTTTCGGCTTTTTGCCGTTGCGGTTCATGTCGATAACCTCAAAGGCGCGGCTGGCGCTGATGGTGCGCTCGTTGACAAGGGTGTGCTTGTCTGTGGAGTAGGTGATGAAGTGGGTCAGGATATCTGCCTTGAAGAAGTAGTATTCGTTGTCGGCGGTGAAGAGGGTGATCTCTCTTGACGGCAACTGTTTCAGAGACTCAACATATTGGTCCACCTCATAGTTGAGGCAACATTTCAATTTGGCACACTGGCCGGCCAGCTTTTGGGGGTTGAGTGAGAGATCCTGAAAGCGGGCGGCGCTGGTGGAGACACTCACGAAGTTGGTCATCCAGGTGGAGCAACACAACTCGCGTCCGCAAGGACCGATTCCGCCTATGCGGCCGGCTTCCTGGCGTGCGCCGATCTGCTTCATCTCTATCCGTACTCTGAAACGCTCTGCCAATACCTTGATGAGCTGACGGAAGTCAACACGCTCGTCGGCGATATAGTAGAATATGGCTTTGTTGCCGTCACCCTGATATTCTACATCGCCGATTTTCATTTTCAGACCGAGGTCTTTGGCTATCTGGCGAGACTCAATCATCGTCTCGTGCTCGTGGGCTTTCGATTCCTTAAACTTGTCGATATCTACGGCACGGGCCTTGCGGTAGATTCTCTTGAACTCCACATTGGGCTTGAGGTTGGCCTTCTTCATCTGAAGGGGGACAAGACGACCGGTCATGGTTACGGTACCGATGTCGTGACCCGGATTTGCCTCAACTGCCACGATGTCGCCTTTTACCAGGTCTAAATGGTTGGAGTTGATGAAATACCCTTTGCGAGGAGGCTTGAACTGAACCTCCACCATCTCTTCGCTCATGGCGTTGTCGGGAAGGTCGGCCAGCCAGTCAAAAGCGTTCAGCTTGTCGTTGTGGGGGTTGCAGCTCTTTTGGCAAATCTGAATGCGTGAGCCGTCACCGCAGCAAAAGCTTTTGGAAAGCCTCAGACCTTTGGGAATATTGTTGTTTTCGTTCATATTTATCATTTTTGTATTTCAAATACTTAACTTTTCACTTAATCATCTGTTCTTTATAAGTACTATCATTTTCAAGGCAAAATCGAAAAATACGATTTTTGCATTTGCGTTTTGGGCAATGTCACGCTCACACAGTGCCAGTTCGTTCATTATCCCTATCACATTGTTCTCATTGATAAAGGGGGCAAAGCGCACGGCAAAGTCCGATTCGTCGGGATGCATGTAGTTGAGCTTTGGATTGTGGAAGTTGTATATGAAGTTCTCACGCACCATGTGCTGGCAATATTCAAGGAAGTGCTTCTGACGTTCCCTGCCTGTCGCAGCCACGGTCTCACTCCATTTGCGCATCTCTTTTACCTTGCGTGCATACGACAGGCGCATAAGCTGGACAAAGAGGTCGAAATAGAATGTGTGCTCGTTGTCCGTGCGTATCGACTTGATGGCTGCCGACACACTGCCTTGTGCTGTGTGGGAAATCCTGCGGGCCATTTCCTCCATCACGCCTTTCTCACGGGTGAGATAAGCGGTCAAATCGTCTTCAGCAACGGGAGCCACCGCGATTGTCTGGACACGGCTGCGTATGGTCGGTAACAGCTGCTCGGGGTGCTCGCTCGCCATGATAAAAATGGTGTTGGTAGGGGGCTCCTCAATGAGTTTCAGCATTTTGTTGGAACACGACTCGTTCATTTTCTCAGGAAGCCATATCACACATATTTTATATCCTCCCTGGCTGGCGACTAATGATAGCTTCTTGAAAATGTCATCGCTTTCCGACTCATAAATCACCAGTTGCTGGTTCTCAGCGCCACAGGCGTCCATCCAGTCGCTATAGGTGAAATAGGGGTTGGACAGGAGCATTGTGCGCCATTCTGATATGTATTCATCACAATAGGTGGGCTTTTCTGCTCCGCGACCTTTCTTTTTGTATATGGGGAAGATAAAATGTAGGTCGGGATGCTCCAGCTTCTGGGACATCAGGCACGCCCGGCATTTTCCGCAGGGACGCTCTTTCACGGTCTCAACAGGCTCGGGCTCGTCAAATCCGAAAAGACTCATGCCGCTGTCTTTCGGCTCTTCGGGCGCACCCTGGCACAGAAGATACTGGGCGAATGCCACAGCGAGGGGCATAGTGCCACTACCTTCCTTGCCTGCCAACATTATGGCATGGGGAATGCGACCGTTCTCAACAGCCCCTTTCAGACGCTGCTTTACTTCATCCTGACCAATTATATCCTCAAACTTCATTTTTGTTATTCACTTTTCACTTTTCAATACACCTGCTCGGCAATCTTGCGTATGCTTTCTGTGGCTCCCATGGTGTAGAAGTGGATGCAGGGAGCGCCTTTCTCAATTAACTCACGGCACTGGGCCACACTCCATTCAATGCCCAACTGCTGGATGTCAGCGTCGGAGCTGCAGCGGGTCGCTTCGTCGGCAAGCTCCTTGGGAATGTCCACGTGGAATGTCTTGGGCACTTGAGACACTTGTGACTGCTTGGTGAGAGGCTTGATAGCGGGGATTATCGGAATCGTAATTCCTACGGTGCGGGCACGCTCAACAAATGCGAAATATTTGCTGTTGTCATAAAACAGCTGGCAGATCGCATATTGGGCGCCCAGTTCTTGCTTTTGTCTCAGATAGCGGAGGTCGCTGTCGGGATTTGGAGCTTCCTCGTGCTTCTCAGGATAGCATGCCACTCCGAAGCTGAAAGGCTCGCCAACATGCTTGATTGGAGTGCCGTCACAAAATTGTCCGCCGTTGAAGGCGTTTATCTGACTGAGAAGGTCGGTCGTGTGGCTGTGACCGCCTCTGACCGGTTGGAAACGTGGCTCGTCCTTCGCCTTGTCGCCACGAAGGGCAAGTACCTCGTTGATTCCGAGAAACTGAAGGTCAAGAAGCATGTATTCGGTGTCTTCCTTCGTGAATCCGCTGCAAACCATGTGGGGAACCACCGTGATGTCATATTTCTGCATTATGGCGCTTGCCACGGCGACTGTGCCGGGGCGGCGGCGAAGACGCTTGCGTAAGAACGTGCCGTCGGGCTGCTCGTCGTAAACGTATTCGCTGCGGTGGGTGGTTATGTTGATTTTCTTGGGGTTGAATTCCTTAAGCACATCGATTGTGTGGAACAGGGATTCTGTTCCTGTGCCTTTCAGAGGGGGAAGTACCTCGAATGAGAATTCTGTTGTATGTTTGCTTTTGTTGCTCATCTGATGAGTATTGTGTTGTTGATAGTCCTGTGGCAATTGCTTTGCCGTTATTCACCCGGCGACTGGACTACTGTCCCGGAAAGACTCAGCTTAACGGTGTCGGCGGTCGATTCATAGTGCCAGAGGGGAAGACTCACGTATGTCCGCTCTGTATATGATTCGGGGTCGTCTTCCGGACGCTCGTGAACCAGCGACACGTGTGCCGTGTGTGTGCCGTCACTGTTTTCGTTGAGGCTGTCTTCGATGAAGTAAATCTTGTGTTGGCCGTTTCCGGTGGTTTTGAATGAGATGAAAGCGTTTATATACCGGGGAGTAATCCACGTGCTTATGACATAGTAGTCTGCATCCTTATGTTGTTCAACTTCGCTGCTTTTTAATGGCAGACCCGACGGGATGGAGTATATGGAGTAGATGTCAGGCTCTGATTGTCCCTCTTTCTCATCAAAAGTACATACACATCTGAAAACCGTATCGGCGGTGGAGGAGCTTATGGCTCTTGACACACTGTAACGTGTGCCGTCGTCGAGAAGGATGGACACCACGTTCTTCGACGAGTTGGTGGATGCCTCAACCAGCTCGGTACGTACTGACGGGTATCTGGAGCCGTTGTCATCGTCGGAGCACGACGATAAGGACGCTGCCGACAGCAATGTGGTCAGAAGCAATATTGGAAGAATCCTCGTCAGGGCTTCAGGTGCAAATGGAATCGTGTATGTGGATTTGTGGCTCTTCACTTCTGGGAATTTGCTGTTTCTTGGTTTTTTGCGGGGTTGGCATACATGGTGAGAATACGCTCCCGGAGATATGGCATGTCGGCGTTTTCTATAGTCACCATACCGAGTTTCTTCTCTATGTATGCCTCAAACTGCCGCTTGTCAGTCTCATCGTAGTGAGCCGCATGACGGTCGCTGCTTTCCAGCAGGTCGAGGGCTATATAGTTGCATGGATAAAGCCGGTAGTTCTTGTGGATTTCCTGGTCTATGTGCTCAGCCACAGCCTTGAAATAGTCGTTTTTGGGCATGCCGGAGGGCAGGGTGTCGAGCCAGTCGTTTATGCATGGCGCAGCCTGGTAATGTATGTGTCCCTTGTAGCCGAAAATACCGATGCGCATGTTGTCAAGGTCATCCTGTTGGCTCTTCTTGAATCCGGCGATGTCGCGCTTGTGCTGGAACTCTTCTGCTTTCAGGTAGTCGCACGGGTCAAACTCGTAGCTTATGGCGAGCGGCACAATGTTCAGATTGCGCAGGTCGCCTCCCATTGACATCATTTTCAGCACGCTCTCTTGTGTACGGTCGTCAGAGTCTTTCGCACGTCCCTCACGCTGGGCAATCCAGATATTCTCATGCTTCTCGTTTATGGCGAAATGCATGTATCTCGACATCTTGGCTGAGGCGAGAAGCATCTGGCGCATGTTAAGCGAGCGTTGAACGATGAACGACTTGTTGACTCTCACAAGGTCCTTGATCCACGGACGTATCAACAGGTTGTCGCCAATGGCTATCTCCACTGTCTTTAATTTCTCGTCGATGAGAGAGCAGTCGAGCAGGGCGGAGTCGAGGACGATGTCGCGGTGGTTGGTCACAAACGTGTGGCTTTGGCTTTTGTCTAATTTGCCGAAGTCGCTGGTCAGACCCTTGCTGGCTTTGGACAGCAGGTTCATAAGCACTGGATATACCATCTGCTCCTGGAAAAGCTCGTTTGTGGGGCAACTCTTGATTTTCGAGCTTATCTGCTCAAAAGGAATACCCTCATACACCGTGCCTATGGCTTCCTGAAATCCCTCATCGGCCAGCAACCGGTCGAAAACCTCGGGAAGCTCCTCCGGCAAATATGGCCGTATGTCATCAAAATCATGTATGTTCATAAGCGGTAATTAATGTCGTATAAACAAACCATGTAACACAAAAAAAGAACGCAACTACTGTATAGCAAGAAAATCTGTAACTTCAACGTGGTGAAAAGGTCATTCAGCTACATGCGTTCTAACTTGCAAAGGTAAAACAAATTATTAACATAACCAAGTCCAATCCGCTTTTTTTGATTTGTATGGGGGTAAAAAGGGAATATAAAAAAGAGACAGCGGCTGCCGAACAAAGTCGACAACCGCCGTACAATAACAAAAAGGGGGATTTTTCAAATTTCCTAATAACGCTTGTTATCCTGCTGCTTACCAGAGGGCATTTATATTGCTACCCCGGTCAACCTCCTCGCGCTCTTTGGTCTCGCCAGGCCCATTACTATCCGGACCCTGAGATATAACCTGCATGAGCGATTGGACGTTTAACATTTGGATTTTCATCTCTGGTTTTAAATACATTTTGTTCATAAATTTTTTATTGATTACTTAACATAAACTTTTTGTGTCTTACCATTTGTGTACTTGATGATATTTAGTCCCTTCACAGGAGTTTCGCTCCTCAGACCTCCAACGGTATAGTAGCCTTCAATCTCAGCGTCACCGTTGTCCACTGTTTCTATGGTGGTGACTGTGCCTTCCTCGTCATCTTCTACGAAATGGAATTTCACATACCCGGAATTGTTGCCGGTAACCTTTATGAACCATCTGAAAGGACGGACTGTGCCACCTGCGTTGTAGTAACTGATTAGACCTTGTCTCATTTGCATCAGTTCATGCTCCTGGGTCACGTTGTATGTTGTGTAGTTACCATAGAAGTTAAACTGGTTGCTCGATGTGGCCATGAACAGGCGGGAGTTGTCTGAAGGAACAGCTGCCTCAAGCTTCACGTTTCCCGAAGTGAAAGTGTATGTTCCGGCTGACTTCGGACGTACCAGATAAGGCATATTGGCCTTGAGAGTGGTGCCTGCAGGGAGTTCTACGATATGGATGAATACAGCATTCTCATCTACCACTTCTGAACTCTGTGCATTTGCTGATGCGGCCACAAGGCTGATTTTGTAGAATGAGAGGTTGTCCAAGTCTTCTTCTGTAACTGTGTAGTCGAATGGCAGGAACCATGCCTGATTTTTGCCTACATGTGTCTCATCGGTGAAAGTACGGGTAAATGAAACGGAGGTAGCCTGAACAGCTTCAGCTCTGGTGTAACCGGCATCGTTGTCGGTCAGCTCATAAATGCCCTCTGACTCCTTTGTCACTACACTATAGGTGTAATATGAGCCGCTTTGTGCCTCTACAACCATATTGGTAGCTGCGGCAGGGATGAACAGCTCATCATAGTCTGCTACCTGAGCGTCCGTGGTAACTGTCACACCGCTTGCGAGGGTGATTGTGTAGTCGCCGCGTGTCATGCTGTGTCCGTTGAGGTTCAGATTGAACGAGTTGGCAGCACTTACACTTTGTACCAGAGTGATGTCCTTCTGAAGGGTGATGGTGGCACCAGCTTCTGGTGAAAAACCTTCGTCATCGAATGTCTCCTCAAAGTAGTAATAGTCAACATCGGTCTCGCCAGCCGCTGTATAGGCAACTTCATGGTGTGTTGCGACATAGCTGTTGGTGTAGTATGTGGGGGCCAGAGCAGATGTTCCAGGCACAACATCGTCACGTAACTCAACATGTGAGAACACGTCGGTAGCCTTTATAATAGAGCCGGTAACGTCAGTTGGCAGAAGAATATGACCAGTTCCGGCCGTCAAAGTATA
>JAZUMZ010000027.1:0-13552 GCA_045603885.1 Bacteroidaceae bacterium | reverse complement strand
TTTATAAAAGTTTTATTTGGTTTTTACCTCACTTATTCGTAACTTTGCACGATAATATGTATTCATTGAAAATCCATCGAGGAATATGAATTTGCTCAAGAGTTTATCATTTGCGGCAGTGATGGTGTGTGCTCAGGCCGGAGCACAAGAGTTGATGACCAGCCCATTGGCAGAGAGTTTGAAATCCGACGGGGCAAAAAAAACCATTGAGTTGGCAAAAAAAGTCAACGACTCATGGCAAAGCCGTCACAAGGCTGAGTGCCGCGGTTTCTGGGATAACGCCGCATATTTCACTGGTAACCAGGCTATGTATGAGATGACAGGTGAGCAAAGATATCTCGACTATGCTCTTCGTTTCGCAAATCACAACCATTGGATGGGAGCCACTGAGCAGAATCCGTCGAAATGGGAGTACAAGACTTACGGAGAGGGTATGCGCCACGTCCTTTTTGCTGACTGGCAGATTTGCTTCCAGGTTTACATTGACCTCTACAAGCTGGAACACAGGACCGAGCGTATTCAGCGCGCGATTGAGGTGATGAATTATCAGGCACGCACCGACGCCAAGGACTATTGGTGGTGGAGCGACGCACTGTATATGGGGATGCCCATATTCACGAAATTATATACAGTGACCGGCGACGAGAAGCTGCTCGACAAGCAGTATGAGTGCTTCGTTTGGACAGACTCACTGCTTTTCGACAAAGACGCCCAGCTATACTACCGCGATGGAAAGTATGTATATCCCAAAGTCAAGACTTCATGCAAAGGAGGCAAGAGCTTCTGGGCACGTGGCGACGGATGGGTACACGCAGGACTGGCAAAAGTGCTGCAAGACCTGCCAGCCAATCACAAATACCGTAAGTTTTATGAGGATCGGTTTAAGAAACTTTCCGACGGGGTTGTACGCTCACAACAGAAAGAGGGATATTGGAGCCGGTCTATGCTCTGCGAGGGTGACGCACCGGGATATGAGACAAGCGGCACCGCTTTCTTCACCTACGGACTTCTCTGGGGAGTGAATAACGGATACCTGAAAGGCTCGAAATACAAGAAAGCCATTGAGAAAGCATGGAAATACCTCACTGAGGTCGCTGTCCAGCCCGACGGCGTAATTGGCTACTGCCAACCCATCGGAGAAAAGCCCGACCCCACACGCACCGTTGACGAGCACTCAGAACATCCGTTCGGCACAGGTGCATGGTTGCTCGCAGCATGTGAATACGCAAAATATTGCAAGTAAAACAAAGAATACAAATATAAAGAACCACCAAAGTCATGAAACAGTTTTTTAAGTATGTGTTCGCCACAATAACGGGTATTATAATCCTAATACTGTTTTTCTTCCTAATGTCTGTAATCTCGCTGATGACCTTAGGCGGCAGCGACAGTGTTAAAGTGCAGGACAACAGCGTACTGGAAATCAACCTCACCGGCACCTTGTCTGAACGTAAGGAAGACAATCCCCTCGCTTCTCTCATAGGCAATCCCAACACCAACAACATAAGTCTTGAGAATGTGTTGAAAGCCATCAAGAAAGCAAAGGAAGAGGAAAAGATAAAGGGAATATATATCCAAGGTGGATTTATGACCGGCGCGACTCCCGCCATGATTCAGGAAATCCGAGACGCACTGGTGGACTTCAAGGAGTCTAAGAAATTTATCGTGGCCTATGCCGACAACTACAGTCAGGGAAGCTACTACATCGCATCCGCTGCCGACAGCGTGGTTATCAACCCCTACGGCATATTAGACTGGACTGGATTGAGCTCTACGGTAATGTATCCCAAAGACCTGCTCGACAAGTTGGGAGTTAAGATGGAGGTGTTCAAGGTGGGCACATACAAGTCGGCGGTAGAGCCGTTCATGCGAAACGACATGAGCGACGAAAACCGAGAGCAGCTGACCGTGATGGACACAGAGATATGGTCGCAGATGAAAGCCGACGTCAGCAAGAGCCGCAAGATTTCCGTGGACAGGCTAAATGCGTTGGCAGACAGTTGCATGACGTTCTGCGACCCACAGAAATATGTGGAATACAAACTGGTTGACAAGACCGCCTATTCAGATGAAGTACCACAACTTATTGCCAACAACGCAGGGACAGAAAGGGACGGATACCACAAGATTTCTGTTGACGACCTTGCCAAGAGCGTATCGAGCGAGCCAAAAGGTACAAGCGGCAACATCATAGCTGTCTATTATGCCTACGGCACAATTGTTGACGAAGCTGCAAGCGGACTTGGAAGCAGTGAGGAAATCGTGGGGCAGAAAGTGAGCCGCGACCTGTTGAAACTTGCCGACGATGAGAAAGTGAAGGCAGTAGTACTAAGAGTAAACTCTGGTGGAGGAAGCGCATATGCCAGCGAGCAGATATGGCATGCGGTCGAACAGTTGAAAGGAAAGAAACCGGTTGTGGTTTCCATGGGAGGACTGGCAGCATCGGGAGGATATTACATCAGCAGCGGAGCAAACTGGATTGTGGCGGAACCCACCACTCTGACAGGCTCTATCGGTATTTTCGGAACCTTCCCAGTGGCAAAAGAGTTGATGAACGACAAACTCGGAATACATTATTATACTGTCAAGACAAACGAATATGCCGACTTCGGCGATTATTCACGAGAGATGAGCGAAGGAGAGAAGATGAAGCTACAAAGCTATGTCAACCGGGGATACGAGCTTTTCACACAACGTTGCTCAATGGGAAGAGGAATCAGCCAAGACTCCATCAAAGTAATCGGCGAGGGACGTGTGTGGACCGGAGAGCATGCAAAAGCAATCGGTCTGGTTGACGAGATGGGAGGATTAGACAAAGCTCTCGAAAAGGCAAAAGGATTGGCTAAGATAGAGGAGTACAGCATCATGAACTACCCTGCCAAGAAAACATTCTTTGAGCAACTGTTCGACGACAGCCAGGCAGAGAGCTATGCGAACACAAAGATGGAGGAGACATTCGGTGAATACTATGGATGGTTCCAGACTTTACGCCACCTCAACCCAAAGGGCAACGTGCAGGCAGAAATACCATTCGTTCTAAAATTCAACCTCTGATATGAAGTTCAACAGTCCAACAATCTGGTATCCTCTTATTCCATTCTCATGGTTGTATGGAGCCGGAGTCGGCATACGAAATTTTATGTTCGACTGCGGTATCCTCAAAAGCACGGGGTTTGACATACCCATCGTGAGCGTGGGAAACATCACGGTTGGGGGAACCGGCAAGACTCCAATGACAGAGTACCTCATCCGCCTGCTAAAGCCCATGCATCAGGTTGCTATTGTGAGCAGAGGATATAAACGCAAGACCAAGGGGTATGTTTTAGCAACAGACAAATCAAACATGAGCGACATTGGCGACGAGCCATACCAGATGAAGCACAAATTCCCCGGAATACAAGTGGCTGTTGACGAAAAGCGCGCCAGAGCAATCACAAACCTATGTCAACCAGACATTAATCCGCCTATAGACGTAATCCTTATGGACGACGGGTTCCAACACAGATTTGTGCAGCCGGGAATAAACATACTGCTCATGGACTACAACCGTCTGCCACCCAACGATTATCTGCTTCCGGCTGGAAGACTGAGAGAACCAAGGTCTGGTTGCCAGAGGGCTGACATTGTGATTGTAACGAAATGTCCTCATGACATTACACCCACAGAGGAACACGGAATAGAGAGGTCACTTCACTTGCAACCATGGCAAAAACTGTTCTATTCAACTTATAAATACGGTGACTTGATACCAATGCGCACGCTGATAGACCGAGGGGAGCAGTCAACAGACATTTTCAGCCTGCCAGTCGATAAAGGAATATCCTTGGAAGACCTCAAAGCCAACAAGCACAGTGTTCTGTTGATAACAGGAATCGCATCACCACATCAGTTGGAAAACGACATGAAGCAGATGTGCCAGTTCACATCTTTGAGATTTGAAGATCACCACAATTTCAATAAAAAAGACATAGACCTCATAGCCTCCAGACTCAAAGCAACCGACAGTTCCAGCCCAATTGTCATTACTACAGAGAAGGATGCCATGAGGCTTATTGAATATCTGCGGACCAACCCGTCGGACGACGTGGATTTTATCCACAACCGGTACAAGGACTTTTATGTCCTGCCAATAGAAGTGCAGTTTATGAAACACATGGAAACAGAGTTTAACGAGATTATACTCAGCTATGTGCAGAAAAACTCAAGAACCAGCACTCTGACACAGAAGAAAAACGATTGGTAAAAAGAGAGTATTCGGAATGTTTCCGGATATACAAATTATTCTTTATATGTCGACAGAAATAAGCAAATTAGGCGAGTTCGGGCTGATAAAGCACCTGACGAGCGGTTTGGAGAAGAAGAACAAGGAGACCATTTACGGAGTCGGAGACGACTGCGCCGTGATTCAAGGTTCCGACACTCTCGATATGCTTGTCACGACCGACCTGTTGATGGAAGGCATTCATTTCGACCTCACTTACATGCCTATGAAACATCTTGGCTACAAGGCTGCGATGGTCAACTTCAGCGACGTTTACGCCATGGGAGGCACACCAAAACAGATTACTGTGAGCATTGCGTTGGGAAAGCGATTCACCACAGAAGACCTCGAGCTCTTCTACTCCGGACTGCGTATCGCATGCGACGAGCATCAGGTTGACATTGTCGGAGGCGATACAACCACGTCAATGACAGGCTTCGCAATAAGCATCACTTGCATTGGAACTGTAAAAAAAGGTGAGGCCATATTACGTAACGGCGCACACGAGACCGACCTTATATGCGTGTCGGGAAATCTTGGAGCGGCATATATGGGATTGCAACTGCTGGAGAGAGAAAAAAACGTTTATTATCAGCAGCTCAAAGAAGCAAATCATCTGGAAGGGGAAGCAAGAGAAAGGGCGTTGAAAACAATGGAAGCCGCACAGCCCGATTTCTCAGGACGTGAATACCTGCTTGAACGGCAGATGCGCCCGGAGGCTAGACGAGACATCATCGAGAAACTGAAAAAAGCGGGAGTGAGACCCACTTCCATGATTGACATAAGCGACGGGCTGTCTTCAGAGCTCATGCATATATGTACGCAATCAAACGCTGGATGCAGGATTTATGAGGAACGGATTCCTTTAGACTACCAGACAGCAGTCATGGCAGAGGAACTCAACCTCAATGTCAGTACATGCGCACTCAACGGAGGTGAGGATTATGAGTTACTGTTCACTGTCCCAATTACCGACAACGAGAAAATGGAGGAGATGGACGACGTGAAGGTTATCGGCTACATCACCAAGCCTGAGCTGGGCATGGCACTTATAACGCGTGACGGCAACGAATTTGAGCTAAAAGCACAGGGATGGAACCCTATAGGCGAATAAAAAGATTGTTAACTCACATAACCATAAACAATATGACAGAGGAAAAGAAGAAATTTAAAAAAGTGCTGGTACTTGGTTCCGGTGCATTGAAAATCGGCCAGGCCGGTGAGTTCGACTATTCAGGATCTCAAGCATTAAAGGCACTGAGAGAAGAGGGAATCGGGAGCGTGCTCGTCAATCCGAACATCGCGACAATCCAAACATCGGAAGGAATTGCAGACAAGGTTTATTTCCAACCTGTCACTCCCTATTTCGTTACAGAAATAATCAAGAAAGAACAGCCCGACGGAATATTGCTCGCCTTCGGAGGTCAGACAGCCCTGAACTGCGGAACCGAGCTGTACATGAACGGAACTCTCAAGAAATATGGCGTTGAGGTGCTCGGCACATCTGTTGAGGCTATCATGGACACAGAGGACCGCGACCGCTTCGTCAAGAAACTGGATGAGGCGGAACTTAAAACACCTGTCAGCCAAGCTGTTGAAAACATGAATGACGCACTTGCGGCTGCACGCAGAATCGGATTCCCTGTCATGATACGATCTGCTTACGCACTTGGAGGTCTTGGTTCAGGTATATGTCCTGACGAGGAAAAATTCAAGGAAATAGCAGAAAGCGCATTTACATTCGCTCCTCAGATTCTTGTTGAGGAGTCGCTGAAAGGCTGGAAAGAGATAGAGTTTGAGGTTATACGCGACGCCAACGACCACTGTTTCACGGTTGCGTCGATGGAGAACTTCGACCCTCTGGGTATACACACCGGTGAGTCAATCGTAGTAGCACCAACATGCTCACTGACAGAGGAGCAGGTCAAGATGCTTCAAGAGCTGTCGATCAAATGTGTGAAACATCTCAATATCGTTGGAGAATGTAATATTCAGTTCGCATTCAACGCAAAGACAAACGACTACCGCATAATCGAAATCAACGCACGCCTGAGCCGCTCGTCAGCCCTGGCGTCTAAGGCAACAGGTTACCCGCTGGCATTCGTAGCGGCTAAAATCGCCTTGGGATATACTCTCGACCAGATTGGAGAGATGGGCACCCCCAACTCAGCATACGTCGCACCATCGCTCGATTATATGATCTGTAAGATTCCACGATGGGACCTCACAAAATTCAGCGGAGTAAGCCGTCTGATTGGATCGTCTATGAAATCGGTGGGAGAAATTATGTCTATCGGCCGCAGCTTCGAGGAGATGATTCAGAAAGGTCTGCGCATGATTGGCCAGGGCATGCACGGATTTGTTGGCAACGACCACCTGAGATTTGAGAACCTCGACGAGGAACTTACCAACCCCACAGACCTTCGTATATTCGCTATTGCTCAGGCTCTGGAAGAGGGTTACAGCGTTGAGAGGATAGAAGACCTTACTAAGATTGACGCTTGGTTCATATCACGGCTTAAAAACATCGTGGATTTGAAGAACAAGCTTTTGGGTTTCAATAGTCTGGAGGAGATTCCCGACACATTGTTCCGCGAGGTCAAGGCTGCAGGATTCAGCGATTTCCAGATTGCACGTTTCGTTCTCAAGCCCAACGACTCCAACATGGAACATGAGAACCTTGAGGTGAGAAAATACCGCCAGGCAAAGAACATCCTGCCTGCTGTTAAGCGAATCAACACAGTCGCAAGCGAGCACCCCGAGCTGACTAACTACCTCTATTTCACATATCATGTGGAGGGTTACGACATCAACTACTATAAAAACGAGAAATCTGTGGTTGTTCTTGGATCTGGAGCTTACCGCATCGGATCGTCAGTGGAGTTTGACTGGTGCTCTGTAAATGCGATAAACACCGCACGAAAACTGGGTTACAAGTCCATCATGATAAACTACAACCCGGAGACAGTATCTACAGACTACGACATGTGCGATCGTCTATATTTCGACGAGTTGTCCCTGGAGCGTGTGCTCGACGTGATTGACCTGGAACAGCCTCGCGGAGTGATTGTAAGCACGGGCGGTCAGATACCAAACAACCTGGCAATGAAACTATACCGTCAGGGCGTACCTGTACTCGGCACGTCGCCGGTGAACATAGACCGGGCAGAGAACCGCGACAAGTTCTCAGCAATGCTTGACAAGCTGGGGGTTGACCAACCTGCATGGCGCGCACTCACATCCCTCGATGATATCAAGGAATTTATCAGCGAAGTGGGCTATCCTGTGCTTGTTCGACCTTCATACGTGCTTTCAGGAGCGGCGATGAACGTATGCTATGACGATGAGGAGCTGGAGAGATTCCTCAAAATGGCTACAGAGGTAAGCAAGGAATATCCCGTGGTTGTGTCACAGTTTATGCAAGACACGAAAGAGATTGAGTTCGACGCTGTTGCCGACAAAGGTGAGATTGTGGAATATGCAATATCCGAGCATATAGAGTATGCCGGCGTTCACTCTGGCGATGCCACAATGGTATTCCCTGCCCAGCACATCTATTTCTCCACTGTCCGGGAAATCAAGAAAATATCACGCAAGATAGCCAAAGAACTCAATATCAGCGGTCCGTTCAACATCCAGTATCTGGCAAAGAACCGCGAGGTAAAGGTGATTGAGTGCAACCTGCGGGCATCACGCTCATTCCCGTTCGTAAGCAAGATCTTGAAGCGTAACTTCATCGAGACAGCTACAAAAATCATGCTCGATGTGCCTTACACAAAGGCCGACAGCAGCGAGTTTGACATCGACCGCATTGGCGTGAAGGCATCTCAATTCTCATTCGCGCGTCTTCAGAACGCCGACCCGATTTTGGGTGTGGACATGTCATCAACAGGCGAGGTTGGCTGTCTGGGCGACAGCATGAACGAGGCTCTGATCAACGCCATGATTGCCACAGGATATCGTCTGCCAGAGAAAAACATACTGATATCATCGGGCGGTGCAAAGGGCAAGGTAGCTCTGCTTGAGCCGGCTCAGAAGCTCGTAAAGAATGGCTATAAGATTTTCGGAACAGCAGGTACTGCCAAGTTCTTCAATGACAACGGAGTGGACTGCACAGCTGTGGCATGGCCTGACGAGGAGGGCGACAACAACGTGATGGATATGATTTCCGCCCACAAGTTCGACCTCATCATCAACGTTCCAAAGAACCACACAAAACGAGAGCTCACTAACGGCTACAAGATTCGCCGGGATGCGATTGACCACAACATTCCCCTGATTACCAACGTACGCCTTGCAAAAGCATTTATAGAGGCTTTCTGCGAGCTGAAACAGGAAGACATCAAGCCAAAGAGCTGGCAAGAGTACAACAGCTGATTCTAATCAGAGAGACCAGACACCGGCTGCGAAAGCCTGTGGTCATATATATTAAAAGACCGGCCAAATAAGCCGGTCTTTTATACATATTTAGATATTGTCAATTGTTTAACCCGCATACAGATGGTTTGCACGTATATATTTGAAAACATCAGGATGCAGCCATTTACCGGCATAATCCATATCGTTGTTTTTCAAAGCATTGCGTATATCGGTGGAAGACACGTCGTATAAAGGGAATTTTATTTCGCCGGATGACAATTCAACAGAAACACCGTCACTTCTGAAAAGTGTAACTTTAGCTAATGAGCCACTTTTAACACCACGCTTTACGTCTCTTCTGTCATATACAATTATGTCGTGTGAGGACTTAATTTCCTCTGCCTTATACCATCTTGAGAAACGCCGCCAGTTGTCACCTCCAACAATAAGCATGAACGAATTATCGGGATAAGCTTGATGAAGAGCGGAAAGAGTTTTCACTGTATAAGATGGGACTGGAAGGCGGCTCTCAAAATCCGACACTTCCAACCCTTTAATGCCATTAGTGGCAAGTCTGGCCATTTCCAAACGCTGGTCTGTAGGCAAAATCTCATTACCCGAATCTGTCTTCAAAGGATTGAGAGGCGACACCATAATCCAAACCTCATCAACCACACCTTTGCGAAGAATTGCCTCTGCTATGGATGTGTGTCCGATGTGGATGGGGTTGAACGACCCTCCGTATATCGCCACTTTCCTCGACATATACAATTATTGTTAAAACTTTTCAATAGTCAGGCGTTAATAAACTCCATTACTATCTCATTTGCCTCATTAACGGCTGTGTCGAGGTCATCGTTCAGAATCGTCTTGTCAAACTCAGGGGCACGCGACAACTCATATTCCGCGCGGGAGACACGCTCGTCTATTACCTCAAGAGTCTCTGTACCCCGTTTGACAAGCCGCTCGCGCAACACTTCAAGGCTTGGGGGAAGGATGAAAAGAGCGAGAGCCATGTCACCATATAGACGCTTTATGTTCACTGCTCCATTTACATCAACGTCAAGAACTATGTTCTCGCCACGACCGAGACATTTCTCAACCTCAGACTTGAGCGTACCGTAGAATTTATTCTGGAAAAGCTCCTCATATTCCAAGAACTCCCCGTTTGCGATTTTTTCCTTAAACTGCTCTGGAGTAATGAAATAGTAGTTTTCACCATCTTTCTCCCCGGGACGTGGTGGACGGCTTGTTGCAGAGACAGAGAAATGCAAGTCGCTGTTAAGTTTCAACACTTGATTAAGTATTGTAGATTTGCCGCAACCGCTCGGTGCGCTGAATATTATTAATTTTCCTGATGACATAGGCGAATCATTTGGGGGTTATACAAACAACTTACATCACGTTGA
Source organism: Bacteroidaceae bacterium (assembly GCA_045603885.1). Taxonomy (GTDB): domain Bacteria; phylum Bacteroidota; class Bacteroidia; order Bacteroidales; family Bacteroidaceae; genus UBA3839. The sequence goes on along the minus strand of JAZUMZ010000027.1, from coordinate 3,523 downwards.
GAACTTGCTCCTTTATCTGCTCAAGCTCATCCTTCATTTTGACAACGATGTTCTGCATCTCGGCATGGTTGCTCTTACTGCCCGTGGTGTTAATCTCACGCCCCATTTCCTGTGCGATGAATCCCAGTTTCTTTCCCTGTCCGGGACCTTCAGCCATGGTCTGTCTGAAGTAGTTGAGATGGTTCCTGAGGCGTTGCTTCTCCTCATTGATGTCAAGTTTCTCTATATAGTATATCATCTCCTGCTCAAGACGGTTCTTGTCATACTCCATTCCTGGAAGTTTCTCAAGATTGTCCTTGATTCTCTGGCGTATCTTCTCAACACGCTCTGTCTCATAGGGTTCTATTCTACCGAGTAGTGCCTCGATATTATCTATTTTCTCTGAAAACTTTTTCGACAGAGCAGCACCCTCCTGCTTTCTGAAATCCTGGTATTTGCATAAAGCCTCGTCAATCGCACTCAAAGCTGCGTTCCACTCATCCTGCGTCAACTCCTCAACATCTTGGCTTGACATTGCCTCAGGAAGGCGCAACAACACAGGAACCCAGTCCGCAGCCGACAGTGACGGAAGCGACAGCCCTGTCTCATCGGCCAGTTCTTTAATCTGAAGAATATAATTCTTGGCAACCTGTTTGTTTATAGGTGCTGCAAGCTGCTGGTCGCTCTTCTCAACCCAGATACTAAAATCGACCTTTCCACGCTCGACCACATTCGACACAATCTGACGGATTTCCATCTCCTTCTCACGATATACAGGAGCAATCCTGACATTCAGGTCAAGGGCTTTGCTGTTGAGAGACTTGATTTCTACATGTATTTTCTTGTTGTTATATTCTGCCACGCTGTTTCCGTAGCCGGTCATTGATAGAAGCATGATGGGATTTGATATTTGAGATTTAATGTTTCTTGAGTTTTTAAGCTTTCATGACTTCGAAACTATCATTTTTCCCTGTCGGGTTTACAATTAAGGATTAAAAGCGGTTTGAAATCATAAAAAACGTTGAATTAAGAGAAATTCTTGGCAAAAATACGGATTTTTCGTCGGATTATCGTAATTTTGCATAATAAAATGCATTTTTTAGGAATAATTATGGCTTGCTTACTCCATATTGACACTTCCACGGAGGTTTGCTCAGTGGCGGTGAGTGATAACGGATCGGTGATTTATCATGAGGAAGAACTCGATGGCCCATCACATTCAACCAGGCTGGCGCCCATGGTGGAGGATGCCTTATCCTTCACCGACAACCATGCCATTCCGTTCGATGCAGTGGCTGTAAGCAGCGGACCAGGGTCTTACACCGGGCTGCGTATCGGGGTATCCACAGCAAAAGGAGTGTGCTATGGAAGGAATCTCAGCCTCATCTCCATTCCCACCTTGGAACTGATGTGTGTGCCGGTATTGCTGGGCAAGGAGGAACTTCCCGACGATGCCCTGCTCTGCCCCATGATTGACGCACGGAGAATGGAGGTGTACACAGCGGTTTACACGCGTGCACTGAGAACCGTGGAGGAAGTCCAAGCAAAGGTTGTTGACGCTGAGGCGTTTTTGCAACACTTGGAGAAACATCCCGTTTATTTTTTTGGAAACGGAGCCAACAAGTGCAAGGACGTTATAAAACACCCCAACGCACGATTCATAGACGAAATCAAACCAATGGCGAAGTTCTCATGCCCCTTGGCGGAAAAAGCGTTTCTTAACGGCCAGACCGTAGATGTGGCATACTTTGAGCCGTTTTACCTGAAGGAGTTTATTGCAGGAAAGAAAAAGAGCAAGCCGATAATCGGATAAGATTGAATTATGATGACAGAAACGAATAACAACGAAATGGTCCGCGACCTTGTGGACTACAACACCGACCGGGAAGCACTGGTGCTGCCTGAATACGGGCGCAGCGTGCAAAACATGGTTGAGTATTGCGTCGGTATTGCCGACCGCGCAGAGAGGCAACGATGCGCAAACACCATCATACAGGTTATGTCAACTATGAAAGTCCACAATAACGACGAGACGGAATTCAAGAAAAAACTATGGAACCACCTCGCTGCTATGTCTGACTACAAACTGGATATCGACTACCCTTACGAGATTGAGAGAATGAGCGACAGAAGCGCAGAACGTGAAACCATTGAATACCCGCAAAAGCCGATTGCGAAGCGACACTATGGATCGTTACTCGAGTCGCTGACAAAAAAAATCGGTGAGATTGAGGATAAGGAAGAGCGCGACGCACTCATCAGACAAGTTGCCAACCATATGAAGCGAAGTCTTGGAAGATGGAACAAAGACGCAATGACCGAGGAAAAAGTTCTCGACGACCTTCGGCGTATGACCGACGGTGCTGTAAGTTTGAAACCTGGTGACGTGAGACTGATAAGCGACAATGAGATACTCAACGAGGTTCAGCAGAGCGGCAAACAGTCGAAAAAGAAAAAAAAGAAGAAATGACATATGGCATCATTTGTAATAGAAGGCGGACATAAACTGCATGGCACCATCACTCCACAAGGAGCAAAGAACGAAGCGCTGGAAGTGATTTGCGCGGTGATTCTTACAGAAGAGACCGTGGTGATGCACAACATCCCCAATATACTCGACGTCAATAACCTCATAGGAATCTTAAGCAAGATCGGAGTGAAGTGTGTTGACAAAGGAGGCGGAACATGGGAATTTACAGCCAACAACCTCGACATGGACTATCTGTCGAGTGATGAGTTCGTGCAACGCTGCGCGCGTCTCAGAGGATCCGTGCTGCTGCTCGGACCGCTGCTTGGCAAATATCACCACGCATGTATAGCAAAACCTGGAGGCGACAAAATCGGGCGGCGAAGACTTGACACTCATTTTTATGGGGTCAAGAGCATGGGAGCCAAATTCATATACGACGAAGAAAACAGACGATATGAGATTGACGCAACAGAGCTTCATGGAACCGACATCCTGCTCGACGAGGCGTCTGTGACGGGTACGGCAAACATCATCATGGCCAGTGTTCTCACACCAGGCACGACCACGATATACAACGCGGCGTGCGAACCTTATATACAGCAACTGTGCAAGATGCTCAACAACATGGGAGCAGACATCAGTGGAATCGCATCAAACCTCTTGACTATCAAAGGAGTGGAGCGGTTGCACGGTACAGAGCACAACATTCTCCCCGACATGATTGAGGTGGGAAGTTTCATAGGCATGGCTGCAATGACAGGAAGCGACCTGAGAATCAAAAACGTGTCGTTCGACAATCTGGGCATTATACCTGAGATGTTTCAAAGACTCGGAATTAAGATAAATCGAGAGGGCGACGACATACATATACCTGAGCAAGACAGCTACACTGTGCAATCGTTCATCGACGGCAGCATTATGACCCTGGCCGACGCACCTTGGCCGGGACTCACTCCTGACCTGCTGAGTGTACTGCTCGTGGTTGCTACTCAGGCCAACGGAAGCGTGCTCGTTCATCAAAAGATGTTCGAGAGCCGACTGTTCTTTGTGGACAAGAAGTCGGATCGTAGCCAT
>JAZUMZ010000026.1:0-5685 GCA_045603885.1 Bacteroidaceae bacterium | reverse complement strand
TTTATCTTTTGTATTCTTTACACGGATGGAGAAGTTACCGTTCATATCGGTTGTTGTAGCTTCAACGAAACGTCCAGTCTCGTCCACCTCAACAACGTTTACCATCATCAAAGGCTCTATTGCATCTTCTACTGTACCCGTTACAATAACCTGAGCAAAAGCCGATGAGACACTCATGCAGAGCATCACCATCAATATATATAATTTGTTTCTCATAGCCATTATTCGTTAGTTGAGAATTGTTGTTGCAGACGTTTCACCTTTTCAACATACTTCTTTATCTGATCTTTCTCATGATAGAGAGCATTCTTAATACGATGGATAACCGCAAATGAAGATGTCTCAATCTGAGTTGAAGCTTGCAGGTCGCTGTTGTCGAAGAGATAATCACGTGTCATAATATTATACAGAGCAGGATCTGATGTATCTACCGAGTGAGAATTTCCTGCACCATCAACGATAGAGATTCCAGAGTTACTACCCTTTACACTAAGACGACAGAATGTACCGGTCTCGGCATCCAATGTACTGGTCTCGTAGTTACCAACATTGTTTCCGCCACCCACATACACTGAGTTATCCTGGATGTGATAGTTCACAAAATCAGCAATCATGCTTCTGATTGAGTCACGGTAGTCATCCTCATCGAACGAATAGTTTTCCTCTTGAGTCAAGATAAACTCTTCGGCATCCTCCATAGTAGGAAGTCCTGCCTCAATTGCAGCTTTGACAGCCTCATTCGAGGGAATATACATTGTATAATGATAGGTATTGAAAGCCTCAACGGTCTGTCCGAATGAAGAGAAGTCTTCATCGGTATAGAACACACCCGCTTCGTTCATCAGCTTATGGAATTCATAGAAGGGACCAGGATTCTCAGCATCACCAGCCTGAGCTGTAATGGCCGCATAGGCTGACTGCAGAGAGGTCATCATTACAGAGGGAACGATATATGTCTTTCCGTTACCTTCCTTAGTTTGGTCCTTAATATTCTCTGTTGTTACATGAATTGGCTGCTGTGACTCAATCTGATAGCCTCCAAACACATTGTAGCCTCCCTGAGGATTCACATCTACGCGCACAGTACCATTGGCCTTATTGCGGTAAAAGATTTTGCCATCATGGCTGAGGTCAATCGTGTCGACGATGATGTGGTGGTCAATGATATCTTCCAATCGGTCATCCACCTGAGCAGAAGTAGGAGCAGGAGTCTTCTCTGCACCAATAGTGCGGGTCTCAAGGTCATACTCATAAGCCTTGGCCTTCACATTCTTTGTTCTCTCATCATAGTAGAACTCCCACATCTCAGGTTCACCTTGAGCTACTGACAGAGGATCCAGATATGCCTTGAAAGCATCATCGGTAGGCAAGATAAAGCTATAATAAGAGTCCATAGAGAGGAGGTATGCGTCGAAGCCATATCGCTCGATAGCCCAGCGCATAATCTTCATATCCTCATTCACCAATGTCGGAGCCGACACTGCCACATAAGAGACAGGAGGGAAGACACGGTTAGTAATGTATACCACACCATTGCAGCAGAGGATTGCACGCTCAACATGCTCTTTCTCAACACCCATTTCAACCTGTCCATCGTTCTTCACTTGGTCGAATTTACTTGGTACCGAGGCAACGAATGAGGGTTTCATGTGATTGTTCAAGAAATCATCAATCACGTAATTAGGAACATTTTCCCATGAGCCGAAACGGTCCTTGAGGAATTCACCGCCACCACCGTTCCAATAGGCCTCAAGCGCTTTGTCTGAAGGCACAAACATTACACCCATGTCCTGATTCATTGCAACGATGTCTGAGCTAGCGAAAGTGTTCCATCCTGGATCCATCTTCAAATAGCTATCCACTATAGTGTCAGCCGGAGCTGAAATCTGGACATCATTTCCAGAGGTATTAATGAAATTACCGCTCAATCCTGTGTTATGTCCGTGCGTAGCCATATACTTCTTCACAAACACCGAGTCAGTACCACCATAAATACGCTGATATTCAAGCGAAGCGGTATAGCTGTAATAGGGTGCAGCAAAGCGGTCGAGAAGCTGGCTGAAGCGTGTCACTGTGGTATCATTTGTAACCACCTCTGCCATATTGGTCAGCGGTGTGATAAGACGTTCCATGCGGTGTACCACACCATTCTTACACTTCAAGTTAGGCTCTGCAATACGTACACCATTGATAAACACATCATTCTTATCATAAGTGTAGCTCGCATCCTGACCGGTAATAAGGATATAATCTTCCGGTGCAAGATTGTTGGCCACAAGATAATCATGAGTAAAGTTCACCAACGGTGCGGGAGTATTGTCCTTAAGAAGCACAATACCGGAGTTGCGATATTGGTTCCAATAAGGCGATTCAGGAAGTTCACCGCCTGGCATCTTGTACAAATTGTCGTAGATTGACACTGCTGAAGTACGGCGAATAGTGCGTCCTTCGAGTCGACCGGAAGCATATCCCAGCATGTCAGAGAAATAGACATTGTTCAACATCGAAGAGTTGAGCAATACTTTCTTTTGTGATTCACTGAGTTGTTCGTAAGACGACACGCCCCATTCATTCTCCTTGAAGAATGCGTCAAATGTGGCATCATCCACAACAAACAACGTTTTACTACCTGTTTTGGACAACACCTCAGTATAGTCCAAATCATCAATCAGGCGTACAAAGTAGTTGTACGTTCCCTTTTCTTTCAGGAAACCGTAGATGCTTTCGCCCAACCATGTAGGTTCTTCTTCGTCGAGATAATAGTCTTCCCGACAGGAGGTGTAGAAAAGGCATGATGCAACGAGAGGCAACAGCAACCACCACCTTTTTGGTTGTTTTTCAGACTTGTTTTTCATTTAAATAGTATATAAAATTATTGGTTTTTCTGAAATATACACAAAAATGCAAATTACAACTTGCAAAATTGCAAAAAAATCTTTAATAATCAGAATAATTTGCAAAATATTTTCAACGTCGATGTGTTAAAGTAGAATTCTTAATTTTAACGACATAAGAGAGTATTTTTGCAGGAAAGAGAAGAACATCGTATCAAAAAGAAAGGAGCGGCCTCCAATATACGACATTGAAGACCGCCCCTACTATCTACGCCTATAATTATGTCAGCCCAAGATTTTTTTTGCTTACCTATTGTCTTTTCGCAACGTACTTAGTCACATTCTCACCTTGCGAACTAATAGCACGTACAATATAGATGCCTTCAGGAAGGTTGAGCCCTGCAAGATGAGCACCAGTCTCACCGGCCAAGCAGCTGAAGCGTGTATACTCTACGCCATTGGCATTATATACGACACAGAGGGTTTGCTGAGCATCATTAGGAGTTTGAATTGCATCGGCAAGCGCCACACGCAAAACGCCAGAAGCAAGATCTGCAGTATCCCAAGCAAAGCCTTCAGGCAAAGTGTCAAGTTTCAGTACCATTGTAGCGCCGAGAGTTGTATTATCGGCCTCCCATAATTGGAACTCATCGCCTTCGTTAAATTCAGCACCATCACGGACATCGACCTTAAGCGTACCATTAAGCACGACGTTTCCTGCATTGGTTAGCTTTGTATAAAGGCTACGGCTCGAAAGAGAAAATCTCAGTGTAGCCCCTTCATTGATATTAAGACGACTGCCATCCATACGAATAGTTCCAGAAACGGAAGACTCCTTTGTTCCCGGACGCATCAGAGAGCCGCTCTTAAGGGTGATGGTCTTATTACCCAACATACCAGCACCACAAAGTACAGCTCCCTCGTTTACGGTAAGCGTTCCCTTTCCCAACATTGCCACCTTGGAAGCACCCTTATTGAGACATACCGCACCTTCACTGATGACTGCTGTGCCCGTGAAGTCACTTGCACCTGTAACAGTCATTGTACCAGCACCAACCTTCTCAAACTTAGCATCAGCCACGATAGAACCTCCAAAAGTAAAGTCTGTACCGCGAGAACCTACTTTCCAGGTGTTGACACCTACTGTCGCGCCATTGCTGAAGGTACATCCACCTCCAAGTGAGCCGGAACCTGTAAGCTCACCAATAGTATACACCTTTCCCGTATTCTGCACAACGATGCCTGACGGAATATCCATTCTACCCTGCGCCAAATTAGAAGCCGTATTAAGCGTGAATCGACCATCTGAAGCGTTAGTTGCCTGCGGAACGAGCGTTCCTGTAAACTCTGCTGTATTGAGATTCAACTGAGTACGTGTAGCCACCCAATTGGAGCCCTTTTCGGTAGCACAGTAAATGGTAATCTTACCCGCTCCTGTGATTTTATTGGTATACGTCGCACGATTAGCAGTTGTCCATGAAGCTGTACGACCTTCCGGTATATGCATTTCATTGCTGGTGCCTACGTTGTCAACCAACGAGCCTCCCTGCATTTCTACCACCTTGGCCGCATTACCAGAGCCATTCTGAACGGTACCAGCAGTAATTACCAGACGTCCGAGACCGCTACCAGAGGCCTGAGTCTTGAGCCATCCACCTCCACGCTTGGTGAGCGTAGAGCCCGAGAAGGCGCCCTCCATAATAAAATCCTTGGTATTGCTAATAACACCACCACCCTCTCCGAGACGTATAGGTGTTCCATTAGTCACAGCCGACGTTGTACTCATCACTGCCCCATTCCTTATCTCGATATGTCCAGCGGCATTGCTATAAGCACCGAGCGCACCATTAGGAGTTATCTTGTTTGCCAAAGAAGATACCAAAGTATTACCTCCTTCAAGGATGGTTTTGCCTGTATACTTATTGACATTAGAAAGCGTCAACATACCGCTACCTCGCTTCGTAAGGCTTGCTTCACCAACTATAGCCTCACCCGAAATCTTATAAGCCTTGTCACCAGCCACTACAACAGCTGCAGGCATCAATTCTTGCGCCAAGCTCACGGTGAAATTGGTTGCTGTAGAATCGAAGACAACAGTATCTCCCGTAACAAAATAATCAGCCTGACCTTGATTTACAAAGTTCTGCGTTGCCGACAAATCCCACAGTGTTGATTCTGCATCACTTCCAGTCCAATAGATGGTAGCAGGCATACGCTGAGCATTGATGTCAAGATAAAGATTTCCGCCCTCAAGTCTGAGAACACAGCTGATACCCTCCAAGCCTTCAATGATGATATCCTCAATATCTCCCTTCACCTCTCCCACATAAGCTATAAAATAGCTACCAGGAGTCATTTTCTCTTCACCTGCAGCCAGGTGCTGTACAAAGCGGAAGACAGGAGCCTTATACGCAGGAGCATCTGAGCGTGTGATAGCCTCAATAGACAGAAGGCCCTTAATATTAAGTGTATCAGCGACAAATCCATCAGCATATAAGTCAAACTCTGCGACAGCACCAAAATGCATCTCAAGACTATCAACGCTCATAGCACCAACAGCCTCAACTCCTCCTGGGCGGATAATAGCTCCATACTCCATACTGAGGTTCTTGCCCATTTTGAGGTTACCATTCAATTCGGCAAAACGCTTCATGACCACAGGGCTGTTAGGCAGCTCACCCTCAAAATTGGTAACACCACCCCACAGCATTGTTTCGCCAGTATAAGTATGATTTCCACCAAGGTTAAGAATACCCTCACCCTGCTTAACAAGTCGCATTGGACCAGTAAAAGGAGCGCCTGTCAACGTATAAGCCGAGTAAGACGTGGATATATTATTGTTATTGTTCGA
>JAZUMZ010000025.1:0-9045 GCA_045603885.1 Bacteroidaceae bacterium | reverse complement strand
CTATGCAGACACACATTTTTTATACATCCATGCATACAATCTGACAGAATATTTGTATTTTTGCCGCAGATAACTATTCAACTTTCGCAAGTACAGGAAGTTGCAGGAGTTCAAGAGTTACAGAAGTTCCGACGATAGTTTCGACTATACTAAACATCACGTTCAAGTCTATTGTCTGTAACTCCTGAGCGAAGCGAACACTCCTGAACTCCTGAACTCCAGAAAGTTGAGATTGCGAAACTTGAATAAATACAATTAACCTGAATGTTTAACCTGCCGTCGTGTCTGTCGCAAGGAGCAGAGTAGGAGAGCGGCCCGAGAGAGATATTTTGAAATTTCATTACATGCAGAACTTAGCGCCGACTCGGGGCTGTCGAGTCACCATCTCGAGGCGGTCGATTCACCATCTCGGGGCGGTCGAGTCACCATCTCGGGGACGTCAAGTTAGCCATAAGTCTAACGCTAAGATTGTCAGCGAGTTATGAATTTCTATTGTTCCACAAATAAATTTTGACAAACTATGGCTTATTATAAGAAGATGTATAATAAGAAATTAGGGGTTTATTATCCTCGTTCCATCGTGCAGGGCAAGCCCGTAGAAACGGAAGCCATTGCCAAAGACCTCTCAAAGATTTCCACCGTGAGCAACAGCGACGTGCAGGCAGTACTGGGCGACATTGCCGGAGTCATGCACACCCGCATGGCAGCAGGCAAGAGCGTGCATATCAAGGGATTGGGCTATTTCCGCTATACGCTCAACAGCAAAGGCGTGAAGACCCTCGAAGAGTTCGATTTCCAGAAACAGGTGCAGGCCGTCCGCGTCGAGTTCATCCCCGAACGCCTCAAGAGCAACAGCGGCAAGCACTACACACGCGCCCTGGTCGATAGCGGCGAATTGGAATGGATAGAACTGCCCGCCTCGGCCGAAGACTCCATGCCCGGCATTGACGACGACGACACCGGCGGCGCCGGTGACGGAACCGACAGTGGCTCCGGCGGTGGTTCCGACAGTGGTACCGGCAGCAACCCGCTGTAGTTCAATGCACTAACTGATGGCAGTCCACACACATGCCGATGGCAGTCCGTGCACTAACCAATGTCAGTCCGCACACATGCCGATGGCAGTCCGTGCACTAACCAATGTCAGTCTGCACACATGCCGATGGCTGTCAGCCCATTCGATTATGACAGGGAATTTACTCCCTCCGCTTCGCTCGTCCCCCTGCTATGAAGACAGTCCGATTACTTCCGCCATTATTCACAGGCTAAGGTATTCAGCTGTCCCCCTTGCAGGGGGACGAGCCTTTAGGCGGAGGGGGCTATCTCTGTCATTCTGAGTACAATAGGACGAAGAATCTGAATACAGAGGCATAATTTCTTTCTTGCCAACATCCACAGATTCTTCACTCCGTAAGCTACGTTCAGAATGACAAAGACGGCATTTCTCAACTTGAACATCCAAATTATCTTATACTATCCCTGTCATTCTGAGGACAATAGGACGAAGAATCTGAATGCATAAGCATAATATCTTTCTTGCCAACGTCCACAGATTCTTCACTCCGTAAACTTCGTTCAGAATGACAGAGACAGCATTTCTCAACTTGAACATCCCAATTATCTTATACTATCTCTATCATTCTGAGGACAATAGGACGAAGAATCTGAATACAGAGGCATAATTTCTTTCTTGCCAACATCCACAGATTCTTCACTCCGTAAACTGCGTTCAGAATGACAAAGACGGCATTTCTCATAATTCTTGTATTTCTTTCCCTCCGTCAATCCGGCTCTAAAAACCGCCCTTTATTTCGCATCAATAATTGGGATTATGTTTAATAGGAAATTATGTTCAGCGGAGCGACATGCTGAAGTCCTCACCTCCATCAGGCATTCCCTTTTCCACGGCCAGACATTCCATTCACCTCCATCAGGCATTCCCCTTTCCACGGCATCACACTGTCGCTCATCATAGGGGCACAAAAAAGGGACACCCGTGAAGGATGTCCCTGCTGTGTTAGTTTTTACTCGTGGCTTCCGCCTGTATTATTCGTTGCTTCCGCCCGTAGTCTGTTGACTGATTAGTTGTTCATCAGCTTTTCGATTTCTTCCAACTCAGGACCCATGTTCAGCATATAGTAGATGCTATAGAGTCCGTTGAGCCACATCTGCTGTTCTGCAGGCTTCAGTTCGCGAACCTTTTCGTAGTGAGGTCTGGCCTCGCGGTAGTAGCCTTTCACCACTTCAAGTTCCTTCTTGTACTGTGCGTTGCTCAGATTTGTGGGCATTTTGTCCTGATAATCACGAGCCTGAGTGCAGTAAACGAGACCCAGATTTGAGTGAGCTTCAGCATAATCGGGCTTGATAGCGATGGCTGCTTTGTAGGCAGTGATGGCATCGTCGTACTTCTTCAAGTTCTGGCAGAGGTAGCCTTTAACGTACTGCATGAACGAGTCGTTGGGGTCTTTGGTTACCATGTCGTTAGCGAACTTGAGGGCTTCGTCGAACTTTCCTGAGTTGTTGTAGTAGTCAAGCAGGTTACCCACGAAGTAGTTGTGGTCGGGATATTTCTTCACTCCCTCCTGCAATTCGGCAATCCACTGGGCTGTATCACCCATCTCTCTGTAGGCAGAAGCGGTGAATTCATAACCATAGCGATGGTTTTCACGGTCTTGTTTTACCAACGGAGTGAATTTGAGCACTTTCTCATAGTCCTTCATCTGCATGGAAGCCAGGCTGGCATAGTAGGCAATCGTAGTGATGAGTGTGTCGTTCACGATGGCAGAATCAGCAGCAATCATGGGATTTTTAGCCGATTCGATGTAGAGAGAGAAGTACTTGAGGGCCTGTTCGTTGTTCTTGTCCTCGTTGTAATACTTCACACCACCGTTGATGAGCCATCCGCGATTTTCCACCAAGAACTTCTTGTTGGGCGCGTTAAATTTCACCTTTACGGGGCGACCCTTCTTGTCAACAGCCGTCTTCTCCACTTCGTCGCACTTGAAGAAGTTGGTATAGACGTTGTAGAGGCTGCTGTACATGTTGTCATAGTTCGGAGTCTGGTGCAGATAAATTTTTGCCTGCTCGGCTTCGAAACGCTTCTTCTGAATGGTTCCGGCAGCATTCCACACGTCAGGTTGTGACGTTACTTCGGGATACTTCATGGCTCCATCAATCAGGCTTTGGGCTTGATTCAAGTCGCTGTTCGGTGTGTCGGCCAGCTTTTGAGCTGTCTTCACCGCCTTCTGAGCGTTCTTCACTTCTTTCGCATAGGCTTTCGGGTCGGCTTGTGCAAAGGCAATAGCGCATGAAAGCATCAGCATGGAGATTGAAAATAATACTTTTTTCATAATCTGTTGCGTTTAAGTTATTACGTTAATTATTAAGTTATTTCAGTTAATTTGCCTCGGGAGTCGGGTTTTCCTCGTTGGGGATGGTTTCCGTAGGTTCTCCACTCTCCTCCTCTGTTTCGGTTGCTACCTTGCAGACTGAGCCAATCTGGTCGCCACGTTTCTTGAGGTCAATGAGGCGAACGCCCTGTGTGGCACGTCCCATTACACGCACATCGGCCACCTTCAGGCGGATGGTGATGCCTGACTTGTTGATAATCATCAGGTCATTTTCGTCCGTCACGGTCTTGATAGCTACCAGTTTACCTGTCTTTTCGGTGATATTCAATGTCTTCACACCCTTGGCTCCGCGGTTGGTCTTGCGGTAATCTTCAATGTCAGAGCGCTTGCCATATCCTTGCTCAGAAACCACCATGATAGTCTCTTTCTCGGGATCTTTCACGCAAATCATGCCGATAACCTCGTCCTGTCCGTCGTCATCGAGCTGCATACCGCGCACACCAGTAGAGACACGTCCCATGGGTCGCACTGCTGTTTCGTTGAAACGGATGGCGCGTCCGTTGCGGTTTGCCATGATGATTTCGTTGGATCCGTTGGTCATGCGCACCTCGATTACGCGGTCATCTTCGCGGATAAGGATGGCATTCACACCATTTGTGCGCGGACGGCTATAGGCTTCGAGTGAAGTCTTCTTGATGATACCATTCTTGGTGCAGAAGACGAGGTAGTGACTATTGATAAACTCCTTGTCGTTAAAATTCTTGATGCGTACGAATGCGTTTACGGCATCGTCGGAGTCAATGTTGAGCATATTCTGTATGGCACGTCCCTTTGAGTTCTTGGCTCCTTCGGGGATTTCATATACTTTCAACCAATAGCAGCGTCCTTTCTGGGTGAAGAAGAGCATGGTGTTGTGCATGGTGGCGGGATAGATGTACTCTACGAAGTCTTCGTCGCGTGTCTGTGTACCCTTCGACCCTACTCCACCACGGTTTTGGGCATGGAATTCGCTCAGCGGTGTACGCTTGATGTAACCCATGTGGCTGATGGTGATAATCATCTCATCATCAGCATAGAAGTCTTCGGGGTTGAATTCTTCTGACGAATAAACGATTTCTGAGCGGCGCGGGTCGCCATATTTCTCTTTCACTTCGATAAGTTCGTCCTTCATCACCTTGCGGCACAGGTCTTCGTTGGCCAATATTTCCTCGTAGTAGGCAATCTGCTTCATTACCTCTTCGTATTCTGCATGCAACTGATCCTGCATGAGGCCTGTCAATTGGCGCAAACGCATTTCTACGATGGCGCGGCTCTGGATTTCGCTCAAGTTGAAGCGCTCCATCAAGCCTGTGATGGCTTCGGCCGGAGTCTTGGCAGCACGGATGATGGCAATCACTTCGTTGATATTGTCGCTGGCAATGATGAGCCCCTCCAATATGTGTGCACGCTCTTTCGCCTTGCGCAAGTCGAATTGTGTGCGGCGAACCACCACTTCGTGACGATGCTCTACGAAATAGCGGATGAGATCCTTCAGGTTCAGCGTCTTAGGACGTTGCTGGCCGGTGCTGCCCACCAATGCTACGTTGTTCACACCGAAGCTGGTCTGCAGGGCGGTCATCTTGAACAGCTTGTTCAAAACCACGCTGGCGTTGGCATCGCGCTTGATGTCGATAACGATGCGCATACCCTCGCGGTCAGATTCGTCGTTGGCATTGCTGATGCCCTCGATTTTCTTTTCGTTCACCAGGTCGGCAATGCTCTTGATGAGTTCGGCCTTGTTCACACCGTAAGGTATTTCGGTCACCACAATCTTGTCGTGGTTCTGTCCTGTCTCGATTTCGGCTTTGGCTCGCATGATGATGCGTCCGCGTCCTGTTTCGTAGGCTTCGCGAACTCCGGCCATACCATATATATATCCTCCAGTCGGGAAGTCGGGAGCCTTGACGTGTTGCATCAGCTCGTCGATGGTGATATCGTTGTTGTCAATGTAGGCAACGCAGGCATCAATCACCTCGCCCAAGTTGTGGGTAGGCATATTGGTTGCCATACCTACGGCAATACCTGACGCTCCGTTTACCAGCAAGTTGGGGATGCGCGTAGGCATCACGGTAGGCTCCTGCAACGAGTCATCAAAGTTGTTGGTGAAATCTACAGTCTCCTTGTAGAGGTCCTGCATCATGTCCTCACCAATCTTCTGCAAGCGTGCTTCAGTGTAACGCATGGCAGCAGCAGAGTCGCCATCGACCGAACCAAAGTTACCTTGTCCATCCACTAACGGATAACGCATGGCCCAATCCTGTGCCATACGCACGAGGGCACCATATACTGACGAATCACTATGGGGATGGTACTTACCGAGTACATCACCGACGGTACGGGCAGATTTCTTATAGGGTTTGTCTGAAGTGTTTCCCAGCTCCATCATACCATAGAGGATACGACGGTGCACAGGTTTCAATCCATCTCTTACATCAGGAAGCGCACGCGCCACAATCACCGACATTGAATAGTCGATATAGCTCGACTTCATCTCTTCCTCGATGTTAATTTTTATAATTCTGTCTTGTTCAAGCATTTAGTTTAAATCTTTTTATTCTATTCTCTCTTGATTCTCAAAAACCATGCTAAATTACTACATTTTTGCCAAATGGGAAAGCTTTTTTAGGAAAAACTTACCTTTTGTGACCTTTTTTAGGGTTATTCAACTTCCTTTTGCTTCATCCCATGGATAAGGCTATTTCATCCCAGGGATGATGTGGCTTCATCCTTGGGATGAATGTTGGAGATTTCGAGGTTTGAAATTCTTCTTTACCTGCTTTTGCTTTTTTCCTTACCTGAGAAAAATTTTTTTCTCGTCTGGAAAAAAAGAGGATGGCAGATATGAAATCTTTTCCATTACTCCCCTACTTTGGCATACGTTTTGTTGTTAAAAAGGAGTCAAGGGGTTGACAAGGCGCTTTTTTATGCGTATATTTGCACCCGAAAGAGTTTTGCGAAAGAGAATTATAGGATATGAACAATCAGATTTCACGAGAAATGTCAGAAGTCTTGGCTTATAGCCGTGAAGAGGCTATCCGCCTGCAAATGAGCACCATTGAACCTGGGCATCTGTTGTTGGGGATGATCCGTAAAGGGGATGGAAAAGCTATTGAAATGCTGAACGGCCTGTCAGTTGACCTGATGCACGTCAAGCGTTGCATTGAACAGGAGCTGGTGAGTCGCCGTACAGACGTTGCTGAAAGCGCTTTCCCAGGGATGGCTTCGCGGGCGGCAGACGAATTGATTTTGAACGAAGAGGCCGCTCGATTGTTAAGACTTAGTGTGTTGGAAGCCCGTTTCCAACGCAAGGACGAAGTGGATACGGAACATGTATTGTTGGCTATGTTAAAGGAAGGAAATAATATGGTAGCTAAAATATTGAAAGATAACAGAGTGAATTACCAGTCGGCATACGGCCAGCTCTCAGGAAAGAGTGCGCCGCGACAGGGCTTTGGCCTTGATGACGAGGACGACGAGGACGATAGTTTGGGATATGCACCCGAACCTACGGGAGGCAACGAACGCCAGCAAGCGCAGGCTACGGCTACGCAACAGCCTAAGAGTGCGCACGATACGCCTGTCATCGATAGTTTCGGCGTAGATATGACGCGTGCTGCTGCTGAAGGGAAACTCGACCCAGTGGTGGGACGCGAGAAGGAGATTGAGCGCTTGGCGCAAATCTTGAGCCGACGGAAGAAGAACAATCCTGTGCTCATTGGCGAGCCGGGTGTGGGTAAATCGGCTATCGTTGAGGGACTTGCTCTTCGCATCGTACAACGCAAAGTGTCACGCTTGCTTTTCGACAAGCGTCTGGTGGCGTTGGACATGACGGCCGTAGTGGCTGGCACCAAGTATCGAGGCCAGTTTGAAGAGCGTATCCGTGCCATCCTCAGCGAATTACAAAAGAACCCTGATGTCATTCTCTTCATCGACGAGATTCACACCATTGTGGGGGCCGGCTCTGCGCCCGGTTCGATGGATGCAGCCAATATGCTGAAACCTGCATTGTCGCGTGGCGAAATACAGTGCATCGGTGCCACTACGCTTGACGAATACCGCAAGAGCATTGAAAAGGACGGTGCCCTTGAGCGTCGCTTCCAAAAGGTTCTTGTAGAGCCTTCTACGCCCGAAGAGACGTTGCAGATTCTCCAAAATATCAAAGACCGCTACGAGGAGCATCACAATGTGCGCTTCACTCCCGAAGCCATCGAAGCATGTGTCAAATTGGCAGAGCGTTATCTGACAGACCGTAGTTTCCCCGACAAAGCCATTGATGTAATGGACGAAGCCGGCTCACGCGTACACCTTATCAATATAAGTGTGCCCAAAGAGATTGAAGAACAGGAGAAACTCATCGAACAATTGAAGGAGCAGAAGAATCAGGCCGTAAAACAACAGAACTATGAGTTAGCTGCCAGTTTCCGCGATAAAGTGCGTCGTATGGAAGAGGAACTGGAGTTGCAGAAGAAAGAGCTGGAAAAACAACAGAAAGAGACTCCGCAAGTGGTTGACGAAGAGGATATTGCCGGTGTAGTATCCATGATGTCGGGCATCCCCGTACAACGCATGGATCAAGCCGAAGGTGCCAAGTTGAAGGGGATGAAGGAAGGGCTGATGTCGAAAGTCATTGCCCAAGACGCCGCCGTAGAGAAGCTGGTGAAGGCCATCTTGCGTAGTCGTGTGGGGTTGAAGGATCCCAACCGCCCCATCGGTACGTTCATGTTCTTAGGTCCTACGGGTGTTGGAAAAACCCTGTTGGTGAAGGAGTTGGCGCAATATATGTTCGGCTCGCCTGATGCTCTCATCCGTGTGGATATGAGCGAATATATGGAAAAACACGCCGTTAGCCGATTAGTGGGTGCTCCTCCGGGATACGTCGGCTATGAGGAAGGTGGACAACTGACCGAAAAGGTGCGTCGTAAACCTTACTCCATTGTGCTTTTCGATGAAATAGAGAAGGCGCATAGTGAGGTGTTCAACATGCTCCTTCAGGTGATGGACGAAGGGCGCCTGACCGATAGCTATGGCCGCACCGTAGATTTCAAGAATACCATCATCATCATGACCTCCAACGTTGGTACCCGCCAATTGAAAGACTTTGGCAAGGGTGTGGGATTCACGGCCCACATAAAGGACGACAAAGAGGTGTCGCGCAGTGTTATACAGAAGGCATTGAACAAACACTTCTCGCCCGAATTCCTCAATCGTGTGGACGAAATCATCACCTTCGACCAGTTGGACAAGCCGGCTATCCGCCGTATTGTCGATATTGAACTTCAAGGTCTTTACAAGCGTATGGAAGGACTTGGTTATCAGCTTACACTTACTGAAGCTGCTTGTGAATTGCTGGCCGACAAGGGCTATGATGTCCAATTTGCTGCCCGTCCGTTGAAGCGTGCCGTACAGACGTATGTGGAAGACCTTCTCTCCGAACTTCTTGTAGATGGCACCATCCCCGTTGGCTCCCCCATCTGTATCGACAAGCATCCCGAAAAAGATGAATTAAGAGTTATTCAATAGCATGTCAAAATGTCAGAGAAAACATCTCTGGCATTTTTTTTGTTTCTACATATCCGAAATGTTGAATCAATAATAAATTAAATAAAGAAAAAAGCATTATGCAAAAAGGAAACATCGGGGTTACAACCGAGAATAT
>JAZUMZ010000024.1:0-12768 GCA_045603885.1 Bacteroidaceae bacterium | reverse complement strand
CGACGGGCGTAGAGCCACTCGCGGTGGCTGTCGCGAAGCAGGCGGGTTCGCGGGTTGTTTCGGATATAGGTGCGCTGCTGAGCCAGCTGCCCTTTTCGCAGGGGCATCACATCGGTGAAGCCATGGGCGAAGAGGGGCGCGCGGCCTGAGCTGGCTTTTGACGGCACCTTCCACCGCTGGGCGGAAGCAACGGATGCCGGCGGGAAAACCGCCGGGCAACCAACCCTGCCGTCCTCTTTGCTGCTTGAGGCCTCTTTGCCGCTGCTTGGTTCTTCTTTCCCGAAAGCCTCATTGCTGTTGGTTCCATCAGGTTTTCCCTGATGGCTCCCGGCTTCTTTGCCGAAAGCTTCTTTGCCGCCGCTTGGAGCTTCTTTGCCGCCGCTTGTTTTTTCTTTTCCGAAAGTCTCATTGCTGTTGGTTCCATCAGGTTTGCCCTGATGGTTTCCGTTTTGCCCGTTCCCTTTTTGCCCGTTTTCGCTTTGGAGGCTTCCGCTTTGGAGCTGGCTGCTTTGCCCGGTAATTTCCCAGAATCGGCGGTTGCAGCCTTTTTTGAAGCCTGCTATCACCTGCCCGAGCGTGCTCTCATTTCCGCTCTTGGTGCGGATGGGGCTGTGAGCCTCAATGATGAAATGGATATGCTCCGGCATAATGACATAGTCCTGTATCTCCATCATGGGGTAGTGGGCGTGGATGCTGTTCAGCAGTTCCTGCTCCACGATTTCCCCGGCTGCCGTCAGCACCACGTGTGGCGCGTCGGGCTCTCCCTCTTGCTTGGACGGGTCTCCAGCCACATGTCCCAACGGCTGCCCCAGGTCATCCGCCACCTTCATTGTGATGTGGTAGATGCCCGGCATGTTGTAGTCGTGCCTTTGGCAGCGTTGGTTCATGTTGATGGTCTGCATGCTTCCTATTTGATGTAAATCTTTTCTTTGTTCACGATATACACGCCTGATACGACCTCGGTCTCGACAGTGGCACCAGGAGCGATGTCGAATGTCCTGATGACGATACCCGAGGCGCTGACGATGCTCACGGTCGTGTCGCTGTTGAGGGTCGATTTGACGATGATAAGTCCGCGCTTGCCCTTGACGATGATGCGTCCGTCGGTGTCTGCGGCGAGTTCATCATGCTGGTCCTCGCCTCCTCCGATTGTGCTGCTGATGTTGGAGAACTGAATCTCGTTGGCAGCCCTTCTGTTTGCCGGGTTGCTTCCGGGGTCGGTATATGTGAAATACGGGCGGAACGGCACTGTTGCCGTGGCTGCGGTCGCTTTCAGGTAGCTGCCTCCGTCGTCTTTCAGTGTGTAGTAGCCGGTTGTGCCTGCCGCAGGGTCAACCGTCTTGCCCAGGTAGTTGGCCCTGAATGTGTAGCTGTCGTGGGTGTTAGCCGTCGCAGCCGTTGCCAGCTCGTCGTCGCTCACTTTGATGGTAGTTCCCGGTGCCGACACGAAGGTGATGACCTGCGGATCCAGCCTCGATACATCCTGGAAGGTGTTGACGGGCTTGAAATTGCCGCTCAGGTCAAACTCGTAGTAGTAGTCGCTTGGCAGTCCGATGATGTAAGGAGTGGCCGCGGTGGCGTAGGCATACGAGTCATGGGTGTGCGCGGTCTTGTAATACTCTTGGTATTTGTCGGTGTTGCGGTCGCGCCGTGAGCTGAATGAGTAGTAGTAGTCCCAGAGGAAGGTGTTGGTGTAATTCTTGTCCTTGTAGGAGCTCCAGTCTGCCTCGGGGAATCCAGTCAGCGTGGTGTTTGCCGCCGGTGAGTCAGGATAGACGAACTTCGCCACATACACGTTTGCGTCGGTAGGCGACACGTTGCCGCCGTCAGCGAATCCTCGCAGCCAGTACTCGTGTCCCAGCTTGGTGTGGGTGTCGTTCTTGCTCTCCTCGCTGTTGCTGTAGAAGTGGGTAATCTCACCCTTCTGCTGTGTCGTGACGAGCTCTGCCGAGAAAGGCAGACTGACACCTTCCCAGCCCGTGGTTGTGCGCACGGCAGGTGTCCCGCTGACGGTGGTCTCGACGAAGGTGTCGGGGTTGCGCTGGTAGAACATCCGTTTGCCGCTTGCGAAGGTGTATTCAATCGGTGCGTTGAAGTCGTATTTGTCAACGAGGAGCTGATCCTTACGGGCTGTGTATCCGCCGGTTCCCAGAACTACATGGTGTCCGTGTACGCTTCCCGCGTCTTGCTCAGCCACGTTGCGGTAGTTGGTGTTTGTCTCGTTATAGACAGGCTCGTTGAGTGCGGTGTTTACCGACGAGAAAGTCTTCGACTTCGCGTCTGTGGCAGTGCCTGTGGCGGCATGTGTGTAAACGAGCAGGTTGCTTGTCAGGTCTATGTTGCGGAATCGTGTGATTCCGTCGTTGTCTAATAGAGGCGGGTAGAAGGCCTGGTTTCCGCTTGTTCCCGCAAGGTTCACGGTGCCACGTGTCCAGGCGGGGTCGGAATATCCCGTGAAGTCGATGGCGGTCATGAACGGGTATGCGGTATGCGAGTTGTCTGCTGACTTGTGTGCGAATATCGCATAGGGGTTGTAGTGGGCAATGCTCATCTCTTTCGAGCGGAAATAGGCCGGAGCCCTATATACCCGGTTGATGCTTGCGGCCGCCGTTGCCAGTCGTCCGCCCGACTTGTTGATAGTCGAAGGCAGCGGCTGGTGTGGACGTGTGTTCTCGTGGCCGTAGCTCAGGATCTGTCCGAAGAAGATGTAGTCGTCGGGCCAGATGGGGTAGTATGCACTGGTTCCGCTCTCTACGTGCAGACGCTCGTTGGCGCTTTCGGGTATGGTTCCGCCCGCATATATGAAGTCGCCGTCCTCGAAGCGTGATTCCACATAGCCTATGTTGCCGTATTGTACGTTGTCGCTGTCGTACTCAGGATAATATCCTGTGGCTGTAACCGTGGTTTCGGTATTTGTGTCGTATGGAATCGAGCCGTCGGTGTTCAGCTTGTAGAATTTATATTCCTTTGGAGTGCTTCCCAGTGCCGTGGTGGCCGCTGCGGAGCCGCTGTCGTAGAACCGCTTGTTGAGGTAGAATCCGTTGAGGTCGTAGGTCACCTCGCCGTTGTAGAACGACTGCTCAGGCTTGCGGGTCGGAGTGCCGTAGGTGCCGGTGTGGTTGGTGTACGCCTGGAATTTCGTGTTGTCGTCGGTGGCGGCGGTCGTTGCCGCGTTGTCGTCCTCTAAGTAGTAGCAGTTGACCATGCGTACGGGGCGTGTCGATTGGTCAGCGGGCGTGATGGTCGGGTTACCGAACACGGGCTTCGATGTCTTGGCCTTCGTGCTCGTCGTGTAGGTCCAGCAGTTCTCCATATATCCCTCGCCGGTCTCGGCTATGCCGGCTCCAGTGAATGTGCCGGTGACACCCAGGTTATAGACGTCGCCGCAGAGGTGGTTGAACAGCGAGTGGTCCAGACCGCTGATGGTGTGTCCGTCGCCGTGGAATCGCCCGTTGAAGCAAGTGTTGTCATCGTTGGCTACCGGTGTCCAGGTGGTGCCGTCTGGCAGGCTTTGGTCGGCCTGGAGGAAGAACTCCAGATAGTCGCCGCCTCGCATGGGTTTCTCGGTGTGGGTGAGGTCGAGCGGCAAGTGTCCGTCGAGTGCTCCTCCGCTGATGGCGACAGGATTTCCTTCTGCGTCTTGGTTGACGACGTGGGTCAGGTCGATAAGGTTCTTAAAGAGCTGTATGCCGCTTACGTTGTCTTTGCTGTAGTCGTTGATGTAAATCTTCGGCTCGCGGTCCACATTGAGGTTGTCTATGAAGTAATGATTCTCCTTGTCGTCCATCACGCGCTTGAGGTCGTGGTAGTTGGCGACACTGACGTTCACTGCGTTGGAGTAGGTCTTGCCGAGATATGTCTTCGCGTAGTATGCCACGTAATACCCGTTCTGGTACCAATAGAGCGGATCTGTGTTAGGTGTGTAGTCAATACCGTTGGTGTGGCTCTCGGCGTCGCTTCTCTTCTCAAACAGCTCCCATCCACCGCCACTCACCTCGTAGGCTCCCGGTGTGACGAACGGCTCAATGAGGCTCACTGTAGTGCCCGGTATGATGATCTGTGGCGCCTTGATGTCCTCCACAGTCGGAATTCCGCTCTTGAACTGTATGTGGATATTAACCACGTGTCGCTCTGTCACCGGGGTGATGTTGCCCTGTGCGTCGCTCTCCTCGTAGTCATACTGGTAGATGACGGTGATGATTTTCTCTGTAGAGAGGTCGAAGATGTCGGAGTTGCGGCTCACATACAGAGTGGTGGTCTCAGTGGGTGAGATTCCGTGGATGGTGAATTCCGCCTGTTTGTTGATAAGGTTGTTGTATGTTGTCTCATCGATTACAAGGCCAATGGGAACCGTTTCGCCAGAGTTGTATGTACCGGTCACAGGCACTGTGCTTGTAACGGTGGCGTAATTGGTCACGCTCTGGCCACCCTCGTCGGCTGTGCCAACCACATATTGCTCTCGGCAGAAGAAGAACTTTTTGTTCTTGTCGTCTTCTGTGAAGGTGAGTTTTGTCACCGGTGATTTGTCGCTCAGGTTGTTGTAGGCATCTGCGGAGAGTATGGTTCCGACGGCGTATGGCGTGTTTCCTATCTGGAAAGGTGTGTTCACTATATAGTAATCCAATTCGTCGGTGACACTGATGCCCGAATAGTGGCGTCTCTCGTTGGGGATTCTCTCGAACTCCTCGCGTCTCAGCTCATCGCCTTTCGTCAGGGTGGTGAATGTTCCCGATTTGCCTATGACGGAGACGGCGGTAGAGAGGGTCAAGTTGGTGGTGCCTTCGTATGAGGCGGTGTAATCTACTGGCTTGGTCTCGGAATATCCTGCCGGATTGGAAGTCGTTCCGTCGTATTGTGCCATGCTCGTCGGGTTAATGCTCCCGCTGTATGTAGGATCGATGAGCAGGTCGAGTGCGTCGTAGTTGAACGTGAACTTCTGGCGGTCTTCATCCGACATGGAGCACCATGCTTCCAGCCCGCGGTAGTTCTTTCCTCCCTCGTAGTAGTCACCTCCATAGAGACCGGCAGTGGTGCAATAGTATGCCGGGACGATATTCTCAGCTATCTGCTTTCTCAGTGTTGTGTTGCTGTCATATTGGGTGAGGTAGGCTTGTCTCTCCGACTCTGTCATACGTGTGTTCAGGTAGATGTAGTCGGTGGGTCCGAGCTGTATCGTGTGGGTGCATATATAGGCTGGTGCCGCCTTCCCCGACAAGGCGGAGGTTGCTGCCTCAGTGGCAGACACCACAGAGCCGCGATAGAGGTGGCGCTCGCTGGAACCCTCGTTGTAGGTCACTGTCTCTGTGACGATATAAGCTCCCTCGAACTCTGCCTGGCCTGCGGGGAGGGCTTCTGCCTTGGCCGGGTCATCCGTTATAGCCTTGTAGGTGTCAAATACATCTTTGGATATTAAGTTGCTCACATTATAATCCCTCTGTCCGAGCACGGAGGCTGCGATTTCGTCTTTGAGGCGGTAGGTGGGTCCGTTGTTGTAGCCGTTTTGGTTGGCATAAGTGTCTGTGCTCAGTTTTTCTTGTGTGCTGCTGTCGAACTTCGTGTACCAGGTGTTCCAGTACTTGGGGTTGTTCACCTCGTAGGTGAGGATATAGCCTGTGTCGTGGCTCAGGTTGTTGCTCGACCGGAACACAAATCCGAAGTCGGCGTCGGTCTTTGTCACACCGTCGTCAGACAGGATTTTGACTGTGGGGTTGGCGGCCTTCAAGGTGTCGTAGTCAGACTTTTTCAGCACTGTGCCTGCCTTGTACAGGGTCTCGCTTGCTCCTACCCAGCAGTCCTCCTTGACCACGTAGGTCTCTGCCTCGAAGAGTTTACGCTCGTTTGCGCTCATGAGCGACCAGTCCCAGAAGTTGATAGGATCGTTCTTCTCGTATGTGACATCGTTGATTACGAGTTTTCCGTCGGAGGCAAGCTCGTTATTGTCTGATTTCCAGAATGCATAGCGGTTGGGCTGGATGTTGAGCAGTTTCATTGTGCCGTGTGAGGCGGCTGCGATGATGAGCGGGATCTCAACCTTCTCGCTGTAGGCGTTTGGAACGCCGGTGTAGGCAGATATATATTGGTCATATACATATACGCTTCCCTTGATGAACCAGTAGTGTGCCGGTACCGCCTCTTCCTCGCTGCCCTTGTATTTGCCGCTGATATTGTAACATTCGTCGATGATGGTCAGGGTGCTGTGTACGAAGTTGCCTGATGTCTGCCATTCGTCTTTGTCGCTGTCGTCGGTGGAGTAGGTGAACTGGTCTTTGCTCACCGCGCCGCGGTTGAGGTCGGTGATGGTGGTGTGTTGCTTACCTGTGGCAGTCCGTTTGCCGTGCACGTTCTTGGCATAGACGAATCCTCCTCCTACGCCTGGCTGTACGTTGATGAGGTCCAGCTCAACGACTCCGGTGATGTAGCCCCAGTCTTTCTCACGCAGTCCGGTGCCGGTGCTCTTCTCTGTGGTCAGCTCAAGGTACACGCCCGATGCCAAGGCAACCTTGTTGTGGCTGTTGCCGTTGTTGCGCATACGGTCTTTGATGTGGGATTTCTTCCATCCGAAGAAGGTCTGGCCGGTATATTCCGGGTCGTAATCAGACCGGTTATTGTCGGTGGTGCGCACATCTCCCGTGCCCACGTCTCCTTGGGCTGCGCCGGTACCCTCATCGCCGAAATCGACGTCGCTGGTCAGTGCTCCGAGGTGGTTCACTATGTTGTAGATACCGAAGTAGTTTCCGTGCTGATAGCCGCTTGAGCCTGTCGCGTCGCCTGCTGTTGATATTTTCTTGTTGAGCGACACCTCCCTCACACGGTTGATGGTGTAGTTTGTGTAGTCCACAACCTCAGGCACACGGTCCTGCGCACCCTGCATGACCATTCGGCTTCCCCACACACCGCAGAAGTCTGCTCGCTGGATGGTGTTCATCGGGCGCCCGGCATAGACGGGCAGCACTCCGTTCTCAGTCCAGTATTCATTGTTTGGCTTGCCGTCGATAATCATGTTTGGTGTGTTTGTGCCGTTCTTGAAAAGCGCAATGATATCATCGGCTGTCAGGGTTGACGCCTTAGAGTTAGCATTACCCTCCTCGGCGGGAGTGTAAGTCGTTCCGTCGTCGTCAGTACAGGTCTTGATACATTTGTATTTGAGCTCATAGTAGGCTGCCTCGCGTGCGGGCAGGGCACGATACTCATCTAATGTGATTTCTTCCTTGATGCTGTAATAGTCGGTTCCGTAGTTGGTGATGTTCAGTCCGCGGTATCCGTCCACTAATGTCAGGTTGCCGTCGCCGTAGAGTCCTCCCACATGTCCTGTGCCGAGGGTGATGAGGTCTCGGTGATATACATCGTGGATAGACGCCGTTGCGTTTCCGAACACGGTCGTGGTGTTGGCATAGACCGACGCCGAGCCTGAAGAGGTGTTTCCACCGGCGAACACGGCGTTGTGGATTATGATTCCGGCGGGGTCGAGCGATGCCCATCGTGCGTCTCCGCCCTTGGTTTGCATTGTGTTGAGCTGCGATGTGGGAACATATTCACCTTCGGTATATTCCCTGTCTAATGTCACTGGTGAAAGCACACGGCAGTGGGGCTCCACCAGCACGCGGCAGTCCTCGGTCTTGACCTTCTCGGCTCCCCCTGTCAATTCAATGTCATTTTCATCTGTGAATTTCGTATCATCTGTGTATTCCGTGCCGTTGTATCGGTAGTAGTAGCCTTCGTCTCCTCCTTCGTATCGCTTACCCGATTTCATGGACCGGCACAGGTTTCCGTTCTTGTCGTAGTATGCGCCATAGACATATCCTATGTCGCCTCCTCCGAACACGTTGCCGTATTCTTTTGCCACTCCGTCGTCGGTGCCTATCTCTCCTCCGTGGATATGTACCTCTGTATGACCGAACACATAGCCGTCGGAGTTCAGGGAGCCGTGCTCACCCAGGTTGTTGTAGCCTCGTCCTCCTCCGAAGACATTGCGGTCAACATTTCCGCCATAGAGCTCGAGGCTGGTTCTTCCCGCCCGGTGGATATCCACCGTGTTGCCCGACGTGCCGGGTGTGACGGTGCCGCGGCCGATTGCGGCGATCTCGCCTCCTCCGAAGAGGGCGTTACGCACATGTCCTCCATACATTTTCACGTTGGTTATATCGACGCTGCTGTTATCGACATATCCTCCTCCGAAGATGCATCCGCTGTCGTGGAGGCGGTTGGCGCCGACACCGTCTTCCCATGTCTCGTCGTCAATCTTCTCTTCGTAGGTGTTGGTGGCAGGCATATATCGGTAGCCCACATAGCCTTTGTTGAGGGTGATATGCGAGGTGCCGAATACCGCGCCGCCCTCACCGCCTCCGTAGGCGTTTCGCTCGATTGCAGGAATACCGTCGATGAAGCTGGTGCCGTCAAGTTTTCCTATTACAACGTGTGTCTCACCGTCGATGTCGTGGGTCATGTCTGTGCCGTAAACAATATAGTCTTCGTCCATGCCGTTCTTGTCCTTGCGTACCAGCCACACTCCGTCGTGATGTCCCACGCTGCCTTTCCATCCACCTCCGTAAACGTTACGCGCGGTGCCTCCCTCGATGTAGGCGTTGGCGCTGGCTATGAATGTCTTGGCTGCGTGCTGGTCCTCAACACTTCCGCTCGTTCCGGCGGCGTATATGTCCTTCTTCACAGTGCCGCCCAAAAGCGCGATGTAGGTGCTGCCTGCAATGTAAGCGTCTTTTCCAAGGCCGCCGCCGTAGGCATAGCCCACCACCGTGGCGCCTTCCTTGATCAGCACGTTGGTGTTGTATTTGTAGGTCTTTGTCTCGCGGTCGTCCATCCTGGCAGTGCGAGTAAGCGGATTGCTCAAGTTGGTCTTAAGGTTGTCCACGTAGGCGGTGCTGTTTGCATCATTGACGGGGAGGGATGCCGGGTCGTAGTCGCTGCCTAACAGCCAGGCGGCCTTTCGGTCGGCGTCCGTGAAGGAGCCTGTTGAAGGCATGAACTTGTTGGTGTTGATGATTTTCTGGATGCTCTCTGCGTTCTGTACCTTGCCTTCCCTACCTCCGCCATAGACCTCATATACCACGGCTCCGTTCTCGAGATTCACCTCTGTGTATTCGTTCCAGGTGTTGGATCCCAAACCGGCTCCATAGACAGTGGACATGTAGTTGAGGTTGGCAGGACTGGAGTGGACAGGAGCTGTGATGTTCACGTGGCCGTATAGCGTGCGGCGCTCGTTGTTGTTGCCTCCGTATATGGCTCCGGTGACAAACGCGCTGCTGCTGCCGAAGTTCACGTTGGACTCATAAACGTCGCAGGGAAGGAATGTGCTGTTGCCGTAGGCACCGCCGAAGATATTCTCTACCCTGATGGTGGAGCCGGTGGGCACGTTGATTTCCGTGCGCCTTGTCACACCCTCGTTAAAGCTGGCTCCATAGACGTTTTTGATTTTACCTCTGAACAGGTCGATGGTGGCGCTGAAATTGCCGCGGTCGGCTGCTGCCGTGGCTGTGGCGGATTCGGCAATCGCAGCTTTGGCAGTGTTATAGATGGCTCTCATTCCCACACCGCTCCATGAGCCGGCTCCGAATACCGACATGTCCTCAAAGTTATGCTCTATGCTGTCCGGGCAGTCTATCAGCACGTAGCTGCGGTCTTGCATCTCGTTGATGCCGATGCCGGCAGTGTGTCCCTGTCCCGCCCCGTAGATGCGCTGGACGATGTTCTCGGAAAAACCGTTGGGCCGGAAATTCACAAAGGCGTTGTCAAGAAATGGCTTGTAGTAACCGGGGCGTGCGGTACCGATGTTTGCGTCGGTAGTGCCGGTGCCGCCCTGCTCGTAGAAATACTCTTTGTACAAGGGGTCGGTATAGTCGTAGTCGCCATAGTGACCGCCGAAGATGTACTCAACACGTCCCTGGACATACTCGGTATAGGCGGATGCCACGGTGCTTCCTCTCAGCTTTGACTTGATGCCGCTCACATCCTCGCGTATGCGGCTGGTGAAGTCCTTGCTTCCGAGGATGCGGCCGCCAAGGTCGTTGCCGCCATAGACATGGTCGCGAACCCATGGGAAGCCTTCCTCCATGGAGGAGTTCAGGCCTATGTAGGTCTCGGTGTGTCCGAGGATATCGGCGTTACATGATCCCGCGAAGCTGTTGAATATACGTCCGTTGCCAAGATAGACGCGGGTGTCGCCTATGACGGTGCCCTCGAAGCCTCCTCCGTAGATAAACTCGGTGGATGCCATGTAGTCCTTGTCGGCCGGGTCACCCCGTCTCACGCCGGCGATAGGACCGTTCATGTTTATGGTGGTGCTGAATCGGGGGTCGTAGGTGTTGTATTCCAGCTTGCCGGTGCTGGCGTTGCGCACACCCTTGCCCACGGCTCCGTGCTCCCCGCCTCCGAAAATCTGGAAGGAATAGCCGCGGTTCATGTTTATGGTGGTGCTGCCCCATATCTCGCTGTCCTCGCCATATCCGCCTCCGAACACGTTCAGGGCGGTACCGAGCACGTCCATTCCCTGCTCGTCGAGAATCACGCTGGAGTGGCGTTCCTCGATATGGTAGGTGTCGTTCTCGTAGAGCTTTGCCTCGCCCTCGTCCTCAGTAACCTTGTCGAAGATATCCCAACGGTTGTGGATGGTGCCGTTGATGTTGATGACCACGTTGCCGTCAACATGTCCCGACTGGTAGCAGCCGCCATAGACATTGCCTCCCTTTAGACGGCGGTAGAGGTCATCTACGGTGCTTACGCCACCGGTAGCGATGGTATCGACAGGAGGGATTTCCTTTCCTGTGCGCACGTCTATGGTGTTCCACTCAAGCTGGTAGCTGTGGTATTCATTGATACCTTCCTCGTCGGTGAACAGATATTTTGGAGAGCCGTCGGCGTTATAAATGGTTTCGTAATTAGCGTCCCTCCATGTTTTCCAGCGCATAGGTAAAATGTTCACACCGGAGAGGTTGAGCACCAGCTTGTCGGGGATGGGGGTGTTTATATCCCCTACTGTGGGTCCCAGGGATATGTTGCCGTTGGCGTCGGCGGTCATGATGCCGCCTTCGAAGCTTGCGTTGACCTTTTGGTTAGGTGTTGTGCCTACAGTTTGGAATTGCTCGGGTATGTTAGCGTTGTTGCAGCCGCCGACCAATTTGTCGTAAACAATGATATGGTGGGTGAAGTTGAGGGTCTCGGTGCCCTTAAGAATCATGCTTCCACGGTTTCCGCCTCCGTATATGGATCCGTATATGGCGGTAAAGTCCTTATAGTCGTCGGGGTCGCCCTCCTTCTTGCTGTCAAACACCACGCTTGGAATCTGATACATCGCGCAGCCCTCCATATATTTGGCGAAAATATCCTCATCGGTAAGGTCGAGGGAACTGAAGTCACAATAACTCTTGTTATCGCGATATACACCTCCGGCATAGCGTACCAGCACGCCGTTGAAACTGGCATCGACCATCTGCTCGCCGTTGTTTCCGAAATACACGTAGTCGGCCTCCGAGTAGGAGCCGATCTTAAGGTGTACCTGGGGGTTCTCAATCGGGTTTGAGCTCTGCGGCTTCACCGTCGCGCTGTTGCCGCCGATGAAGAGGTTTTTGCCGACGACCGTAAGATGGTTCTCGTCCTTTCCGTAGAGACGGATAGATATCTGCTCGGAGTTGGGCCGGAACGCATTGAGGGCCTCCACCGACTTCAGCTTTTCGGATGAGGCGGTGAGGCCGGCTTTGGCCAGCACCTCGTCGGGGTTGTAGTAGAAGTCGCCCCAGATGATGTCGTTCTTCAAGTCGGGGTTGTCGGTATAGGCATAGGAACCGTTGCCGCCGCCATAGACACTGCCTCTGATGCAGGTGTAGATACCCACGGCATTGCCGCCCCATACGTTGCCGCTGATGTCGTTGCCGCCATAGACGTTATTCACGTCTCCACCACGTACCAGCACACGGGCGGAGAATCCCCTCGGGAACTTGTAGGTCGTGTCGGAGAGCTGGATGGACAGGGTGGGAACATCCTCGCCGGAAGGGAAGAGCGGACGAACGTCGGACTTGCGGCAGCCGCCGTAAACATTGTCAACTATAATCTCGGAGGTCTCCTCGATTTCCAGCAGAATACCCTCGTTATGGGTCATACGCCCCTCGTTTCCTCCACTGTAGAGGTTGTGGATGCTGCCCTTGTGGATGTTCCAGACGGGGCGTATGGACATATCGGCTTTGTTGTTGCCGCCGAACACGTTGATAAAGTGGAAATTGTTGTTGAAGGTGCTGAGGTTCAGCTTCATGGCTAACAGACGTGTGTCAACGGGATTGTTCAGATCATCGGTGTTTAAGTTGAGAATGTCTGTGTAGTTGCTCACTGCGAGGGCGTCGGTGCTGTGGGTCACCTCGCTGGAGTTGTTGATGCTGATTACAGCCGACTGGGTCACCGTGGCGGCGTTGCCGCCGGCGAAGACGTAGCCGTAGGTGCCGCCGTTCACTTGGAGGTAGGTCTTGTCAACGATGGGCTTGACCGGCTGGAAGTCGAATGAGCTGACCACGACGTCGCTGTTCTGCTCCTTTATAATCCACTTGCCGTTGGTGTCGGCGCTTTCGGGATAGGTGTACTCACCGTTGCCGCCTCCGAACATCTGCCCGATAAAGGTGTGATATTGTGTGGTTACAGCCGTGTTACCCTCACCGGTTGTAACTGAGCGTTCGGGGGTGATGAGCATGTAGCTCTGCCAGCTCTTATCTACCAAGGTCTTTGCAGGCACATAGTTGGCGTCACCCTCGGTGCCCACAGCCTCTGTGTTCA
>JAZUMZ010000023.1:0-5114 GCA_045603885.1 Bacteroidaceae bacterium | reverse complement strand
TCTTGCGGGCTTCCTCTGCAGCCTTAGCCTGCTCTTCCTCAGCCTTCTTGCGGGCTTCCTCGGCACGACGGCTTTCCTCGGCCTTACGGTCTTCCTCAGCCTTTATGCGCTCTGCCTCACGGCGTTGCATCTCCTCGGCCTGCCGCTGTTCCTCGGCCTTACGCTCCGCCTCACGGGCGTCGATTATATCAAAGTCGTCGAAATACTCACCCCGCTCCTCCTCGGTGTTTTGCACATCAGTTCCGTCGGAGTTATCGAAGTTATTGAAGTTATCGGAGTTATTGAAATTATCGGAATTGTCGGAACCGCTGTTGTCGTCCTCGTCTTGGAAATCGACATTCCAGTCAGTGTCGGTTTTCCCGCTCTCTCCCTCTGCGTCACCTTCCGCGTTCTCGTCTTTCTTCTCTTCTTCCTCCACCTGTTTCTTCACCGGCTCATGGAGAAGCTCCTCGTCATATTCAGGTTGGTTCTCCTCGGTATAAAGTTGCTCATAGAAATAGAAATAGTCGGTGAAACTCAGCCCCTTACGCATTATAAGCCCGAGGTCGTGGTCGGTCACGACAAAGCACTTCAGACCTTCCATCTTGTATGCCATCTCCTCGTCGGACAAAAGCTTTTTCAGGTATATATACGCCTCGTCATAGTTGAGGAATGGTCTCACCTGCAGCATGTCAATCCCGTCGCCACGCTCTATATTTATGTCGAAATTCCTGACAGGGAAATTCTGGAAGTTGTACCGCGCGATCTCATACAGCAGCTGGTTCTCGTTCACGCTGTTGTTCTCGTATGCTATGACGAACAGGTGTATGTCGTCTCTCTTACCGGTAAAGAGGGTGTCGGAAAGGGTGGAGTCTCCCTCCATAAGGAATCCCGCCCTGCGGTCCCACACAGAGCCCATCTCCATCTTCCCGCTTGTCAGAATCCTTCCCTCCTTCACACCTTTGACATATAGTCCAGCCAACTCGCTGACCGTGCTCTTGGGATATTTCTCCACGATTTCCTTCATGGTTGTCAGGAAGTCGTTGCGGTTGCCCAACTCCAGCTGGCTCATCGCCTGCAGGAACATAAAGCGCGCGTTGTTGGCTCCCTCCGGATAACGGTCGAGCGCAAAGCGGCTACGGTCCACCACATCCCTGAAGTTGTTGTTCTTATACAGCTCATATACATCCTGATACATGGAGTCTTCCTCTGCTATTCCGTATCTCGCCTTGTAGTTGAACAGCGAGTCGGAAATCACCTTGCAGTGCTCGTTTTCCGGGAACTCCACCAGCAGCTTGTTCTTATACACCGCCGCATTGTCGCTGAGTCCCTGTCGTGAGTACAACTGGAAGAGGTTATAGTATATCTCGCCGGTCTGCTCATACTCCGGGAAGTCGGTAAGCACCCTCTTGAAGGTCTTCTCCGCCAGCTCGAAATTCTCCATGCGGTCTTTATACACCACACCCGAATTGAAAAGTCCTTCTACGAGCGCGGCGTTGGACGCAGCCATCTGTTCCTCGGTCAGAGGAATACTCTTGAGGTAGTACTCAGGGCGGTGGGGGTCTTTCTCATACTCTGCCAGCTTCTCCCTCTCTTTCTTCTCCTCCTCACTCAGTTCCTCAGCCGGCTCTCCGTTAGCGCCTTCGCCTCCTTCGCCAACCTCGGCGCCTCCGTCATTTCCGCTGCCGTTAGAGGTATTATCACTATTCTCGCCGTCACCGCCGTTGTCGGAATCCTCACCGTTTTCCTCGTTGTTCTCCTCACCGTTTTCCTCCTCAGCCAACACAGTCTTGTTAGACCGCCGCCAGTCATCGGCCAGCTCACGCTTTCCCCAGTTCTTCTGGAACTCTGCCATTCCGGCGCTCACAGCAGAGGGATTATAGAAATACCACACTCCGCCGTTCTTGTTGCCGGCAGTTCCTGCCGCCTGGTTTGCTGCAGGGTTGTTGGCTATGTTGTTGTTGGTCGGCTGTGATGCTGAGTTTGCCGCGTCAGCCGCTTTCTTCGCCTCCTCCTTCTCTTTTTTCTTCACCTCCTCAATAATCCGGTGTATCACCTTCATCCGCTCGACGGAATCCATTCGCGCCAATGTCTGCAGACTGTCTTGAAGCTCAACGGCAGAGGCGTAGGGATAGAGTTGCTCGAGCACTTTCGTACGCTCATCGACCGCCTTGTAGTCCTTGCGGTCTTTGTCGAAAAGCCCCAACGCTCCGGAGTAGCAGTCTTTAGCTTTCACAAACTCCTCGCGCTCCCAATAAAGCTGTCCGAGATGCAGCCACACCACTCCTTTCTCTATGCCGTTGCGGGTGCTTTTCTCCACACCGTCTTTGTAGGCGTAGATGGCATGGAGTGTGTCTTTCTGGGCTAAGTAGATGTTTCCGATAGCGAAATACACCTGGTCGAGATATTCCTTGTTTTTCGGATTTCTCGCCATGCCTCTCAACTTGCGTATCATACGCTTGTTGTCCGACGCCGACATCACCTCCGTCATCTTCACCCTTGCGTTGAGAGCCAGGTCGTAAGGCGGGTTTTTCCCCAGCACCTTCTTGAAGGCCTTATACGCCTCCTGGTTCTTGCCTGTGGCATGGTAGAGCTGTCCGAGCAGGAAATACATCCTGGCTTTCTGATATGAGCCCTGTGCCTTGCGGATGGCGTTTCTCAGGTTGGGTATCGCCTGCTCATACTGCCCCTGCCCTATCTGGCAGTCGGCGAGAATTCCGTCGCGCACTGGCAGCAGGCGGTCGGGGATGCTGTCGCGTCCGGCTCTGGAGAGCAGCTCCTCGGCCTCATAAAACCACTTCAGCTCAGCATAGCATTTGGCTTCGAGAATGCGCGCGCGGGCAATGATGTTGGGCTTGCTGAAATACAGGCGCTGGATATAGGCGAATGTGGATGCGGCCTCCATATACTCACCTTTGTGGAACTGGGCTTCACCCATAAGAAACCACGCCCTGTAGAGGAATGGGTTGTACTCTTTCTGGCTGAGCCATATCTTCTCTTTCTCGGTCTTGCGCTTGTTGCCTTTTGACTCGGGGCGGGCTGTGATGCTGTGCTGGCGTATGGTTTTCTGGCATTTCTCCACAGTGCGGTCGAAATTTGCCTTGCCCATCGACGCCGTCCCCTTATTTGCGGTCATAAAGAGGGGAATCATCTCTGTGTAGTTGTCCTTGTTCCCTTTGCGCTGCGCGTCGATTCCCTCGAGATATGCCTGATGACCGTTGAAATAGGTGTTGTACCGCGCCTTGAACGCCTGGATACGACGCGTCATCGGCGTGTTCTTCTTAGTGGAACACGCCGCAGTCAGCAGCAATGCCGACAGCCACAATACAATCTTATTTCTTAAGCGCATATAGGATATTTCTATAGTAATAACGATGAAAGGGCGGTTTTATTACGTCAGCCCCTTCTGTCTCCCACAATCATGACCACTTCCTCCCTTACTCCGAGCGGCAGCTCCACCCCTCTGAGCTGTAGGCTTCTCACCCATCCCGCCACCTCGTCGTCACGCATGGTGTAGAGTACCTCCCTGAACTCTTCCTCCTCGTCGTCTCCATAGTCTTCGGGTGCCATGCCCCTGAAACGGTCCAGCTCCTCGTCGTTGTAATACTCTATCTCCTTGCTTATAGCCGCCAGCAGGCTCTCTTTCTCGCACACCTCGTGCTGTCCGCAACATTCCATATCCGATGCCTGTACTATTGACGGGAGCTCTTTAATCTCTCCCTTCTCCAGTTTCCTCTGCATCCTGTGGTTGCGGATCATTCCCGCTGCCATGGCTACGAGGCCTAACGCTATGAGTGCTATGACGAGATAAAACATAAAAAAATATTTTCAAGTTTCGTATGTTAATTTCCTTGCTTTCTTTTTTTGTCCCGCAGAACCGACGAACGAAGCAAGAGCAGAGGCGAAACTCATTTCGACTATGCCTTGCAAGGAGGAGGAAGACCAAGGTCAAATAAAGGAAATGAAAGAAAGAGCGTGCCTCTGGCACTTTATATGTATGTGTAAGTCAATTATATATAACTTGTGAAAGTTGAGTAAATATTTTAACGGTTCAGCATGAAGCCGGCGCGCTCCAAGGTCTCCCAATACGTGGGATAGGACTTGCTGACCACCTCCGGGTTGTTCATATTCAGGAACGGGAGCCTCAAGGCGCACGGTGCGAAAGCCATGGCCATTCGGTGGTCCTTATAGGTGTCGATGGCCACAGTCTCCAACCGCTCCTCATCGATTGCCTTGCGATTTCCGTCCCACAAAAGCTCGCTGTCGCCTCTCACCTCGATAGCAAACCCCAGCTTTCCCAACTCCGTCTGGAGTGCGGAAAGGCGGTCGGTCTCCTTTATTCTCAGAGTTGAGAGCCCGGTGAGATGAAACGGTATTCCCATCATGCAGCATGTGACCACCACGGTCTGGGCCAGATCGGGCTGTCCGCTGAGATCAAACTCGAAAAAGTCTGTCACATCGTCTCCCTTGGAGAGTCTCACCGTGAAGCGGTCGTCGGCAGTACACAAAAACTGAGTCTCCACGCCCAGCTCCTCAAAGATATCAGCCACGGCAGAGTCGCCTTGCAGGCTCTCGATGTAGAGGTCGGGCATGAACACACACGGCTGACCGTCGCTCAGAGCCACAATCTCATACCAGTAGCTTGCGGCGCTCCAGTCGCTCTCCACCGTGAACTGACGAGGTTGGTAGTCGCCTGGCTCCACGCGGATGACATTGTCGCCCTGCCACTCCGCCACAGCTCCAAAATCGCGCATCACAGCCAAAGTCATGTCTATATAAGGTCGTGAGATGACGTCACCTGTCAACGTCAGTGTGAGGCCGTTTTTCATACAGGGACCGATCATAAGCAGCGCGGACACATACTGCGAGCTTACGTCGCCCCTGAGCGACAGCGCGCCTCCTTCCATGCTTGTGTTGCCCCTGATCCGCAGCGGCGGGAATCCCTCGTTGCCGACGTAAGAAATATCCCCTCCCAGCTTGTTGAGGGCATCCACCAACACGCCCACCGGCCTCTGCCTCATACGCTCGGAGCCGGTAATCACGCATTCGCCCTGGCTGACAGCCAGCAACGCGGTGGAAAACCTCATCGCCGTGCCTGCGAAGTCGGATCGTAGCCATGTCGTTCTGTGAGCCAA